>CAWJAC010000005.1:0-167158 GCA_963840745.1 Candidatus Zambryskiibacteriota bacterium | reverse complement strand
TATGTTTTTTACTTCAATGATTGGTTGCATAATTTTTAATTCTTTAAAAATTTATCATTTATAAAAACCGCATCGCCAAAGGTTTTTACTCCTTCTTTCTTCCGTATATCATATAATTTATGCAGTCTAAAATTGTTTTCTGACATAAATTTTTCGACATCTTCAAACAGTGGCTGGTTTTTATAGAAAGGCACAAATTCAACTTCGGTGTAGACAATTTTGGTGTTCTTGAGTGCCTGTGTTGCCCCTTTTAAGAGCATATAGTTCGTAACCCTGTAAATCCAATTTGATGACATCTGGTTGTTTTATTTGCCCAGTATTTAATAGTGTGTCTATGCTTACACACTCCACATCAATTTTCTTAATGATTTTTGACTTCTGGGGAGACAAGTTCAGGCGTTGATTAACTCGGTGTTGAACGCCGAAGAGCAATCGGAAGATTGCGTAATATTGAAGGCTGACAGCGTTCGCTCTTTTTCACCCAGAGCCTTGCTGAAAATCGTAACACCGGCACTTTTAGTGATATTATTTGCCAATTCCGGTATGGCTTCAAAAGCGTATATCTCAGCGTTCGGAAAGTATATTTGCAACTTCTCTATGGTTTCGCCACTGTGAGCACCGCCGTCAATGAAGATGGGATTTTTTATACTTTGCAATAATCTTGTGAGTTCAAAGTAGGTCAAATCTCTCTTAAATGTCTTTTTTAAGAAGTTCCATATTGGTTTTGGTAAATGTTTTTTTAAATAATTTTTCATTATTTTTTGCACAGGGCGATTACGATATCACCTCTGTTTTTAAACCAACCCATTTTGGATGTAAGTTTCTCAAACTCATCAAGCAGACTTCTGCATGCTTTTATTTTATAAAATGGCCAGGGCAGGGAGAAGCGGAAGGTGCTCGTATTTATTATTTTAAAATTTTGGCTCTGGATGAGGTCTGTAAATTCTTTTATAGGATATTCTTTGTGAGGGAAAAATTCTTTGGCTTTTTTGTTTTTTCTCAATAATCTGATGAGGTAAGAGAATAATTTGAATGGCGCATTAAGTATTTTGCTCACCATATCGTCTTTATTATCTGTGCTTATTACCAGATATCCGCTTTCCTTTAGCATTCTATGTAACTCGCTCATAGCTTTTTTGTCGTCAATCATATGCTCAATGACTTGGGTGCAGAGGATTAAGTCAAACTTACCGTCTCCAAAAGGAGATTCTTCCAAATTGCCTGTTATTATAGTGTCTAATCCGGTATTTTGTTTTGTTATATCTACTATTGTTTTAGAAAAATCAAATCCATAGAGGCCGACATTAGGATGATTATTTTGAAAGTATTTCAAGTATATGCCGTTGCCGCATCCGGCATCGCAAAAAATCAATTCTTTTTTGCCGCTAAGATTTACAGCCTTATCTATATATTCGATGACCCCAAGTGCTTTCTCTCAAGGTTCAAATATTTTCCGCCGCTGTACTTTGCCGACCTCAGATGGTAAGCCCGTTCATAATCTTTCCATTTTTTGGTATCCATATTTTAAAATTATTATATGATGTCGGCAAAATATCTCTCGGTTTTTTTGAATACGTATGTTCCGAATATCATAAGCGTAAATGTGACGATAAGTGATATGCCAACAAGCAACCAATTGATGGGAGCGGTGCCTAAGTATGGCCGCCCTGGCGCTTTGAATGACTCCGGTCATAGGATTAATGGCCAAAAGATACGAATATTTGCCGGCGATAGAAGCAGGATAAATAACAGGAGTGATAAAAAGCATTATTTGTATAAAAAAAGGAAGAGCGTATCTGACATCTCTGTATTTTACATTTATAGAGGCCAAGAAAAGTCCGCCGCCGATGGAAGCCATAAATGTAATGAGAAGAAGCAGCGGTAAAATCAGAAGTCCCGAAATATGCGGCATATATCCGTAATAAAACATAAGGCCGAGAAGTATTAGGGTGGCGATCAAAAAATCCACCAATTTTGTCACAACGGTTGAAATGGGCAAAATAAGTCTGGGAAAATAAACTTTGGTTATAATTGCTTGGTTGCTTATAAGGGCCATACTTGTATCGGACAGAGCGGTTGAAAAAAATTGCCAGAACAAAAGGCCGACATAAACGAAAATAGGGTAGGGCACTCCGTCGGAAGGTATTTTGGCCAGCCCGCCGAAAAATACCGAGAAAACCACCATAGTTATAAATGGCTGGAATATGGCCCAAGCCACACCTATAAAGGTCTGTTTATAGCGTACTTTCAAGTCTCTCCAAGCAAAAAAGTACAAGAGCTCTCTGTATTGCCAGAGCTCTTTAATATCCTTAAAACTGAATGTTTTACGCGGCCTTATAACGGTGGTCTCCATAATCTGAAATATAATAACAGAAATAAGAGATTTTTTCTATATTCGCACTATTTTTTAAGTTCATTTTCTATATCCGCTTTTACCATAATTTTTACCAGAGTCTTGAAGGTGGTTTTGGGTTTCCATCCGAGGATTTTTTTGGCTTTGGTTATATCGGCTATAAGATTGTTTACTTCAGCTGGGCGGTAATACCTTTTGTCTATCTTTATATATTTTTTATAATTTCCAAGCCCGGCTTCCATGAAAGCCACTTCCAAAAATTCTTTTATGGAATGGCTTTCGCCGGTGCCTATGACAAAATCGTCTGGCTTATTTTGCTGCATCATAAGATATGCTGCTTCCATATATTCGGGCGCATAGCCCCAATCTCTCCTGGCTTTCAAATTTCCTAAATATATTTTTTTATCCAAACCGGCCTTTATTTGGGCAATACCCCGAGTTATTTTCCTGGTAACAAATGTTTCTCCACGCCTTGGACTCTCGTGGTTGAATAAAATTCCGTTGACGGCAAAAATACCATAAGCTTCTCGATAGAGTCTGGTTATGTTAAAAGCGAAAACTTTAGAGCATCCATACGGACTGCGCGGATGAAAATGTGTCTCTTCGTTCTGGGGAGGTGGTGTGGCGCCAAACATTTCACTTGAACTCGCCTGGTAGAATTTAATTTTTTTTCCGAATTCTTGCTCAAAATCTCTTATGGTTTCCAGTATTCGCAACGTTCCTAAAGCCGTAATATTTGCGGTGTATTCCGGAATATCAAAAGATACTCTAACATGAGACTGGGCGCCCATATTATATATTTCGTTGGGTTTAATGGAGAAAATAATTTTTCTTATATTTTCTGCATCTGCCAAGTCGCCGTAGTGAAGTATTAGCTTTACATTTTTTTTATGAAGGTCTTTATATAAATGGTCAAGTCTGGAAGTATTAAAACTGGAAGAACGGCGAATAATGCCGTGTACCTCATATCCATTTTTAATAAGCAATTCAACTAAATAAGAGCCGTCTTGACCGGTGATACCGCTAATCAAAGCTTTCTTCATGGGATCACCTTACCATATTTGATTCCTTATGTTAATATATGGAGTATATGACCAATAATCAGTTTAAGTACATTATATTAGCCGGGCTTTTTGCTATTCCGTTTGTGCCGTTTGTTGTCACTTCTTCACTTTTCTTTCCTTTTATTACCGGCAAAGCTTTTGTTTTCAGACTCATTGTTGAAATTATTTTTGCCTGTTATGTAGCGCTGGCCATAAGAGATAAATCCTACCGGCCTAAGTTTTCATGGATATCTGGAGCCATACTTGACTTTTTTGATAGTGATGGGAGTGGCTGATTTCTTTGCTGTAAATCCTTTCAAAGCTTTTTGGAGCAATTATGAAAGAATGGAAGGCTATATCACTCTTTTGCATCTTGGAGCCTTTTTCCTGGTGATGGGTTCGATGCTTAAGACTCAGGACATATGGAATAAGCTTTTGGCCACCAGCCTCTGGCGCCTCAGCCGTCATGGCTATTTATTCTTTTCTTCAAATTGCCGGCAAGATCACTATCAATCAAGGAGGAGTAAGAGTAGATGGCACTCTTGGGAACGCTTCCTACCTCGCCATTTATATGGTTTTCCATATATTCATTGCCGCTTTGCTTTTTGTCCGCTTCAGGGTGATTTGGCAAAGAGTATTGATCTGGTCTTGTCGCCCTAATGGACCTTGCGGTGCTCTATTTTACGGCTACCAGAGGGGCAATTTTGGGTCTTCTTGGCGGCGCTCTGGTTACCTTTGTATTTCTGGCTTTTAAATCAGAAAAAGGTCCATCAATACGCGGATAAGCAAAATTGCCGCTATCGGCATCTGCTGGCTCTGATTGTTTTTGTCGGATTGTTTTTTGCTTTGAAGAATGCTTCCTTTTGTCCAAAACAGTCCGGTCCTCAGCCGCTTCTCTTCGCTTTCCATTTCAGAAATTGAAACTCAAGGCAGATATTTTGTTTGGCCGATGGCCTGGAAAGGATTTTTAGAAAAACCAATTTTAGGTTGGGGGCAGGAAGGCTTCAATTTCGTATTCAACAAATATTACGATCCGAGGGCGTATGGTCAGGAACCGTGGTTTGACAGGGCCCACAGCACTCCTCTGGATTGGCTTGTCGCCGGCGGGGCGTTGGGTCTTCTTTCTTATTTATCTATACTTCTGGCTCTGCTTTTTTATATTTTTAAATCCAAAAATGAAAATTTATCCAATAATGAGAAGGCCATAATGTTTGGGCTCATCTCTGCATATTTCTTTAACAATCTTTTCGTTTTTGATCAGATAAGCAGTTACATATTATTTTTCACTGTCCTTGCTTATATGCATTCTCATGCGCCGGAAATACAAATGTCTGTGTGGGATAAAATTTCAGCCAGAATTTCCAAAATGTTTGAAAGTGAAAAATCAAAACCTATCGCCGAGGCGCTGATACTGATTGTTACCATAGCTGTCGTATATTTTGTTATTTATCTGCCATGGAGACAAAATGTGGATTTGCTGGCGGTTTTGCGATTGGAGAGTTCCGGCAAAATTGGGACAATCAGCGACTATGCCGGACCTCTTTCCAATTACGGTATGGGTTTCTCCGAGAGTTTGGAGCACATATCGCAAACCGCAATTAATTTGGAGGTAAATCCAAATGCCAGCGCCGAACTAAAACAGCAGCTATTTGATGCTGTAGACAAAGCTTTTGTAAAACAATTGACTATAACACCAAATGATGCTCGTTACAGACTTTTTTATGGAATGTTTCTTTCAAGGTTTGGCTTGTATGACAGAGCTGTCGAGCAGCTGACCGATGCTCAAAAACTTTCTCCCAATAAGCAGCAAATGTATTTTGAGCTGGTAAATAATTATCTTCTCGCAGGTAAAGTGACGGAGGCTGTACAGAATGCTAAGACGGCTTTTGATCTTGAACCGTCGTATACGGAGGCGCGCTTCATATACGGCTTGGCTTTGCTTTCCAGCGGCAACAAAACTCTTTCGGATCAAATTTTAAGCGGAGTACCAGAATCTACGATTATTTTTGATGACAGGTACTTATCGGTGCTTCTCACTCTCAAACAGTACAATCAGATAATTGCCGTGGTTAAAAGAAGAATTGAACTTGACCGGGGAACCTTCAGCACATGATCACCCTTACCGCCGCCTATCTGCAGGCGGGGGACAGAGCTGATGCCATAGCCACTCTGGAGGAAATTATAAAATTGCAGCCTTCTTTCAAAGACCAGGGTACATACTATATAAATGAGATAAAAGCGGGGAGGAATCCGTAGCAAAAACAGAAAAACATTGTTTCTGCGTTAGGTCATAAGGATAAGGCTCTTGAAACAATGTTTTTCTGTTTTTGCACAAGATTTGCATTAATTTTAGTTTGTGCTATACTTGCGGAGTGAGTGCTAGAAAGCAATTTTCAGCACAAATGAATGTCTGCGAAAGACTACCAGAGATGGTGGTTTTTCGTTTGTGTAATTTTTTATAAAAATGAGTTATTATGAATATGTGTCGCGGCGTGACCGGCGGTTCGCACTCACATAGACATTTGTTTTGGAGATCGCTTCCGCCGGTCGCGCGACGACGCAAAAGATACCAGAAAAAAGTATTAAAATTATTTTCTTGCAAGACGAGCCTCAGAAAATAATTTTAATACTTTTTTCTTTTAAGAAATTTTTTAGTTATCCACATATTTTTGCAAAAAATCATTTACTAAAATTTTTTTTAGAGCGATAATTGATACAGGTCGAATACTTGCGAAAGTTTTTATAAAATTTTCTCACAAGTGCGCACTTAAAAAGTAATTCACTCGTTAAATTTTTTTCAAAATTTAATTTGAGTCTCATTAAAATGGCAGCAAAGAAAAAGAAAGCAACAAAGAAGAAAAGAGCATAGGCCCTTTTCCCACTTAACAAAGATTCCGCTCCGTTAGCTGATGGACGGAGTTTTTGTTTAGCTGTTTTTTGTGTTAAAATAAGCTCGTTATGTCATTTTTGAACAAAATGTTTGGCGACGGAAGCTCGCGCTATATAAAGGAAATAGCGCCTTTAATTCCTAAAATAAACAGCTTTGAAGAAGCTGTTTCTAAGCTGTCGGATGAGGAATTAAAAAATAAAACTTTAGAATTTAAAGAAAGATTAAATCCGCCAGCTGGCGGAGGTGAGACGCTGGAAGATATTTTGCCGGAAGCTTTCGCTTGTGTGCGTGAGGCGGCTAGGAGAACGCTCGGTGAGCGGCATTTTGATGTGCAGCTTCTCGGCGGCATTGTCATGCACAAAGGAGGCATTGCCGAGATGCGCACCGGTGAAGGCAAAACTCTGGTAGCCACACTGCCGGCCTATCTCAACGCTTTAGCTGGCAAAGGAGTGCACGTGGTGACGGTCAATGATTATCTTTCACGCCGCGATGCTGTTTGGATGGGAGAAATTTATGATGCGCTGGGTTTGCGGGTGGGTGTCATCGCACATGAATCGAGTTTTATTTATGACCCAGAGCATAGCGACAAAGATAAAGAAAGAGATGAAAAAGGATCTTTCCATATTGTGCATGAATTTTTAAAACCTGTGAGCAGAGTGGAAGCTTATGAAGCTGACATTACTTATGGCACCAACAGTGAATTTGGGTTTGATTATTTGCGAGACAATCTTGAATATAAATATGAAAGTGTCAGGCAAAAAAGACACCACTTCGCCATCATAGATGAAATAGACTCTATATTGATTGATGAGGCTCGGACGCCCCTTATTATTTCCGCTCCCTCGGCGGATTCTGATGTTTTATACAAAAAATTTGCCTCTGTGGCCGACAAACTTAAAGAAGAAGAGCATTATACAGTTGATGAAAAAATGCACGCGGTGCTTTTGACCGATCCTGGCATAAGTAAAGCTGAAGAAATTTTGGGTCTTCAAAACATCTACGTCGAAGGTGGTATAAAACTGGTGCATCATTTGGAAACCGCGGTAAAAGCCAAAGCTTTATATAAAATAGATAAAGATTATGTGGTTAAAGAAGACGAGGTGGTCATTGTCGATCCCTACACGGGAAGGCTCCAGCCGGGTCGGCGCTGGTCGGAAGGTTTGCATCAAGCCATTGAAGCCAAAGAAAATGTTAGCGTCCAAAAAGAGAGTCGTACCTTTGCTTCCATCACTTACCAAAATTATTTTAGGATGTACCAGACGCTTTCTGGCATGACCGGTACGGCCCTTACTTCTAGCGAAGAATTTTACAAAGTTTATGGTTTGAATACGGTGGCTGTACCGACAAACAGACCGGGGGCAAGGAAAGATATGAATGACCTCATTTTCCAGACCGAAAATGGCAAGCTTTTAGCTATTGCCAGAAAAGTAAAAGGGCTGCAGAAAAAAGGCCAACCGGTGCTCATCGGCACCATATCTATTGAAAAAAATGAACTGCTTGGTGAATATTTGAAAAGAGAAGGTGTTGTCTTTGAAATGTTAAATGCCAAGAACCATGAGAGAGAAGGAGAAATTGTCGCCCAAGCAGGCAGAGAGGGAATGGTGACAGTAGCGACCAACATGGCAGGCCGCGGCGTTGATATAAAACTTGGAGGAGCGCCTTTTGAAAAAGAAGCTTATGAAAAAGTTAAGGGTTTGGATGGTCTTTTTGTCTTAGGTACTGAAAGGCATGACGCTCGGCGCATAGACAACCAGCTGCGCGGCCGCTCCGGCAGGCAAGGAGATCCGGGAGAAACTCAGTTTTTCGTTTCTATGGAAGATCACATTATGAGAGTTTTTGCCGCCGATACGGTTAAAAACATGATGGGCCGTCTTGGGATTCCTGAAGACGAGGCTATCGAAAATAAACTTATTACTCGGTCGCTCGAAAGCGCTCAGGAAAAAATAGAAGGACTTAATTTTGACGCCCGTAAACACATACTTGAATATGATGATGTTTTGAATTTTCAGAGAAAAACTTTTTATGAAAGAAGAAGAAATATTTTGGCTGGAGACAACAAAACAGTTATAGATTATTTAGACAAAATTTCAGAGAATGCTTTGCTTGAAATAAAAGAAGCGATAGAAAAAAAGAGAAAAGAATTGGGAGAAGAAAATTTTGTAAAAGCATTCAGAGAATTGTGCCTGCAGACTTTTGATATGTTTTGGGTGGATCATCTGGAAATAATGGATTATCTGCGCGGTAGCGTTAATTTGCGCGCTTACGGTCAGAGAGATCCGCTGGTTGAATATAAAAAGGAAGGTCTAAAACTTTTCAAAGAAATGGAAGAGTCTATAGAAAGTACTATTTTGGGAACGATTACTCGCGTCAACGAGTCGGCTCTTAATGTTGATTTAGCGGCCCAAAAAGAAGTGGAGAATCAGGCGCTTAAAATAACCGGTGTTACCGAATCTGGAAATTCTTCAAACCCCGCTTCTGATCCTCACAAAAACATTGGTCGTAATGACCTTTGCTGGTGTGGTGCAAAAAAATCGGATGGTACTCCGATCAAGTACAAACATTGCCACGGTAAATAATGAAAGTAAAGTGTCAAAGGTTCCCTTTGACACTTGGGGCTTTTGCAATTGGACGTATTTTAATGTAAATTAGCCACCGGAAGGAGTATGAAAGTGAATCCTGATGCGATCAAAAACGAGATTGACCGGCTGGAAAAGCGCGCCAAGTTCATAAAATGTGAACTAATGGGGGAAATTATACCGATTGTTTTAGTGTTAGCGGTTAACTATTTCAGTTGGCACAAATGTTTTCCCTCCGGTCTTAGTGCACAATGGGGTTTGTGGGTGATTCCACTCCTCATAACCTACTTGTTGCTTTCAGTGTTGGGGGGTATTTTCATTTGGGATTCGTCTTTGTTTTTTGCATATTCCCTTGAAATTTTGGTTTTAAAGAGACGACAAGCTAAAAGGTTTAGGAACGTGGAAAGAGAGATTGAGAATGATTACAAAAAAATGTTCAAGTAAAAAAGCAGGAAAACTTGGGTGGCATTGATTTCAACAGATTTCAATGCCGCTTTCTTTTTATGCTATAATTCCACTTAATGAGTATTTTTAATATTGATATCATTGGACTTATAAAAGTCACGGGATATGCTGGTATGTTTGCCATTGTTTTTGCCGAGTCCGGAGTTTTTTTTGGTTTTTTCCTACCTGGGGGATCTATGATTTTTGCAGCCGGACTTTTGGCTTCGCAAGGTCTATTCAATATATATTGGCTCATTATTATTTTGGGTTTTGCCGCCATACTTGGTGATAATGTGGGGTTTTGGTTTGGCGCCAAAGTCGGCAACAAAATTTTTACTAAAGAAGATTCTTTGTTTTTTAACAAGAAATATTTGCAAAAAACCAAGGAATATTATGATAAATACGGCCCCATGACTGTGGTTATAGGTCGTTTTGTGCCGATCGTCAGAACTTTTGCGCCCATTTTGGCGGGAGTGGGGGAGATGAAATACAGGAAGTTTTTAATTTTTAATATTTTTGGCGCCTTGCTTTGGGCGGTTGGTCTGGCTCTCCTAGGTTTCTTTTTGGGCACAATCGTTCCCGGTATAGATAAATATATTACCCCCATCGTCATTCTTATTGTTGTTTTGTCAGTTTTACCCATAATTTTTAATTTAAAATTAAAAAAACGGTATAATAGTTAAGTGGCCAGTTTTAAATTACCAAATGTTTTGATGTTCGGCTGGGAATTTCCGCCATTTAACAGCGGCGGCTTGGGTGTTGCTTGTCAAGGACTTTCCAAAGCTCTTGCTTCAAGCGGAGTCGGCTTAACTTTTGTCTTGCCTTTTAAAATTCCAATTTCTGCTCCTTGGTGCAAATTTGTATTTGCAAACGAATCGACTGATCTTATGGATGATACTCAAATCAAAAGTTTATTTGCCGGCTACCAAAGTCACTCCAATTCTTTAGAAGCTCAAAAGTATGGCTTGCCGGCATCCATATCGGGGAACTTAATGGAAAGAGTAAAATCCTATGCCCTCAAAGCTCCGGCCATAGCCAGGAAAAATAAACATTCTGTCATTCACGCCCACGACTGGCTCACCTATCCGGCCGGTATTGCCGGGAAAATTGCTTCAGGCAAGCCTCTAGTTGCTCACATTCATGCCACCGAGTTTGATAGAAGCGGCAGCGATAATATAAACGGCGATATTTACAATATTGAGCTCGAAGGTTTCCGCCAAGCAGACAAAATTGTGGCTGTTTCGGAGCGCACCAAAAAGAAAGTGGTGGAGAAATACGGAATTTCTCCGGCAAAAGTAAAAGTGATTTACAATGGAATTGAATTTGGCAACAACTGTGCGGTAATTGAAGAAAACTTGAACAGATTAAAACAGAACGGAAATAAAATAGTTTTGTTTGTTGGTCGCATCACTCTGCAAAAGGGTCCCGATTATTTTGTCTCTATGGCCGAGAAAGTGCTCTCTTACGAGCCCAATACTTTTTTTGTGGTTTCCGGCAGCGGTGATATGGAAGGAGAAATGATAAGGCAAGTGGCTGGCAGAGGACTGTCTTCCAAATTTATTTTCTGCGGATTTTTGAGGGGTGAGGAATTAAACAGAGTTTATAAGGCAGCCGATATATTTGTTATGCCATCTGTTTCGGAACCTTTTGGTTTGGTTCCGCTTGAAGCCATGATTTCAGAAGTGCCTGTGCTGGTTTCCAAAGAATCCGGAGTAAGCGAAATTTTATCTTCGGCTCTCAAATCTCATTTTTGGGATATTGATGATATGGCCGACAAAGTGCTCTCTGTTTTGTGCCACAAAAAATTAAAAAATCATTTTAGAGTAAATGGCAGGGAAGAAGTAAAAGCTATCCACTGGAAAAAAGCAGCCGAGTCTTTGATTTCAGTATATAATTCTTTAGACAATGCCTTCGGTATGTTTTTACTTTCAAGTTCACCAGCCTTTGAGGGTGCGCAAGTACCGTATTTTTGATGTCGGTCAAAACAGTTCCTATTTTAATGATGAAAGCGGTACCAGTTTGGACAATAAAGCCATCATAGAAAAAGTGGCTCGGCAAATGTTATCTGCCGGCCAATGCGGTTTTACTTGAAAATATAAAAAATAATCCGGAATTTAAAGCAAGTTTTTCAATATCCGGTGTGGCTTTGGAACAATTTGAAAAATACGCTCCGGACTGTGATTGATTCTTTTAAATATTTGGTTGATACCGGCAATGTTGAACTGTTGTCAGAAACTTATCACCACTCACTGGCCTCTATTTATAATGAAGAAGAATTTGTAAATCCAAGTTGGTCTTCATCGCAAAAAAATTCACGATTTGTTCGGAGTCACACCTTCTGTTTTCCGCAACACCGAGCTCATTTATTCTAATGCGATTGCCAAGATGGCGGAGCGCATGGGCTATAAAGGTATTTTGGCCGAAGGGGCCGATGGTATTTTGGGCTGGCGCAGCCCTACTTTTGTTTACAAGCCAGTTGGCACAGAAAATATAAAATTACTCCTCAAACACTACCGCCTTTCAGATGACATCGCTTTTCGTTTTAGCGAGAGGAGTTGGAAAGAATTTCCTCTAACAGCACCAAAATTTGCCGATTGGATTTCTGCTCATAACGGCAACGGCGAATACCATAAATCTTTTTATGGATTATGAGACATTTGGCGAACATCAGTGGGAAGATACGGGCATATTTGAATTTTTGAAATATTTGCCCGGCGAAATCTTGAAAACATCCGGATAATAATTTTGCCACTCCGTCTGAAGTTATAAATCGCTACGAAGCTAAGGGCGAGCTTGATGTGCCTTACCATGTCTCTTGGGCCGATACCGAGCGCGATCTTTCGGCTTGGACTGGAAATGATTTGCAAAAAGAAGCTCTGGACACCATTTATGCTTTGGGTAAAGAAATAATTCACATTGACGATCCGGACTTATCGAAGATTGGCGCCGCCTGCAAACTTCTGACCACTTCTATTATATGTGCACCAAATGGTGGAACGATGGCGATGTTCACAAATATTTTTCGCCTTACGAATCGCCTTACGAAGCCTTCATCGCTTATATGAATGTCATGCAAGATATGCGCCTGCGCCTCTCCGACGCCCAAAAAAAGCAAGAGCATGAAGTCTCTCTCAACAAAATGCGACCCCTGAGATTTAGCGAGGTTTAACGGCTCAAATGGCAGGAAATGAGCCGTTAGTGGTGTATTTTACCGTCAAAATCTATTTGTATTATGCAGAAAAACTGATCCCTCTGATATCCAAAGATGCGAAAAAGACCTTTTTGCTCTACACGAAAATGAAAATAATATTGCTCTACAAATTTCCTCTCACAAGTGTTTTGCTCATCTACCATTCCAAAACTTTCAGTTCCAGGTTTTTCTGGAGTCAGCCCACTTTCGCGAGGAAGAGAAATCCATTGTCCCCATGTTAGTTTTTCTATATACTTTAGTCTTTTTAATAAATTTTTCCGCCTGTTCTCTGCTTAATTTCCAGAAGGAATATTTTTTATCAAGTGAACAATCGCAAATAGCAAAAAATACTTTTGATTCAGTTTGTCTTAAATCAAATTTTGTAGGAGTCTCTGGTTCCATAGCACGGATTACCCATGCTACTTGTTAAGCAGGGGACTGTAGTATTCTTTAAGTGACTTATGGGAAATTATTTGAGTTGGAGAGGTGTGGGCTTCTTTCCATGGAGTGTGAGCGTGTGTGATATCAACAAGTCTACTTGCGGAATATCCACCGAAAGTACTCCATATTCTTTTCAAATTTTCTTTGTCTTCTTCAGCAATTGATGATTTGTCTTCTTCAAGAATGATCGGGTCGCTTCCATTCTCTTTAAATTTTTTATAGACACTAGGCACGACAGGCCCATATCCCCAAGCTTCTATTTTATCAGCAAAAAGGGGCTTGCCGAGTTTAGCAAGATAAAACGCCTGAGCAAAATACAAAATTTTCTGTAGCTTCAAATTAGTAATACCTTCTCTTTCTTTGTTGTCACCTACAAATTCTTGCGAAGCTAGATATATGAGATACTTTGCCACGTTTTCGGCTGTGTATGGAGATTTTATGCTTTGTGTAGCCATGTTATGTTTATTATACCATAATAGGTCTTGTAAAAGTTTTGGGGACAACGACTCATTTCCCGCCATTTGAGCCGTTACCTAGTAAGAGCCGTTTAGAGTGCATATTTGTTACTCAAATTTTTTCGTAATGTGTATATTTTCCAGTTTTTCCGACTTGTTGTATTTTTCCTTCTTTTTCCAAAGTTTCCAAATATCTTGTCGCCGTCGCGTCAGAGACATGCAAAAGTTTTTCTACTTCGTCGTTTGTTATTTTTGAATTTTCAGCAAACAAATTTAAAATTACATCAATTTTCTTTCTCTTCTTATTTTGTCTTGTTAGATTTGCCTTACTCAGATTTTCGCGCCTTTTCTCCAACGGCTCACTTGCCACCATCTGAGCCGTTGGCTGCTCTGGCGAGGGAGAGGTTGTTGGTTCGGGAATTTTTATTTCGCTTTCTGTTGTTGGGGTTTCCGGTTTTCCCTCTTGCTTTTCCGGGAAGCGGACGTCGGATGGTAAGAGGGGGTTAGGGGGCGTTATTTCAGGTTGAGAAATTTGTGTATTCTGTTCTAATGGCTCATTTGCGGAATTATCATCTTTGGCCGGGAAAGGGGTCCTCCGGGCTTGCGGGGGCTTCGGTGGCTACAGGGGGCATTTCGGCGAGGCATAGAATCTGCCTGCTGGACAGGTGCTTCTGTCGTGGTTCTGGCGTTTGTTGTATGTTTTCTTCGTCTGGCATACCTTATTCTAGCAGGTTAAAAAGAATTAATAAAAGTGGTATTATGGAAACCATGGAAGGCATTAAATTAGACGGCGAAACACCTGAAAATAAAACTGCAGAAATGCCGGAGAGATTTTCCGAGCTTTAAAACCAGAAAGAGAAAAACAAATTCTTGCCCAATTTACTCCCGCAGCAGCAGGAAGAAATAAAACAGAAACAGCAAACACTCTCATCTTTGGCATATTTTATAGGCAAAGACTTTAGTATTCCAATTGAGCTTAATGAACCTGGCGGTGGTTGGTATTGGGATTTTAAAAATAACATAATACGAATTGATCCTAAAGATCTTTTGGAAAAACCGATGGATTATTTAAGATTCGTTATTTCTCACGAAGGAGGCCATAGAAGAATCAGTCGAACAGATTTTATTCCTCTTGAAGAATGGAAACAACCGGGGTTTTCTTTCATGATGAACTCCATAGAAGATCCGAGAGATAACAACTTTGTAGCTGAAAGTTATCCAAAATTCGGAGAGCAGATGGGTCTGGCTTACGAGCAAGATTTGGATTTTGAAGCCAAAGCCAGAGAAAAGGCCGATCAAAAATTGGGATATAAACCCAGATTTATGCAGGCCGGATTCGAATATATAAAACAATGGTTTAGGGAAACTAAAGGACAAGAATTTGGATTGTCATCTGATTTGCCGGAAGAAGTGAAGACTGTGGTGGAAGCGACCTTGTTATCAGCACAAGATTCTTGGCTTAGGTATCCTTCCAGGCAAGAGGCTGATAAAAGCGAGGGCTTGATCAGAAAATATGCCGAGCTTTCGTATCAAATAAACAGAGATCAGATCTGGCCGGAATTTAAAAAACTTGTAGAGGCCGATATGGAAGATCAGAAAATGGAAGAATTGTTAAAGGATATGCAGAAAGAGAAAGGCGAAGGTGAAGAAAAGGGAGAAAAAGGAATGCCACAAGAATTAAAAGATAAATTAACTCCGGAAGAGCAGCAAGCTTTAGAAGAAGCTATTAAAAAAGCTATTGAATCCGCCTCCGCTGAAGCTACGGCGGACAAGCAGGCCAAAGAAGGTGTGCCACAAGATATGGAAGAAGAACAATCTCCGGGGGGCAAACCTGTAGATTTAGACTCTCTTTCAAAAGATTTAAAACAAAAAATAAAAGAGTACATACAATCTCTTCCTGAAGGAGAGCAAAAAGAAATAAAAGATAAGGCTGAAAAAGCCATGAAAGAATTTGAAGAAGCTCTCAATGAGGAATTACAAGGCAAACTTTCTGATAATCCGGAAAAGAAGGCGGAACGGGATGCGGAAGTTAAGCCAAAACAAGAAGTTGAACAAGAAGCAAAAACCGGAAAAGAAACACAAGAAGTTGATGAGGAAGAATTGAAAAAATATAAGGACAGAGTGGCTAAAGAATTAAAAAAGGATGAAAATGTTTATGAACGAATGAGGAAAGAAGTCCTTCCTCTCATAGACAAACTTGAAAATGATTTGAGAGAGATATTTGTGGAGCGTAGAGCCAGGGGCTGGAAAAGCGGCTTCACTACCGGCAAGAGAATAGACATCAAGAGAAGGATTCAAGAAAAAGCCAAATCAGTTCCGGCGATGGAAAGCAAGGCATGGCAAAAGAGAGAACTTCCAAAAGAAAAAGACTACGCTATTTCCATGTTGGTTGATCTTTCCGGTTCCATGTCTAATGGAAATAAAATAGAAGAAACTTTTAAAGCTGTTATTGTTTTGTCGGAAGTTTTGAACCGTTTGTCGATCAACCTTGAAATACTTGGGTTCAATGACCGCATATATGAGTATCAAGATTTTGGAGAACAGATGTCAAAAATTATAAGAGAGCATATGGGTGGCATGCTTCAAGAAGTAAATGATACTAGCGATACGGGGAAGGCCAGATGGAATGATGACGGTTGGGCATTGGAGCAAGCTTCAAAAAGATTAGAGAAACAAAAAGCCGATCAAAAATTTTTAATTGTTATGTCTGATGGAACACCCGAAGAATCTTCAATGCATCCGAGAACAAAATATGAACTTGGCAAAATGATTAAACAAGTGCTTGAAGAAAGCGATATTCGTTTGATAGGCTTGGGTATAGGCGGGGGGACCGACCATGTTGGCAGATATTATCCAAATAGCATTGCAAATGTTAAGGTGGAAGAGATGGCCGAGAAGCTGGCTGACCTTATAAAAGAAGTGATTGCCAATTATCAAAATTTTTAGTATTTAAAAAATGGAAGGATCGCCAATTAAAAAAGAAGAGGGAAAAAAAGCGAAAATTCCTCGTCTGCTATTTTTAAAGAAATAGAACATATACAAAAGGGCCGTGACCTAGGTGCTTTAAGTGTAAAAGAGTTGAAAACCATCAAAGAGAAATATATAAAGTTAAAGCAAGAATTAAATATTGAAAGTGAGGAAGAATTAGAAACTTCATACGAACAAGCCCAGGAGATTATGGGCGACAGTTTTTACGGAGTGGAAGAGATAAAAAACGCTTTTGGTTTTGAATTTTCTGCTGACAAAATTCCTCCCGTATCATATAGTTCAGAAGTTTTGGAGAAAGCCAAAGAATTGGGTGAATTCCTAATACTTAGAATTGAATATAACGGGAGCGGAGCTTCTATGACCATGTTGGAAATGAAAGCAATGATGGAATCAAAGATGGATAAAGATAAAGAAGGTAAACTATTTTATGATCAAGATTGGTATATAAATGAGCCATTTTTTAAAGAAATTTCAGTCAAAACCGAATGGAAATTAGTTGGCAAAAATTTTGTGCCGAATTCTACTGGTAAAAATTATATAGAGCAGACTAAAGTATTACGAGATTATCTCCTAAATCTAGAGTCACTTTCTGATGAAGAAAAAGAAGAATGTACTGACGATGTTCTAAAAGAACTTCAAGATATGTTAGATAAAGATTGGGAAAAGAATTGGAAAGAAGTTGCCAAGAGATTATCTGAACTCATGATCAATAAAAACCACAGACGTACCCCGGCTGAAATAATATACGACTGGATACTGCAATTCAAAAATAAAAAAGATAGAGGTATTTTAGAAAAAAACTGGGATTGGTCTAATACCCTTTCCTCTGGCGGCAGGCTTGTGAGTCTCGGCAGCGCTGGCCGCAGCGGCGTCGACGTCTACACCGCTAGCCCAGGCCATCGCGACGACTATTTGGGTGTTGTTTCCCTCCGCTAGTTCTTCCTTGCCCGTCCGTAGCCCGAGCGTAGCGAGAGGCGGAGGCGGGTCTCTACTTGAATCTTTGATCTTTTTTCTTTGATTCTTTGGTTTTCCTGTTTTTATTTATCTTTGCGTTCTAAAATTTCGAATCCATAAAAAATAGAATCGCAAAGGAAATTTTGGAGTTGACTCTGGTCTTCTGTAGTTTGGGCTTTGTAAAGATAGGTGTAGTAAAGCTGTTTTTGCTGCTGGCGAATGATCGCTGGAGCAAAATTTGCCTCAAGTAACATTGCATTCATAAGCAGTCGGCCGACCCGGCCATTTCCATCTGAAAATGGGTGGATTTGTTCGAATTTGCTGTGTATATTCGCAGAAATAGCGATTATGTTATCATTGTTTTTGTTTTCAATTCGTTTTATGACTTCTGCTGTAAGCTTGGGTACACTCACATAATTTGCAGTAGGTAAATTGACGCCAGTTATTCGGACGGCATGATTGCGGTAAGCGCCAGCATCAGGACGAACCCCGTTCATTAAAACGCTGTGCAGTTTTAACACAAATATTTCGTCAATTTTTTCTTTTTTAGCGATATGATCAAACAAATAATTCAAAGCCGTTTGATGATTTTTGGCTTCAAGTTGTTCGGTCAAACTTTTGTTAGGTAAGGCTGCGTTATCAAAAAGGATGGCTGCCGTGTCCGGTTCACTCAAAGTGCTGCCTTCTATTTTGTTACTGTGATAAGTGAGTTTGAGAATGAATTGATCTCTGACATCTGGGTTATTCAAAATCTCAGCGACTATGTTTTTATGTTCTTTTGATTTTTGCAATAGCGCCTGTTTTTTGGCCACAAGAGCATCTTCCGGAATTATTTTTTGCCCTGTTACTTCCAAAAATAACTCGTCTATTGTGGCTTGCATTTTGGGTCTCGGTGTAGATTTGCCAGTTCGCCAACTGTTAAGAGTAGGGAAGGATACATCAAATCTCTCTGCCAGTTTAGTCTGGGTAAGTCCCAGCATCTTTTGAATAATCTCTAATTTTTGTTTTGTTGTCATGGAGCTATTTTAGCAAACTTTATAAAGTTAGGCAAATTCTCAAAAGTTTATAAAGTTTACTTTTAAACATTGCCGGTCAGTATGTTGGTAACAAATATAAAGTTGCAAATATCCATTGTTTTTAGTATAAATAAGCTATATGAAAGAAACTGAAAACAAAGAATTCCTGGATTTCCTGAAAGTAACTTTTGGCCAAAAAGAAGTTGGTCTAATTGTGGCCAAAGATAGAGATCAGTTGAGCGATTTTTCGGCAGCAATGGATGATGAGGGATTTAAGCGATCAGATAATATTTCAGATTTATTCAATTCTCCAAAAACGTATCTTTCCATTGAGGAGAATATGAGTAAAGATTTTTATGATTTTTTGGTTCAGTATCCTACCGGCCAGGTGGAGATTTTTGACAAGACCGAAATGAAGTCAAAAACATTTTCACCAGACTATGCCAATGGTTGTGTAATTTTTCTTGTCTTGAAAGAAGATTTGAATAAACTTCAAGACAAAGGTTGGGATATATTAGCCAATTGCGGTCCGGCATATCAATCAACAATATAAATTATGAAATTTAGCGAATCACAACCTGAAGCACCAGAAAATTTAGAGCCAATAACTGAAACTGAAAATTCAGCGTCATATTTAGGAGTCACTTTGGAAAAAGCAAAAGGTGGCAATGGTCAATTTATACCAAGAAGAGAGCAATACAAAGATTTTATAAATGACAAAGAAGTTGCTTTGCCTCTTCAAAGGGATATCGCTGTGGCGTTTGTAAGTGGTGAACCATTACTTGTTGATGGAGGTACTTCTTTAGGGAAAACTACTACTGTTAAAAAAATGGCAGCTGAACTTGGTTGGGAGATTCATTATGCGAACCTTAACGGCGCAACTGATGTTGAAGATTTGATGGGCAGATACATTCCCAATCCTCATAAAAGCAAACCTGAAGATCCTGAATATATTTTTGCAGACGGCAAAGTAACAAGCGGTTTGAGGCAAGAAGAAGGCAAGACAAAAATAATTATATTGGACGAATTCAATGCTTCAGCCCCGAATATCCTCATTCGCCTCCATGAAGTTTTAGACTCTCTTGAAAGGGGTGGTGATGTTGTGTTGTCTGAAGACGCTTCTGAAGCAGTGGCGGTAAATAAAGAAAAAACCAAGATTATCGCTCTTATGAACCCTCCAGGCAAAGGATATTTTGGCCGAGAACCACTAGATCCTGCTCAACTTCGAAGATGGGTTTACAAAAAACTGCCAACCGAACTTCCAGAAGGCACATTCTCATTTTCAACAGATGCTTTTTTTGGAATTGGATCTGGAACGCAAAATATAACTCCCGACATGTTCCTTAGGGCCAGAGGCGAAGGTTTAACAACAGAGCAACTACAAGATATTCCCGGACTGCCTGAAGTCTTGGAAAAATTTAAAGAATTCCATAGAGCGGCCAAAGAACTTTTGAAAAACAGAAAAATTGCCGAGGACCAGCCACAATCGTTCACTTACGATGATCGTATGGAACCTCGCAGAGTCAGGGATTTTATTTTGAGATTCTACAATGGAGATATAAACGAAACCATGCAGCAAGCTCTCCGTTATTATTATGCCAATAAATTGGAAAGTGATGCCGACAGAAAAAGCTCGGGGAGCTCATAAGACTGGTTGAATATAAACCTAAACCAGGTGAGTCAAAAAGAAAAAGACTGGAAATTGGTGGTGTATCTCCAGAGAAAGCCGGACTTATTAAAGATATTGAGAAATTAAAAGCTGAAGTTGAAGCAAGTGGTAAATTGCCAAAGCCGGAGAGAAGAGCTTTACCTGATACTCTATTGAAAAAAATGGAATTGGCCAAAGAAATGCTTGGTAAGGATTATATGGGACCGGAGAAAATTGAAAAGACTTTTGGCATCAAAGTAGCTCTTGAAGACATTCCTGATATGCCATATTCACCAGATGATCTTGAAAAAGCTAAAGAAAATGGAGAGATGCTTGTGTTGGGGGTTGATAAAGATAGTGAAGGCAAATTCCTGACCATATCTCATATGCTTGAAATTATTCCTGAATTGACCGACCCTGCTACTGGAGAAAAAGTTAAAGTTTTGTACGGACAAGATAAGTCTGGCTCAGCAAAATTAGAAAGTAGTTGTTGGTATAAAGATGAGCCATTTTATACTGGAATAAATAAAGATGGTACGCCAATTCCAAATGCTCACCCTCGCTTGAAATGGAGGTTAACATCAAAAGCACCGTTGCCGGAATCCATAACCACTTCATATGGAGGCAAAGCAGAAAATTCCACAAATTATATTGAACAGACAAAAATTTTAAGAGAATATCTTGCTTCGGTTGGTTCTCTGACTGAAGATGAGGCGAAAGAATGTTCTGACAAGGTTCTTGCAGAAATCAATGAGATCATGAAATCGGATTGGCAAGAAGCGGCCAGAAGGCTCTCTCGAGCTTACCGTAAACAAAAATCATAGAAGACTGCCACCTGAAGTCCTTTATGACATCCTACTCTCTATAAAGGGCAATAACGAGCGAATTTTAGAGAAGACTTACGATTGGACAGCAGCCCTTTCCTCTGACGGCGAGCTTGTGATTCTCGGCGACGCTGACCGCTACGGCGTCTACGTCAGCAACGTTCACCCCGACAGTCGCGGCGACTATTTGGGTGTTGTTTCCCTCCGCTGTTCTTTTCTCATCTTGAAGCTTTGACCTTTTTTCTTTGTTTCTTTGGTTTTTCCGCGAAATTTTTTATGATATACTGGCTTTAAATAAAATAAAACTAATAAACAATAAATATGGAAGGCGCACCTAAAACTACAAATCCCGAAAAAGAGAGTGAACTCGGCTCTAAAATTCTTGAAGAAATAACCGGTATTCAAAGAGGTCGGGACCTTAGCGTTTTAAGTGTTCAGGAACTCAAGGCCATAAAAGAGAAATATATAAAACTTAAGCAAGAACTTGGTGTTGGCAGTAAAAAGACAAGTGAAGGAATGGAGACTTCATACGAGCAAGCCCAAGAAATTATGGGCGAAAGTTTTTATGGAGTTGAAGAAATAAAGAACACTTTTGGCTTTGAAGTTTCTACCGATAAAATACCGGCTATTCCTTATGGTCCGGAAGTATTGGAGAAAGCCAAAGAGAATGGAGAGATGCTTGTATTAAGAGTGGAAAGCGATGGAGAAGGCTCTCCTATGACTATGGAGAGAATGAACGGTCTAATGCAAGCAATTTTAGAAGAAGATAGCGAAGAAGAACAGGAAAAATTGCTTTATGATACAGATTGGTACAGTGAAGAAGATTTTTTCAAAAACGCTTCCTTAAGGACTGAATGGAAACTGGTTGGCAAAAATTTTGTACCTGATTCCACAAGTAAAAATTATATAGAGCAGACTAAAGTGTTGCGTGATTATCTTTTGGGTTTGGATTCTGTTTCAAAGGAGGAGCAGGAAGAATGCACTGACGAATTCCTTGAAGGTTTACAAAAAATGCTTGACGAAGATTATGATAAAAACTGGAAAGAAGTGGCCAAGAAACTCTCGGAACTTTTGATAAATAAAAATCACAGGCGAATTCCGGCTGAAATATTGTACGACTGGGTTTTGCAGTTTAGAAACAAAAAAGAAAGAGGCATTTTGGAAGCAAATTACGACTGGTCAAACGCCCTTTCCTCTGACGGCAGGCTTGTGTATCTCGGCAGCGCTGACCGTAACGGCGTCAGCGTCAGCAGCGGTAACCCCGGCTGTCGCCACGACGGTTTGGGTGTTGTTTCCCTCCGCTGATTTTTCTCTCTTGATACTTTAGATCTTTTTTCTTTAAACCTTTGGTTTCTTCGCCGCAATTTTTTGGTGTATAATGCTTATGGCTAATGAAGGATCGTGCATGTCATGATTCTCGCCAATATTGAATTATGAGAGAAGAACTGCTTGCGTCGCTCTGGAGTGGTGATTTATGTAAATTCACTTAGGTGACGGATTAAATCAGCCACCGCATTTTTACACAACAGGCGCTACTTACATCCTATAAGATGCGTCTGCCCAGTTACGGCCCCTGATTTGGATGGAGAGACGCAAAAACAACCCTTTCCTCTAACGGCAAGCTTGTGAATCTCGGCAACGCTGACCGCAACGGCGTCAACGTCAACAACGATAACCCCGACAATCGCAACGACAATTTGGGTGTTGTTTCCCTCCGAAGTCACTCTCATAGAGAAAAAACGAACGGACATTTATCCGTTCGTTTTGGCTGTGTATTTTGCTAATTTAACTCTAAAAATTTATTCTTCCAACATTTCAACATCTGATAACATTGGGGAGGGTGGTTGTTTGTTGGCTTCAACATATGCAACTTTCAGTCCTCTTTCGTTAACTTTGTCAGCGGCAATTTGTTCGGCTTTTTCTTCTGATGTGGCTATTACTTCAAAATTTAACCCTTTTGTCCCAAGTTCAACAAAAACATAATATGTTTTTTGGCTTTCTTTTGTTTCGTCTCCCAATTTGCCATCTATATGATCAGGATTAAGCGCTTTTTCATTTACTTCAATATTTGATATTTTTAACCCCTGCTCGTTTATCGCTTGTTCAGCAAGTTTTTCTGCTTCTTCTTCAGATGATGCATGTACCTCGTATTCAAAATCTCTAGTTCCAAGCTCGACAAACACATAAAACTTCTCTTTGGACCCCTCAGGGGTGATACCTTTTTCAAATTTTTCTGACATAATTTTATATTAAAAAAGTAATAAAATTTCAGACACTATAATAATAGCTTATTAAACAAGAACTTTCAAATATCTAAACATTGTAATATTTTATACTCACTCCGTTATAACGATCAATCAATCCCTCGTAAATAATGGCTTTGAGCGGTTTATAATCTTTAACATTGTCGATTTGAGCAAGAGCTTGGCGGTACTTATTTTTGTTTTCCTTTTCCATCTTTATGGAAATACCGACCAAACCATAGCGTTCCAAAATAAGATTTGCCACCAGTCGCGCAGTTCTGCCATTGCCGTCACGAAACGGATGTATGTAAGTAATGAGGTGATGTATCCAAGCGGCACAGGTCACAATATCGTCAATGACCCTCAAAACTTCATCGGTTGGATTTTGGTTCATAATTAAGAGACCTTCAACTTTTTGGAGTTTTTCAAGTTGGTTGGAAAATTCTCTTCCTGCATCCTCCATCTGTTCAGAAACTTGAGAATAGTGTGGCGGTAAATGTTTTGAGTCGGTAATTTTCAAATTTTCATAACGATATTTACCTGCTATTTCTGGCCAAGCTTCTTTAAATATTTCTTTGTGAACAAGTGAGATGGTATTTACATCAATTGGTTTATGCGAATTGGCATAACGTCTGACAAAACGAGAGGCTCGGATTACTCCGACAGCCTCTCGCTTTTGTAATTCTTCTTCGTTATGAGGTCGTTCTGCCATAGCGGTATTTAATCAATCTTTTCTCCTAATTTTTCGAACTCTTTCTTATCTAGTTTACTTCCTTCCAGGGCGCTAGAGTAGTAGGCATGCTCAACATCCCACTCCTTTTCAAGGGTAGATTTTTGTTGCTTTGTAAGCGTTGAAATTCTCCTACGGGCCTCCCAAAGGCTTGAGAAAAGCACTCTACTGTTTGGTTTTTTTAATGTCATATTTATCATAAATTTAAGTATATCATAAATCAAGTTTTGTGCTAGAGATCCACCCGCCTAGCATTTTGCCCATTTCTTGGATTCTGGTCTGATAATCTATGTACCAGCGCTGTTCCAGAGCTTTTACATCTTTGGCCAGTCGAATAGTAACCTTAATGCACTCAAGCAAAGTATTTGCTTTAGACAGAGATTGCCTTTTATATTCCGGATTGTTTGTGTGGTAAGCGGTAACTATAAGAATCAGAATCTCCAAAAGCAAGTTTTCCGTTTTTTGGCCGATGGTAAACCTGTCTTTCTTTGGAATTTGGCTGCATCTGACATACCATGATAGATACAACTTATAGACCGCCTGAAACAGAGGAGTTTGTTCGGCGGTTTTGATATCATTTTTTGTATTCATTATGTTTGAAAAAATTATTTCATTAAAAAATTTGTTCGACGCTTGGACTGAGTTTCGTAGGGACAAAAGGAGAAAGAAGGATGTCGCTGAGTTTGAGCTTAGTCTTGAAGACAATATTTTTAGATTGCATGAAGATCTGGTAAATGGGACTTATAAACATGGCGGTTATTTTTCCTTTTTCATTAATGATCCAAAAAAGAGGCATATCCACAAGGCAAGTGTCCGTGACAGGCTTTTGCATCATGCAATTATCAGAGTCATAGAGCAGATGTGGGACAAGAAATTCATCTTTGATTCATGGTCTTCCAGAAAATACAAAGGCACTCATTGGGCTATTAAACGCCTTCATAAAATGGGGCTTAAGCTTTCTCGCAACAATAGCAGGACTTTGTGGATATTGAAGCTGGACATCAAGAAATTTTTTGATTCCGTTGATCACGAAATACTTCTAAAAATATTAAGAAAAGAGACTTTTGATGGCAGATTAATCAAACTTCTTGAAGATATAACGGAAAGTTTTGACTCTGGCATACCGCTTGGCAATCTCACTTCTCAGATTTTCGCCAATATTTACATGAATAAGCTCGACCAGTTTGTGAAGCACGAATTGAAAGTTGGAGGATATATCAGATATGCTGATGATTTTTTACTTATGCACCCGGACAGAAGTTTTTTAGAGGCATGCCTTTTAAAGATTCAAGATTTTACAGAGAAAAATCTGAAACTAAAAATCCATCCGGATAAGATAGTCTTAAAAACTTATTCAAGCGGTATTGATTATCTTGGTTATGTTTGTTTTCCCAATTACAGAATTTTGAGGACTAAAACCAAGAAGAGAATGTTAAGGAAAGCTACTGATAAGAATTTTTCTTCCTATAACGGCATTCTCTCTCATTGTCGATCAAGAGGATTGAAGATTAAGCTGTTACAGAAGCTAAATCGTAGAATACCCAAGAATTGGATTAAAGGAAAGAGGAATTGAGGGTGACCCTTTGGGGCAGAATCCTCAAGGGTCACCCTCTGGGAAAGGAAGTGAAGTTTCTATTGCAAGTTTTTTGTTTTCCCTCCCCTGATCAAGGGGAGGGCGGGGGTGGGGTTTTTATTTTATGATATAATTTTTGTATGGCTCGCTCAATGGTTTTGGGAAATGGCAATAGTTTGGTCTGTCTTGATAAATTCGGACAGGTCAGGGATTTTTATTTCCCTTATATCGGTCAGGAAAATCATATCGGATCAAACCAAATGCACAAGATTGGAGTTTTTGTTGATGGCGGGATGCATTGGATTGACAATGGGGAGTGGAATATTGATATAAGATACGAGAGAAATACTATGGTCTCCAAAATGCAAGCGTCGAATAATAGAGCAAAAATTAATCTAGAATCGACCGATATTGTTTACAATGAAAAGAATATTTTTTTAAGAAAAATTACACTGACCAACAAAGACTCAAAGACGCGCAACATAAAAATATTCTTAAACCAGCAGTTTAAAATAGGGGATACCAATCATGCCGATACCGCTTATTTTTCAAGCACCATTGAATCAATAATCCACTACAAAGGCAGGAGAGTTTTTTTAACCGGAGGAGTCTGCGAAAATAAGCCTTTCCAAGACTTCAGCATCGGCTTTTGCGGCGCCGAGGGCAAAGAGGGCACCTGGAAAGATGCTGAAGATGGTATTTTATCCAAAAATCCCATTGAACACGGAGTGGTAGACTCTGTCATTAGTTGGAACAGAGACGTTGGAGAGAACGGTTCCATTACTCTGTATTATTGGGTTATGGTGGCAGAAACGTATAAAGATGTTTGTGAACTGCTTGAATATATTTTTGAAAAATCTCCGGAGCATTTGCTTGAATCCACTAAAGATTTTTGGACGGCCTGGACGGGTCAGGTTGATATCTCTTTCAATGGATTATCCGAGAAGGCTAAAAATTTATTTTATGATTCACTTTTGGTAATGAGAGCGCACTCTGATGAACGGGGAGGGATTTTAGCCTCGGCTCGATTCCGGCAATGTTCAGTATGGAGGAGATACTTATGGCTATATCTGGCCAAGGGACGCCTGTTTTGCCGCTTGGAGTTTTGATATGGCCGGATTTTATGATGTTTCCAGAAGATTTTATGATTTTGCCAGTGGTATTTTAACCGAAGAGGGTTATGTTTTGCACAAATACCAGCCGGACCATTCTCTTGGCAGTTCATGGCATCCATGGGTTAAAGATGGAAAGAGGCAGCTTGCCATTCAAGAAGACGAGACTGCTGTTCTCCTAGTCGGTCTTTGGGAACATTATATAAGAGCCAAAGATTTGGAATTTATTGAGAAGCTATACAATATTTTTATAAAAAAAGCGGCTGATTTTTTAATTCATTACAGAGATATCCATTCGGGACTGCCTTTGCCGAGTTACGATTTATGGGAAGAACAGTATGGAGTCTCACCGTTTACCGCATCTTTGGTTTATGGAGGTTTGATTGCCGCTCATAGTTTTGCCAAGACCTTAGGCAAGGAAGAGGACTCTAATAAGTTTTATAATGAGGCGGAAATTTTACGCAAAGCCATTTTGACTTCACTTTGGAACGAAGGCGGCAAATATTTTTTCAAGCTTATTGGTGATAAATTAGAGAAAGATGTCAATCTGGATGCCAGCAGTTTTTATGGCCCGTTTCGTTTTGGAGTGATCTCTAGCGATGATCCGAGAATGAAAGAAGCTTTTAGAATATTAAGCAGCAGGCTCTGTAGAGGTATTAGTATTGGGGGTTTTGCTCGCTACGAAGGAGACAAATATTCTCATGTCGAAGGCGGAGATTCGACTGGTAATCCGTGGTTTGTCACTACTCTCTGGTTTACTCAATATAAAATAGCAGTAGCTGCTTCTACGCTAGAGCTTGAAGAGGCGGCCAAAGATATAGAATGGGTGGCCAAATTTGCAAATTCCGGAATGCTTTCCGAACAGCTAAATCCTTATACCGGAGAACCTCTGTCAGCCACGCCTCTCACTTGGAGCCACGCCGAATACGTGCGTACTGTCATCGAATACAGCAAAAAAATGAAATCTTTCAATATATCAAACAAATAACTTGACAGAAGTTTATCTTCAGGTAAACTTATAGCATATGATAACTAAATCAAGAAACAAAATAATAGGTCTTAAAGACTTGAGATTGAATACTGGCAAATATATCAACCGTTTAAACAAGGGAGAAACTTTTACTGTTATTCGCCGATCAAGGCCTGTTTTTAATATGGTCCCTTTTGATGAGGACAATGATAATTTGTGGGAAACGGTTGTTGATTTCACTAAAATAAATAAAAAAGGCATTTCTATAGATGAGGCGCTTAAATCTCTGAAAAGACTCAATGAACAAGATAGATAAATTTCTAAATAAATTATCTAAGAAAGAGAGGGTAATTGTTGAGAATTGCCTAAAATCAATCAAAAATAAGAATTTTGAAGGTCTTAATTTTAAAAAATTAAGCGGTTTTGACGTTTTATATAGAGTTAGAAAAGGCGGTATAAGAATTGTATTTTCTTGGGAAGGACAAAATGTGAATATTATTAAAATAGACCGAAAAAACAACAACACCTACAAAGATTTGTAAGAGAGGGCGTGGTGAGTTATTATCATATGATATATGGAATACAAACCAACAATAGGCCTTGAAATTCACGCCGAACTTAAGACCAAAACCAAGATGTTTTGCGCCTGCAAAAATGACACAGACGAAAAGAGGCCGAATGTAAACATTTGTCCGGTTTGTCTTGGACATCCGGGTACTTTGCCTGTTATAAACAAAGAGGCGGCCAAATGTGTTTTGAAAGTGGGACTCTCAGTTGGTGGTAAGATCGGCCATTTTACTGAGTTTGACCGCAAAAATTATTTTTACCCGGACATTCCTAAAGGCTACCAGATAAGCCAATACAAACATCCATTGGTTTTGGGCGGAGAACTTTTAGGAGTTAAAATTACAAGGGTTCATTTGGAGGAGGATACAGCCAAATCAATGCATGCCGAAGGTCCCGAAGGAAGTGAGGGAAAGGGTTATAGTCTGGTTGATTTTAATCGTGCAGGAGTACCTCTTTTAGAACTTGTGACCGAACCAGTTATGCATTCAGCCGAAGAAGTTGTTAAATTTGGCGAGGAATTGCAGCTTTTATTGCAGTATCTAGGAGTGGCGGAGGCCAATATGGAGAAGGGGGAAATGAGGCTTGAAGCCAATATTTCACTTTCCAAAGACCAGACCTTAGGGACTAAAGTAGAAGTAAAAAATCTGAATTCTTTCCGCTCGGCTGAGAAGGCGATTGCGTATGAACTTGAGAGGCAGGCAGAAGTTCTAGAGAAAGGTGAGAAGGTGGCCCAAGAGACTAGGGGCTGGGATGATAAAAAACAGATAACTTTCTCCCAGAGGTCCAAAGAAGATTCTCACGACTATCGCTACTTTCCTGATCCTGATCTTCCAAAACTAAAATTAAGCGAATTAAGCGAATTAAGTGAGGAGTCTTTACGTCGAGAATTAAATGAAACACCAGCCCAAAAGAGGGAGAGGTTTAAAAAAGATTACAGCCTCAAAGGGAGCGACATTAATTTTTATATTTCAAATATCGCTTTAGGTAATATTTTTGAAAAGATAGCCTCTTCGCTTAAAAAGAATGATTTCCAGCTGCTTTCCAATTATGTCGTAAGTGACTTGGCAAGTTTGGGTGAGGTGGCTTTTAGTGTAAACCCCGAGTCGGTTGCCACCGTAGTTAATATGATAAATTCGGGCGAACTTTCTTCACGGGGGGCTAAAGACATAATTCAAATTTTAGTAAATGAAGGCGGAGATCCTCGCGTCATTGCAGATAAGGAAGATCTTATTCAAAAAAGTAATGAAGCGGAGCTAATCTTGGTTGTAAAAAAAGTGATGGAACAAAATCAAAAAGTAGTGGAAGAGTATAAAGCCGGAAGCTCTCAGCCATCCAATTTTTAGTCGGCCAGTGTATGAAAGAGACCAAAGGGTCTGCCAATCCAACTATCTTAAAGGACCTCATTCTCAAGGCCATTTAGACCTTCTTTGGCGGTGCTGGTATCCACAAAATCCTTATATTTTGTTTGGTCTTTAAACTGTTTTAGAACTATATCGGGGGACAGCAAATGACCCCATCTATTTAGACCGATGAAGTCCTGATAGCTTGAGTACGGATATTTATTGTAAGTATTTTCCCAGCCCCTGATCTCTTTTGGATTCTTGTGTATATAAGCAGATAGGTGCAATAGTTGAGTGTTGTTCTTAATATGCGTTGCTCCAAATGGACCCTCAAAAACATGTCCTTTCTTTTTATATTTGTTATTGAAATATTTACTATAGGCGGTAAGGATTCGATGCATATATACCGATAATATACGATCTTCCAAATTTTGGACCAAAAGATGAAAATGATTTGACATCAGAACAAAAGAAACAAGCTCAATATTTCTTTTGTTGACTATCTCCTTAACTCTGTCTTCTTTAGTACTAAAATAATTTTTTTTGATAAAACTTTCTGTATACCAATTAACATTATATATCTTGATAGGGGACTGAAAATGGGTAATTAAAAATATAAATCTTGCCTTGTCGTGGTCATCAATAAATATTTTTTCTTTATTAACACCTCTGCCAAAGACGTGGTAGTACTCTTTTTCTGCAAAATTCTCTAATCTCATGATGCTTCTAGTATAGCAGAAGCTTCTGGTGCTGTTTTTCAGTGTGTGGATAACTACTAAACGCTCAGCGTCTAATATTAGACGCTGAGCGTTTAGTATAGATTTTTACAACAAGATGTTGCACCATATTAATGGTTTAGTGTAATTTGTATTACATAATTTCACACAGTATTGAGCTAGTTTGTGATGTATACAATGTCAACTTAGATGAGCTGGAGAAGATCTAATCTCTGTTAATCTCTGTTTGGTTTGATTTTATTTATACCAAAACAAGTTTATTTAATTGAGATGATAGGAAACATTTTTATTTAAAAATCAATAAAAATTAAACTTATAGAAATATACTACTATCAATATATTTTATATATAAAAGAGAGGGGAATGTTTTTGTGGTTGTTATTTATAACAATTCTGGTTTAGAATATTCTTAGCTTGATTGTCTTTTTTATATTTAATAATATATACATTAAATATTCAGAAATTTACTTTCTTACTCACCTTCTTCCAGGTGATGAACAGCAAGCTTGCGAATCTCGTTTTTCTTCTTTTTAATAATGAAATTATCACTCTCAATCATTTCTATCACTTTGTCAATATCTTCTAGTTTATAGACTCTATAGTTATTAAATGGGTGGCGGTGGGCTTTAAGCTTACCGGATTTATCCCAATTTCTTAGAGTGATCTTAGAAACACCTAATATATTAGCGGCCTCCATTATTGTTATATATTTATTCATATTTTTAATAATCTTCTATTAAGTAAACATTATAAAACCTACATAAACATTATAAGATGGATAGATATGTTTATACAAGTTTAATAATGTGGATAACTATTGAAAATTAAAAGTTTAAAAATCAAAATGTAAAACTATAATTCAAAAATATATAAGGCTATTCTGCTTTAATAAAACGCTTAATCTCTATAGTAATACATTCAGGTATATACCTAATTAATTTTAAGGTTTTTGTAAACTTTTAATTTTAACTTTTACATCTTAAAATATTTCTTATTTATCCACATCTTTTTTATCATCTCGTCTAGCCGAGATTGTATAATATATATGTGAATAAGACTCTCTATCTGAAAGGTAAAAAATACATCTCGGCTAGCCGAGCTGCTGACATCACCGGCTATGACAGTGATTATGTCGGACAACTTTGCAGAGCAAAAAAAATCTCTGCCAGTCTGGTTGGCAGGAGCTGGTATGTCTTAGAGAACGAAATTTTAGATCACAAAAATAAAAATCTACTTGCTCACAAGAAAACCCTCAAAACTCGCCGACTTAAAAAAAATGGTTTGGCTGTAAAATCGGCAAATCCAAAAAATCTAAGAAGTCTAAAAAAAGAGCAAAATGAAGATATAAATGATAGAGAAAGTAAAGAAAAAAATATCCCTAAATATAGTAAAAACTCAGCTTCAGATGTTATTTTTCCACTGGAAAAAGAAGGGGATAAAATCGAATATCTCGGGCACCCGAGATGTCGGAGTGGTAAAACCCTTATATCACAAGGATGATAAACCATTATTTCCAGTTTTGGAAAAAAAGTTTGACGCAAATGCGGCAAAATATATTGCTCTGAGTAGTATTGAGGAGGCAATAAAAAGACCAAAAAAGAAGTCTAATTTCGAAAAGCTTGCCATAAATGCCACCATAGTTTCCTTTGTTTTACTCTCTGCTTTTGGTTTTGTTTTTGGAAAAGAAAGCATGGCTAAGTTGATTCCAAATAATTTTGGTAGTCATGTCAAAGGAGAGCTGTCCTATGTCTTTGGTCCTTATGTGAATGAATTGGAAAGTAATTATTCAAAATTTAAGAAAAATGCCTCAAACTTGGGGCAAAATAGCAGTCAGCTTGCTTCTTCTATATTTTCTGTAGATGGATTGCAATCTGTTTCTGGATGGATAAAAGATACTGCGTATAAAATAATAAAACCTTGGCTTTCAAATAATGGAGGCACTATTATCGTTGAAAATAATACATCCTCCACCACTTCTCCCACCTCCGCTCCCACTTCGGCGGGAGCAAGCATAGCTAAAACTGTTTTTGTGGCCAGCTCCGATAGAAATTATGTAGACACGCAAATCGCGCAATTAAAAAATTATTTCCTGACATTGCCTTTCGTTTCAAATACAGTTCCAAACGTCAATCGCTATTACATCACAAATCAAAATGACAGGATTATTGATAATTTAAGTGGCAGCATTAAAAACAGCATTGCCAATATAGACAGCTCTACAATTACCAATTCTTCTTTTTCTGGCTCTTCTGTTTCTGCTGATTCCGGATCATTCACTTCTCTTTCAGTTTCCGACTCTGCCACATTTGGAACTACTACTGCCACTAATCTTTCTGCTACAGATTGGCTTGCGGTAGGTACTACCACAAGGCAAGACACTTTAACTTTAGATGGCGCTTTCTATATTGCTTCTACTTCCATTCCTTCCGATTCATCTTCTCGTCTTTATAATTCAAATGGTGATCTTTATTGGGCGGGCAATATTATTGGCGGAGCCACTACCGGTAATTGGGCAACCGATGGCACAAATGTCTGGCGCGCCAGCGGCAATGTCAGTTTCCTTTATTCATCTTCGACCATTTATTCTTCATTCAACACCGCAAGCACCACCAATTTAATTGTAGGAAATAATTCTTTTAACAATTTATTGGGCTCGGGACTTATTAATACCGGCGGTGCGCTTACTCTTGATACTTCAGTTGTTAATTCATACATTGATGCATCGACCACCATTGCTAAACTTTATAAAAATAATATTTTCACTGGCTTGCAAACATTTGCCAATGCTTCCTCCACTCTCTTCTCCTCCGTTTATGCTTCATCAACCAATGCATACTTCGGCACCCTCTCTCTCAGTGGCAATGATTTACAAACTTCACTAAACACTTTAAATAATGGAAAAATTGAAATGGGTACCACTTCAATCTCTTCCATCATCTCTCTGCCCAATCTCTTAATCACCAAATCGCAAGTGTCCGACTTCGGCTCACCGCTGTATTCATACGATGCCTTCACCCATCCATCAGTTGGAGTCTCTGCCACCACCTCCATTCTTTCCTTCGGATACTCTTCATCAACTGCATATTCATCTTTTAATACTGCGAGTACTACAAATTTAATTGTTAATGGCGAATCATTTAATGATTTAACTGGTAGCGGGTTACAAATTTCAGGCAATGCTCTGACTCTAAATTTAGCAAATGCAAATATCTGGACTGGATTACAAACATTCACCAACGCTTCTTCAACATTATTCTCTTCAACATATGCCTTATCAACCAATGTGTTCTTTGGAACACTTTCATTAGGAGGAACAGATTTGCAAACTACACTCAATGGAAAACAGGGAACCATCTCCGTCACCTGGCCCATCACTCTCTCCGGCACCACAGTCGGCTTTGGCGGACTGTCCACCTCATGCGCCGCTGTCATCGGCAACATTCCATACTTCACCGGAGTTAACACCTTCGGCAATGTGGCCACTTCATCAATCAATACCGCCGAGCCTTTGTGGCCCGAGATGCCTCAGGCAACTTTGCAGCCGGCATCATCACTGCTGCTTTGACAGGCAATGCCAGTACAGCCACCACACTTGCAAACTCTCGATCAATTTATGGCAACACCTTTAACGGTTCAGCTGATCTCAATCAAATCATTGCTTCAACATATGGCGGCACAGGCAATGGCTTTACCAAATTCGTGGGCCCAACATCATCTGAAAAAACTTTCACCCTACCTGACTCTAACGCCACCTTAGCTCGCACCGATGCCGCTCAAACATTTATTGGCAATCAAACTTTTGCATACTCCTCCTCCACCTCATACTCTTCCTTCATCACCGCCTCCACCACCAATCTCATCGTGGGAAATCAATCATTTAACAATCTGGCTGGCACGGGACTGACAAACAATTCAGGTTCTCTCGGTTTGACCAACACTTCCGTCACCGTTAACACAGGCACTGGTTTAAGTGGCGGAGGCACAGTGGCTCTCGGCGGCACTATCACACTCTCAAACCAACTGGCCACTTCATCAGGTGAAGTCATGAGCAATCTGGCATATTGGACAACCACTAACGGTGTGCCGGCCAAGTTAGGCTCGGTGGCCACCACATCACTTTCTGCCACAGGAGCTCTCTCTCTCGATCACGCCATTTCAGTCATCGGAAGCGCAGCCGCCACACTGACTTGCCTCACCGCCACGGTTCGCAAGCCGGCTGTCTCTCCACCTCCGACTACAATACTTTCAGCGGGAAGCAAGCCGCCATCTCCGTCACCTGGCCCATCACTCTCTCCGGCACCACAGTCGGCTTTGGCGGACTGTCCACCTCCTCCGCCGCTGTCATCGGCAACATTCCATACTTCACCGGTGTTAACACCTTCGGCAATGTGGCCACTTCCTCAACAAACACTGCAAACACTTTGGTGGCTCGCGATTCAAGCGGCAACTTCTCTGCCGGCACCATCACGGCCGCCCTGACCGGCACGGCTTCCGGCAACCTGGCTCTGACAGGAGGCACCATGGCCGGCAACATTGCCATGGGTGGAAACAATATCTCCGGTGGTGGTTTGTTCTCCTCCTCATACTCTTCTTCCACTTCATACTCTTCCTTCATCACCGCCTCCACCACCAATCTCAATGTCGGCACCATCAATCTGGCCTCAACTCTGAACGGCCCGCTTGATGTCAGAGCCGGCGTGGTCGGAGCGACCACCACCATCGGGGTTTTGTATGGAGGCACCGGGGCCTCAACCTTAGCTGACTTGATCATCCTCGGCACTGACACCACCGGCAACTACTTAGCCACCCTGGCCAACGCCGCCAGTGGCGGATTGACAGTCAACAACTCCGGCGCCGAAAATGCGGCTGTCACCATTGGTCTCAATCTGGCCAATGCCAACAGCTGGACTGGACTGCAGACTTTTGCCAATGCTTCCACCACTTTGCTCTCGGCCACCTATGCCTCATCCACCTATGCATATTTCGGCAACTTGACGGCGCCCTCACTTCTCTGACCGGCACTTTGGGCATTGCAAACGGCGGCACTAACGCTACCTCATTTGCCAACAACACTTTGCTTGCTTTTGACGGCACAAGATTTGTTTCCACCACCACTCCGACGTTTGGCAATTTTAATGCGACTTCAACAACACTGGCATCAAATATTGGTGCTGGTGGATTAAATATGTTTGGCAATATTGCAATGAGTGGCAATAATATTTCCGGCGGGGGAACATTCACAGCTACAACATTTTCCGGCGCTTTCTCCGGCAACGCTTCCACCGCCACCAAACTTTTTGCTACTAAAAATATTAATGGAACGGCTTTTGATGGCAGCATCGATATTACCGTGCCGGTTAATTCCGCTGATGACTTGGCAACAGTGTCGTCTGTCTATCCGCTTTGGACTACCGCTGCAGGCAACACCGCGGCAAAAATTTCCACAACAAAATTATCTTTTGTTCCTTCAACCGGTATCTTAACGGCCACCGGATTTTCCGTCCCCATTACCGGTGCTGTCACTTTATCCGCTGTGCCATCAACTCAATACTCTCAACAAATGGAACTGGAGCAATTGTAGCCACCTCCACTCCGACCTTTGGTAATTTTAATGCCACCAGCACGGTGGCCACCTCAACAATTTCAACGGGTGGTTTGACAATTGGCATAAATCAGTTTGTAGTGCAGCAAAATTCAGGCAATATCGGCATGGGAATCGCGACCCCATCAGCTAAATTGCAGATTCTTGGTGCCGATATTTTAAATACTAATCAGGCGTTAAATGTCAGTGGGTCAAGTGGAACTGGTTTAGTCGTAACAAATGCAGGCAACGTCGGCATCGGGACGAGCACGCCGACATATACTTTGCAAGTTCAGCCAAATGGAGGAACGGCAAATCAAACTCTGTTTATTCAAGATGCAACGGCTATCACTGGCAAAACAAATGTCCTTATCCAGCCTGGCGCAGGGCAACTTGCTACTAACCCACTTTTGACATTGGACCAATCGGGGCAAGCTGTTGATGCTGAAGCCTTAAGACTCAATTACGCTAACGGCTTAAACTTAACTTCCCATATTTCGTGGTATGCAGGAAACGGGTTAACAGAAACACAACGCATTACTGCTGGGCTTGGCGCTACGATAACTAACGGATATATGGCTTTTTCTACCTATAATTCAGACATTAATGGGCTTGGGGAAAGAATGAGAATAGATGGCCACGGCAATGTCGGCATCGGGACGACGAGTCCGTGGGGTAAACTAGCAATTGTTCAAAGTTCTAATGATCAGAACGGAGGTTTGACTCTTTCTCCGACTCCGCAGAGCGGAAATTCGTATCGTTCGCTCTGGATGTCTACCGACGGCACCCTCTCTTTCCAATCAACTACAACTACGGCGACACTTACCACAACCGGCGTGTGGACCAACTCTTCTGATGCCGCCTACAAATACAATGTCGCCGATTTGAGATATGGTTTGGCTACAGCCATGCAACTTGAACCGCGGGAATTTAATTACAAAGCCAACGGCCAGCCCGGCCTCGGCTTTATAGCCCAAGAGCTCCAAAATACAATTCCTGAAGTGGTTTACGGCACAAGCGGGTCAATGACCGTTGACTACGGTTCGCTGTCTGCCGTCGCTTTAAACGCTATCAAACAAATTGGCGGAGCTGTTGATGTGTTAGATGCTCTTAACGGCACTTCCACTTTGAAATCTTCATATCGAGGCGTTGATTTGCCGGCCATTACTGTTGACGCTTTTGGCAACGCTTCTTTTGTCGGTCAAGTTACGGCGAGCGGATTTAATGTTAAAGACATTGGAACTTCACTTGCAAATTTGAATCAAATTTCATCAAGCACTTCTTTGACTCTTGAGAGTTTGGAAAATTCTTTAAATATTTTGGCTTCCACTACCGATAAATTGGTGCTTAATTTTGCTGATTTGAGTGATAGGTTAAAAATATTGGAAACCGCGAAAACCGCTAGCAGTACTGGAGCAATCGATATAAACGCAATGTTCGGGAACCCAAATGGCCTTACTATTGACGCTCCTTTGACTTTAAATAATGGTTTGCATGTAGATCAGATTTCATCTGTCAGTGATTACTTAAGCCTCATGTCGGATACCGAATTTATAGGCCGACCATACTTCACCAAAGACACGGCCGGGTTTGCTGTGGTCAAGGCGGGCAGTAGGGAAGTAGAAGTAACATTTGATAGAGAATATTTGGAACAGCCGATCGTCAACACTACTATTTCATTTGATGCGGCTTCCTCAACGGATTCGACAGGCTCACCGCAGGCCGCTACTTCCACCATGCCGGTTGGTGGAAATAATATTGAAGAACAGATTTTCTCGAATGATGTGAGATTTTTGGTGACCAATAAATCAGAAAAAGGCTTCACTATTCTTCTCAACAAACCGGCTCCGACAGACGTTCCTTTCAGCTGGACCGCTCTGGCCGTGAAATCGGCTAAGGTGTTTAGTTCTATCGCGGTGCCGACAATGAGATACTTTCGAACGATTACAATTATCTCCTGCCACTACCGCACGTTGTGCCAGAAGTTGCCGGAGTTTCTACTTCTACCATTTCTGACACATCAACTACGACACCGGCAGTGATAGAGGTTTCGGTAGTCGCTTCTACAACACCGATAGTGATTGAATCAACCGCTTCAACTACTACCGAAATTGTTCCTTCCGAACCCTCCCCTTAAAGTAAGGGGAGTTGGAGAGGTTAGGAAGGGAAATGAAATTTGCCAAATGTCAAATAAAATACTCTTTTTCATATCACGGATAGCACTCAAGGTGCCAAAATCTCCGAAAAGCGTGAGATTTTGATGAGCCAATGTCGTGATATGGGAAAGAGTATTTTTTTTAAATGGAGTATGGTATAATAGAAGTATGAATAAGATAATCAATTTTACAATAACAAAAGGAGAGGATGGTTTTTATATTGCCTCGGCTGATGAAGAGGCCATATTTACACAAGGAAAAACCTTTGAAGAATTAGTTCTAAATATCAAAGAGGCGGTAGAAGTAAGTATTGAAGATACTGATAATGCGAAATCATTTCCTCCCGTCATGATGAATATGGATTTTTCTAAAATCGCCTATGCCTAAGCTTCGCAGAATTTCCGGAGAAAATCTTTTGAAGATTTTAGTCAAAGAAGGTTTTGAAGTGATTCGACAAAAAGGAAGCCATGTTAGACTCGTAAAAAATGACTCTGATTTAAGGACATTTATAACGATACCTCTCCATAAAGAAATCGATAGAGGAACATTAAAAGCTATCATTCGATCTCTGAAAAGAATTTTTCCTCAAGACAAAATATTTGGGATTTTTTATAAATAGTAAAATACAACAAATATTTTGTTAATATGAGTGCATACAATGAATAGAATAACCAAAATGTGGGATAAAATTCTGGATGTTTTTGTGCCCCCTCTTAAGGATAAGAGGGGGTTAGGGGGTGTTATGAATGAAGAGAAAGAGGCTCCTGCTGTCAACCCAAGTCAATTTCGGGAGCGGGCCGCCGAAATCTGCCCCTACTGCCTATCCAAAAATTTCGTCAAAAGGGGAGTAAGGAAAAATGTAAATCAAACCGTGCAATTGTATTTGTGCAAAAATGAAGGATGCGGCCGCACTTTCACGGCGCAGGATATAAAAGGCAAGCATTTCCCCTTGCACATTATTATTGAATCAATGAGTTATTACAATTTGGGGCTGACACTTGAAGAAACTTGCCGGATTATAAAAAAGAAATTCGGAGTGGCACCGGAGCCGGCCACTCTTTCGGATTGGATAAATGAATACAAGGAGCTTTGCCGATACGAAAGACTGCGGCCGTACGCAATTAAATTGTTTGGTCCTAAAGAGGTGATAGAAGTGACGACCATGGCTCATCGCCAACTTTACAGATTCAGATATCACCGGGCCAAAACTATTTTAATGCTGGATGAATTCAAAAATCGCGTGCTCTCGCCGCTCAAAAGTTATTTGGACAATGTTTCCAGCGAGACGCCCCATCAGTATTTCCAAGACGGCGAGAGGATGTCGGAGATTCGCAGCAAATTTGATAAGGCCGATATGATAGTTCGTTCCAAATTTAATTACGCCAATCGGTTGACCGCCTTTGTTTTGCAATCCATACCGGACAACAAACAGCGCCATGAAGAATTGCAGAGGTTTATGCTGGCCAATGATAGCTGCACCGTGGCTACCGAAGTGCCGGTCTACATTCGCCGCGAAGATGTAGAGCATATGGAAAATGTTTTGCATTTCAAAATCAGCAATGAGGGCATGATAGAAATAAAAGGTGATAAAAATCCAAGAAAGATGCCAAAATTATTGACGGGACACATAGATATAGTGCAAATTAGGAATGGCCAAATTCATTTGCTTGATTACAAGCCAAATGCCAGTAAGGAAAAACCGATTGAACAGCTCACTTGGTATGCTCTGGCTATGTCGCGGCTGACCGGCCTGCGGATTTTCAACTTCGTCTGCGCCTGGTTTGACGAAAAAGATTATTATCAGTTTTATCCGCTTCATGTAGTCAAAAAAATATCTGATAAAACAAAAAAGAAAAGGCGAGTATTTTATCGCGACGGCACTATGGCCGAAGTGCCAAAAGAAAATGAATTGAAAATTATTCGTCCCCGTGCCGAAATTGACATGGCATTGAGCCGAAGAGACAAATAAAAATATGACTTATCAAAATAATTACAAAAAAGCGTTTGTCCCCAAAAAACCAGTGCGCTCTTTTCGCGATTTAGATGTTTACCAAAAATCAATGGAATGCGCCTGTTTAATCGCCAAAGATATGAAGCCGAAATTGGCAAGATTGAAATACGACTATTTGGAAAATATGCTGAACTGCAGTATGTCTGTGCCTCTATATATAGGAGAGGCGCATAGCACAAGGTTTGCCGATTTCAAAGGCGGAGTGAGTTTGCTTGAAAAAGCTATGGCTAGCTGCAACAAAATGATTGTTTATTTGGAGCAGATTAAAGGAGTCTATGGTTCAAAAGTTGATACGGGTTTGATAGACGATATTATCGGCCGATACGCAGAAGGCCGGGTGAAAATGTTCCATTTGGAGAGATCTTGGAAAAGATTTAAAGAAACCAAACAACAAGAAACAAAAATTGATAAAAAATTGCAGGACCCAATGGTACTGAAAAATAAAATTGTGGTAAAATTAAAAATGTGGAAGATTTAAGATTTAACAAACCAATAGAAGAGCCAATAGAACCGGAAAAACTAGAAGAGCCGAATAAAGTAGAAGAGAAGAATAAAACTAATCCAGTCAACCCTAAAATATGGCAAAAAATAAAAAAGCAAAATGTTTTTTATGCCATTATTCTTTTAATAGTTGTTGTTTCCGTTGGCGCGGCTGTCAATTTTTATTTTAAAGCTAAAAAATTGGAGTCCGGATCGCCGACGGCTGTAGCCGGCGAAGTCCAAAAGATTGTGGCAGAAGTAGGCAAGCTCATTGTTTTACCGGAAAGTGAAGAGCCAACCGTAGCGACCATATCAGACGTAGAAAAACTTCGTGGCCAGCCGTTCTTCGCTAACGCTCAGAATGGCGACAAAGTTTTAATCTATACTAAAGCCCAAAAAGCCATCCTCTATGATCCGATAAATAATATAATAGTGGAAGTTGCTCCTCTAAATAGCGGCACTTCAGGAAATACCGGAAACTCAACCCCTTAAATTTAATTAAAGTTATCAACATATTTAAATGGTTAAATTGCTGTAAAATAGTAGAATGGAGACAGAGAAAATGTTCTTTAATTAGTAAAATTATTAGTTCTTAATAACCCTGTTTAATTACCCTTTCGCGTCTGACGCGATTGAGGCGAGGATGTGAAGTGCCAAGGCACCTAGCAGAAGGGGTCATAATATGGAACAAAATGTGCAAAGTAGTTCGGGTAATGTGTTAGTTAAAAAGTTGGGGCTCATTCTGGCAATCTTTGTTTTTCTTTTGCCAGTTTTTTTTGTACCCGGGGCTTCTGTTAGTTTGTATGTGGCCAAAATAACGCTTCTAGCCACGGGGTTGGTGGCAATATTTGCCGTCTTCTTATCGTCAGTTCTTTCGACTGGCGTCATTGAAATACCCAAAGTTAAATATCTATTGCCGATGTTTTTGTTTGCTGTTATTTGTCTGGTGTCTTCGGCTTTTTCTGGAGCCATCAGCGCTTCTATTGTCGGTTCAATATTTGATCTTGGCACTTCCGGCTCAATTTTGATGCTGGTTTTTGCTATGTTTATGACGATAATGGTGGTTAGGAGTATTGGAGTGGTGGGTAAAGTTATCTCGGCTTTTATTTATTCAACCGCTGTTTTGGTCGTTTATACTTTGCTCGGTACTTTTGGAGCGTCCTTCTTACCAGCCTTTGTCGCTTCGAGAATGCCTCTTTTCCTCACTGGCGGAGTGATTGATACGGCTATTATTTTGGGTGCTGCTACCATATTTTCTCTTTGCGCTCTCAATATGACCGAAGTATCAAAGAAGATGAGAATCATTATGTATGTCCTCATGGCTTACTCTATATTATTTATAGGGGCGGCAAATTTTATGCCGACAGTTTTAATGCTCGGCATCATTTCTCTGGTTTTCTTTGTCTATATTTTGTCGTGGTCTGTCGTCCCTGTGCCGAAATTGAACGATGTTGAACAACTTCCCGAAAATAATCGCAAAATCTCTCTTTCATCTCTGGCTGTTTTGATAGCTTCAGTTATTCTTTTGCTTGGCGGCACCGGTATTGGCGGCTATCTTTCACAAGTAATGAAAGTGCAGACAACCGAAGTCAGGCCTAATTTTCAGACTACCATGAACTTAACAATAAGCGCTTGGAAACAAAATGTTGCTCTCGGCATCGGTCCAAATCGCTTTGCAGAGTTTTGGGCGGCTCACAAGCCGGTAGATATAAATCAAACGCAGTTTTGGAATGACGACTTTTATTCCGGTTCTGGCTTTGTACCGACCGTAGCCATTACTACCGGCCTCTTGGGTCTCCTCTCTTTGCTCGCCTTTATGGTTATGTATGTTGGCAGTGGTGTCAAAGCTATATTTGCGCAAGCAAACTCCAATCGCTCTAGATATCTCTCCGTCTCTTCTTTCATGGTCTCTCTCTATTTTTGGGTTATGCTTTTCCTTTACACCCCAAGCATTGCTGTTTTGGCGCTGGCCTTCATATTTACCGGACTCTTTACGGTCACTTTAGTGCCTCAAGGCATAATAGGACTTTGGAAGATAAATATATTTTCCAATCCAAAGACCAACTTTATTTCAGTTCTTTCCATTGTGGTTTTGCTTATTGTCTCTGTTGCCGGCGGTTACTTTGTTTGGGAAAGAGCAATAGCATCAGTTATCTTCCAAAATGGAGTACTGGCATATCAAAGTACCGGCAACACGGTGCTGGCCAAAGACGCGGTCGCCAAGTCTATCAATATGGTGCCAAGCGATGTTTATTGGCGAGGCTTGACCGAAATATCCCTCATTGATTTAAGCAATGTCATGGGAGGCATTACCAATCAAAATCAGATTACGGACACCGTAAAGATCCAAATACAAGGGCTGATTGGAAACTCTGTGGCGGCCGCTAAAAAAGCGACAGAAATAGATCCCGGTAATTTCCAAAACTGGTTTGCTCTCGGCAGGGTTTATGAAGTGCTGGCGGGGAACGGTATTGCCGGCTCCATAGATAGCGCTCGCGGCGCTTATGGAGAAGCAGCTCTTCTTTCCCCAAACAATCCTTCGGTGCCGCTGGCTCTGGGGAGGCTCGATGCTCTGGCTGGAGATTTTACTACTGCCAAAGCTGATGTAGCCAAAGCTTTGAGCCTAAAAAGCAATTACACTGATGCTTATTATATTCTAGCTCAACTTCAGATAGCTTCTGGTGATATTCCTAACGCTGTGAAGTCGGTACAGTCGGCGACCGTGCTTGACCCGACTAATTCCGGGCTTTATTTCCAATTGGGGCTGCTTGAATACAACCAAAAAGATTTTGCCGGCGCAGCGGCTAGCCTAGAAAAAGCAACCAGTTTAGTTCCTAATTATGCCAATGCTCAATACTACCTGGGACTTTCCTATTATCAGCTTGGCAGAAAAGATGAAGCCATAAAGCAGTTTGCAGATTTAAGCGCTACCAACCCCGGCAATCAGGAAGTGAGCACCATATTATCTGAAATGAAAGCGGGTAAATCAATATTTCCAAGCGTCAATACTCCAGCCAGTAGTGCTCCAGTTAAAAATATAGAACCGCCGATACAAGGAGGGAATTAAATAAGAACGACCTCACCCCGTCCTCGTTCCTCGGACTGCCCCTCCCCTTGTCAAAGGGGAGGGGAAAGGGGAGAAGTTGAATGAAGTGAATTATCAAAAAGAAAAGACTGTAAAGTGCAGCCTTTTCTAAACTTCTTTATTTTAAAAATACTAATATTATAGAAATTGTGCAAATATTTTGTTAATATAAACATATGCAAAAATTTGCTTTTATAGATGTTCAAAACACCGAGACAACTACTCGAAAAGTCTTGGGATTTTTGGTAGATTGGAGAAAATTATTTAAATTCCTGAAAAATGATTGGAAATGTGAAAAAGTATTCTTTTATACCGGCATAGATGCGGGTGATTCAGAAACCGAAAAAGAATTTGAACTCCTATTGAAAGACGGAGGAATTGTTAGATCAAAAGTGGTATTTTCATACAAAAATATAAATAAAAATATAAAAATTAAATGCCCAAAATGTGGCAATGAGTTTTCAGAAACAATCGATATGGGTTATAACAGAAAATCAAATTGTGATGTTGATTTGACAGTTGATGCTATGGAATGTGCCGGAGCGGATTCTGAATTTTACATTTTTACTGGAGACGGGGATTTTGAATATTTGATAAAAAAAGTAATTGAAAATGGATCAATTGTTCATATTGTTTCCAATGCCAAAAAAATAAAAAGCGGTCCTCGTTATTCAATTTCTAGATTTTCAACGAAACTCCGAAATTTGATTGCCGAGAACAGAAAAAACGTTTTCTTTATTGATATTAACGATTTGAAAATGAGGATAAAGAAAGAGATATAAAGGAAAACGCCGTACAGGCCGGCGTTTTCTAAGGATAGATCAAGCATATCAAACCCAAAAACAATGTCAAGTAATAATGTGGACAAAAAATAATGTTATAATAAAAATAATTAATAATTTAACCAAACGTTTATGATGAAAAAAATAACGAACATAATAAAAACTATCGCCCAAAATAAAAGCTATGCGATTCGGAGTGATTTTCATCGGAATAATCGGGCTGGCATTTTCAGGTTATTATCTGATATTGTATGCTTTCACGGTGAGCGATGACTTTTCTACTTCCACCAAAGTGGCGAGCACTTGGCATGCTACGGTTGATACCGGCGCCGGTGTAGCACGTCTTAGCGAGCAGAACTTGCGATAGCAATGTTTGGTTTTGCGGCACCGGTTACGATGATGTCATTATCGATCGTCTGGGTGATGGAAATTATATTTTGGTTGCCACCACTTCTCTTACCCGGAGGACAAGCTTACGCCTGGAAACCGACCAACACGGCTTGTGATAGGCCGCAATGCGGCATCGATGGCGGGCAGGACGGAGACAATCTGAAAGCCGACAACACCATAAATTTCAGCAGTTATGCGGCCCGAGACGCTTGCAAAGCCATCGGTGGTCGATTGCCGACAATTGATGAATTGAATGCCATATACACTTACCGCGCGACAAAATTCGGGAATAATTTCGGAACCTCCATGTACTGGAGCTCTACTGAGTACAGTGCCACGAACGCTTGGAACGTCAATTTCAGCACTGGTGTGCCGGGCAACGGCAACGGCAAGAATATCGCCTACGCCGTGCGGTGCGTCTCCGGGTGGTAGTTCCCATTTGCCCCATTTATTAATTTTTTAATTTTTAATTTAGTTTTATTTTCCCATCCTCGCGCGAAAAAAGAGAATAAAAAAATGGAAACAACAAAAATAGCGTTATTTAAAGGTCGAAAAATTAGAAAAACCATTTTTCAAAATGAATGGTGGTTTTCTGTTATTGATGTTATAGAAACATTGACGGATAGTGATAGACCAAGTGCATATTGGACAGCTATGAAAGCTAGGATTAAAAATGAAGACGGATTTCAACTATCTACAATTTGTAGACAGTTGAAATTACCAGCCCCAGACGGAAAAATGAGAGAAACAGATTGCGCCGATGTGGAAGGTATGTTTCGCATCATCCAATCAATTCCTTCGCCCAAAGCTGAACCATTCAAACGCTGGTTGGCAAAAGTGGGGTATGAAAGAGTACAAGAAATTGAAAATCCGGAATTGGCTACAAAAAGAACCAGGATACTTTACAAACTCAAAGGATATTCCGATGATTGGATAGAGAAAAGAATGAGAGGCATCGCCATTCGCGAGGAATTGACGGATGAATGGAAAAAAAGAGGAGCTAAAGAAGAAAGAGAATATGAAATTTTAACTGCCGAAATTTCCAAAGCCACTTTTGGCGTTACTCCGAGTGAATACAAAAAACTAAAAGGACTCAAAAGAGAAAATCTGCGTGATCATATGGATGATTTTGAACTTATTTTTAATATGTTGGGTGAGCGTTCAACAACCGAAATTCATCGTCAGGAAGATTCAAGGGGAATTCCAAAACTAAAACAAGACGCAAACCGAGGCGGAAAAATAGCCGGAAATGCCAGAAAAGAGCTTGAAAAAGAACTGGGCAAGTCAGTTGTGTCAAAGAAAAATTTTTTGAAAAATCGGAAAAACAAAAAGAAAATTGAAAATTAAATTTTATTAATTAACTTTGGCCGGAATCTTAAGTGCTGTTGCGGCAAAAGCTGCGCGGATTTAAGAGAGATTGCTATATAAACCACGCTCCCGCGCCTACATCAAATATGATGGGGAATTGATTGCAAAATATTTTTTTAAGATATTTGAGAATTGAAAAGGCGGGAGAATTCAGTTCTCCATATACTGGAGCTCTACTGAGAACAGTGCCACGAACGCTTGGAACGTCAATTTCAGCACTGGTGTGCCGAACAACAACAACAACAAGAATAACGCCTACGCCGTGCGGTGCGTCTCCGGGAAATTTATAAAAGCAAGGTTTGAATGGGCGTTTGCCGCAAATAAATGCAGAAGGGCACCTTCTGCACACTAAAGAAGGGAAGCGCCTATTCAGACAGCCAAACAACCAAAAAATGAGCGATTGCGAAAATCTGTCTCTTTACCGCAAATCTTACGCGATGACGAAGTATTTGCACAATATTATCCGCAGTTTTCCGAGAGAACATAAATATTCTCTCGGCCGGGAAATTCTTGATTTGTCTTGGCGTTGCCTTGATTTGGTGGTTGAAATAAATATTCTTCCCAATGACCGCAAAGCAGAGAAGATCGCAGAGCTTGCCGCCGCATTTAAAAGATTGAAAATGCGTTTGCGGATGTCGCAAGAAATAAACTTGATTTCAATAAACCAGTTTGCTCATTTGCAGGAGCAGTTTATAGCCGAAATGGAAAAAATGGCCGGCGGCTGGGCCAAATGGGCAGACAGTGTCAAAGGCGGCCTTTGACACTGTCTTTTGTGGGGTTTTATGTTATGACTATTTTTTCATATACTAATTTATACAAAGCGTATTTGGATTGCCGGAAAAATAAGCGCAGCACCGACAACGCCTTGAAATTTGAGTACCATCTTGAAGAGAATTTGATGAATTTGCTCACTGAACTGAAAAACGGAACCTATGCGCCCGGCCGGTCGATATGCTTTGTGGTTAAATATCCCCAGCCGAGAGAGATATTTGCCGCCGATTTTCGCGACCGCATCGTTCACCACTTAATGGTTAGAGAAATTTTGGATGAAAGCGACAAGTGTTTTTTCTTTAATAGTTTTGCCTGTCGCAAAGGTAAGGGGACGCACCAAGCTGTAAAAACCCTGAGAAGATACTTGCGCGCCTGTTCGCGTGGAGGGAAAGACAAAGTACATTATCTTCAGCTTGATATCAAAAATTTTTTTGTCTCTATCAAACACGATATATTGTTTTATATTTTTAATGATTTTATTTTGAAGGCGGAGCGGACAGAAGAATGGAAAAAAGAAATACTTTGGCTCGGTTCAACAATCACTTTCCATGAACCAGCCAAAAATTGCGAGATAAGGGGCGACCGGCGTTTGTTTGATCTGATTCCGCGGCGCAAGTCACTTTTTTACGCGCCCAAAGGCTCGGGGCTTCCCATCGGCAATTACAGCTCGCAGTTTTTTGCCAATATGTATTTGAATGAACTGGATTATTTTGTAAAGCAAAAATTGGAAATGAAATATTATGTGAGGTATGTGGACGATTTTGTCCTGCTTCACAATGACGAGTCCAAATTGCTGGCGCTGGAAGCGGTTATAAATAATTTTCTGGGGAATCGCTTGGCCATAAAATTGAATCTTGATAAGACAAAATTAAAAGAAACCAACCATGGGATTGATTTTCTGGGCTATTTTATAAAACCGGATTATATGCTGATTCGTCGGCGGGTGGTTTCAAATTGCAAAAATAAAATTTACGAAAAAGTCAAGATTCAACCTTGACGTGTCAAAGATGCCCTTTGACACTGGTGTTTGAAAAAATATGTGTCACGAGTCAATTCGTATTTAGGACATTTTATTCACGCTGAAAGTTTCGGATTAAGGCGAAAAACCGTTTTAAATAGTGCCGCTAAAGCACCTGGGCATGTTTCAATTTGGTGACGATTTTAGGTCGATAAAAATGATTAAAAGTATGATAAAATAAAGCAGGTGAAAGCAACTTACAAATCGAAATTTATACTCATGACCGTTTTTCTTTTTGTATTTTTTCTTTTTTGGCGCCCACTCGGCTTACGCCACCGACTATTACAAAACCGGCTCACTGGTTTCCACCAATCTTTTGACTGGTTTGACCGATGTTGGTGCCATTACTCAGTTTATGGCTACCACCACCATTGGGGCTGGCGAAACCGTCACTGTGCAGTTTTCTAGAAATAAAATTAATTGGTATAACAGCGCCAACACCGCTTGGGGTGAAGATTCTCTTGCTAATGGTGTCAATACCATCAACATTTCCGCTCTTGGTTGGACTGGTCCGGTATTTTATTATAAATTAAATATCAATCGCAATGCTACCACCAGCACTCCACAAATTGACGCTGTCAATGTGAGCTATACTCAAATCGCCGGGCCGACTCATGATTATTATTTGGATGGCGATTTGGTTTCTACCAATTTTTTGGCCGGCCTCTCCAATGTCGGCGCCATCACCCAATTTTCAGCTACCACTGCCATTACCACCGGTCAAACTGTCACCGTCCAATTTTCTCGTGACAAAATTAATTGGTATGACAATACCGGCACAGCTTGGACTGAAAATTCGCTGGTGAATGGCTCCAACACAATCAGTCTTTCGGCTTTAAATTGGAGCGGGCCGCTGATTTATTATAAATTGCATTTTACAACCACAGGTTTTGATAATACGCCGAATGTTGACTCGGTTGCCGTGGATTATACCGCCGGCTCAGGGATATTGACATACAAACAGGGAGATTTGGTGTCTACCAACCTTCTCGCCGGCGGAGGGACACTCATAGGCAATGAACTCTTTGGCTACGACGTTTCTTCTCTGCCGTCCGGTACTACTGTTACTGTCCAGTTTTCAACTTCAACCGCCAGTGGCGACTGGTATAGTTCAAGTGGCGTAAAATGGGGTTCAGACACTTTATCATCTGGCAATCATATGACCGATGCCACCGCCATCAATTTGTCGTCTCTCTCCTTGACTGGCACCAGTTTTTATTACAAATTTGAATTTACCACAACCGACCCGACTGTCACTTCGGCCGTCACTTCAATAGGACTTTTCTCTCCCGGCGAAGCTCCGCCACCCGCCGGCATTCCCCATGTTAAAATCCGTGGGTCTGGAACTCCGAACGCAACCAACCCCAACATCAAAATTCGCGGTGGCGGAAGCGGTGGCAGTGTCAAATTTAGATAGAGGTTAAAACGTGTCAAAGGCTGCCTTTGATACTTTCTGTTTTTGGTAGGCGGTGAAATTGTGGTATTCTAGTAACTAATGGTTAAACGCATATTAGGCATATTCCACAAGGAAATATCCGGTCTTCATCAGGCGGCGTATCTTCTCGGATTTTTTGCTTTGTGCAGCCAAATTTTAGCGCTTGTTCGGGATAGGATTTTGGCCGCCCATTTCGGAGCAACCAATACTTTGGATATTTATTATGCCGCTTTCAGAATACCGGATTTTATATTCATCACGGTCGGCTCGATGGTCTCTATTTCCGTTCTGATTCCTTTCATGATGGAAAGGTTTGGAAAGGACGAGGATAACGGAAGGGAATTCATCGGCAATATTTTTTCTTTCTTTTTTCTTTTTATCGTTCTGACTTGCGCCGTTGTTTTCTTTTTTGTTCCGGAGCTGTCCCGCTATCTTTTTCCGGGCTTTAACGCTAATAGCTTGACCAAGGTTATCTCTCTGACCAGAATTTTGCTTTTGTCGCCCATATTCCTCGGTCTCTCGAATATTTTTGGAACCTTGACTCAGGCTTACAGGAGATTTTTCCTTTATTCATTAAGTCCGATACTTTATAATCTTGGTATAATTTTCGGAATTATCTTTTTGTATCCGGCTTTTGGCCTCTCCGGTCTAGCCTATGGAGTGATTGTTGGAGCTTTTTTTCATTTTGCAATTCAGATACCTCTTATACACGAACGCGGCATGTTGCCGCGCCTCCGGCTGAGATATAATCTCAAGGAAATTAAACAAGTGCTCTTAGTCTCGGTGCCCAGAACTTTCACTTTAGGTTCGGACAACATCTCCATGATATTTTTAGTCTCGTTTGCCTCTATAATGACCGCCGGTTCTATCGCTGTGTTTAATTTTTCTTACAACTTGCAATCAGTTCCTCTTTCTATTATTGGTGTCAGCTACTCTCTAGCCGCTTTTCCGGTACTCATACAGTCTTTTTTGGCTGGCGATACAAAAAAATTTACAGAACAGATGATCAATTCCGCCAAGCATATAATTTTTTGGTCGGTTCCAATCGTCACAATGTTTATTGTTCTCCGAGCTCAGATCGTTCGGGTCATTTTGGGTTCCGGACAGTTCAACTGGTATGATACCAGGCTTACGGCCGCCGCTCTGGCTATCTTTGCCGCCTCCATCATTTTTCAAAACATGACCCTTTTGTTTGTCAGGGCCTATTACGCAGCCGGTAACACCAAAAAACCTTTCATCGCCAAAGGCATCAACGCATTCCTCACTGTGGCGTTAGGTTTCAGCTTCATGGTTTTGTACGGAATGTCGCCCATGTTTAGGAATATTTTGGAAACGGTACTTCGGGTCAAAGACATTCCCGGCACCATCGTTCTGACTTTGCCTTTGGGCTGGTCAATCGGAGAGCTTTTCAATATGGTTGTCCTCTGGATTGTTTTCCAAAGGGATTACAAAGGATTTTCAAGAGGAGTTTTGAAAACTTTTTTTCAAGTATTGGCGACCTCAATTGTTATGGGATTTGTATCATATTTTTCACTCAATATTTTTGACAATATTTTCAACCTAAACAAGGTTGTCGGTATTTTTTTCCAGGGTTTTTTCTCCGGTATCATTGGTGTCGCTGCCGGCATTGTTGTTCTTTATCTTTTGGGTTCGCCGGAACTTAAAGAAGTTTGGGCCGTTCTTCACAAAAAAATCTGGCGCGCTAAGATTATCAGCCCGGATCCAGAGATGATGTAAATTATATTTAGAATGCAAAACATTAGAAACTTTGGGATTATAGCGCACATAGATCACGGCAAGTCCACTTTGGCGGACCGTATGCTTGAAATTACAAACACTATTGAGAAACGCAAAATGAAAGCGCAGGTTTTGGATAATATGGAATTGGAAAGGGAGCGGGGCATCACCATAAAAATGCAGCCGGTCAGGATGCTGTGGAAAAATTATATTCTTAATTTGATTGACACACCGGGGCACATAGATTTTTCTTATGAAGTTTCCCGAGCCTTAAGCGCCGTAGAAGGGGTGGTTCTATTGGTTGATGCTACTCAAGGTATTGAAGCCCAGACTTTATCCGTGCTCGCTATGGCCAAAAAACAGGGACTCTCTATCATACCCGCTTTAAGCAAAATAGATTCGGCCTTAGCCAGAGTTTCTGAGGTCAAAGACGAAATAGTCTCTCTTATAGGATGCAGAGAAGATGAAATAATAGAGACTTCAGGCAAAACAGGGGAGGGGGTAGAAAAACTTTTGGAGACTATTGTAGAAAAAATTCCCGCCCCGCGTCCTCTTCAGGGGCAGTTCAAGGGTCATTTGCCGCCCTCCAAGCTTTAGTTTTTGATTTTAAGTATTCAACTCATCGGGGCATCATAGTTTTTGCTAGAATAATGAGTGGGGAAGTGTCGTCGGGGGACAATTTAATTTTTAGGATAGCTGGCCAGAAATTTACAGCTTTGGAAGTCGGTATATTTCATCCGGAAGAAATAGCGGTCGAGAAGCTTTCGGCTGGAGAAATAGGTTATATAGTAACCGGTATCAAAACTCCGGGCGCTGTAAGAGTCGGTGATACTGTCGGCAAAGAAAAAGAAAAGGGAGAAGCTCTGGAAGGTTACGCCATTCCCAATCCTGTCGTCTGGGCCTCCATATTTCCCGAAGACCAAAATGACTTGCTCTTGCTCAGACAATCTCTTGCTAAACTAAAACTAACCGATTCATCTCTTTATTATGAGGAAGAATCATCAGGCGTTTTGGGCAAGGGATTTAGGTGCGGTTTTTTGGGCATGCTCCATTTGGAAATTATAACCGAGCGGCTGAGGAGAGAATTCAATCTTTCTTTGGTTATTACTCAACCGTCCATTACCTATGAAGTAGAAGGTAAAGACCACAAAATAACCAAAATATTTTCACCGGCATTTTTTCCTGAAGACGGGTTGATCGAAAAAGTGGAAGAGCCTTGGATAAAGGTGCACATTATAGCCCCTACTCAATATATCGGCGGCTTGATGCCTCTGCTTTATGAATTTGAGGCCGAAGTAACTTCAACCCAAAGTTTTGGCGACGATAAATCTGACGTTGAATGTCTGATGCCTCTGCGTGAACTGATGCGCGGTTTTTTTGACAAGCTCAAAAGCGCTTCTCAAGGTTATGCCTCTCTCTCTTACGAAAATGCTGAAATGAGGAATGCGGAAGTGACTAAGCTTTCAATTTTAATTGGTGGTGATGAGGAGCCGGCTTTGGCCAGGGTGGTCTCAAAAAGAATTGTTGAAAAAGAAGCAGAAATATTGGTAGATAAACTAAAAAGTCTCCTGCCTCGTCAAATGTTTGAGCTTAAAGTTCAAGCGCAAGCTCGTGGCAGGATTATAGCTTCGCGCACTATTTCAGCGTACAGAAAAGATGTTACCCAACATATGTATGGCGGTGATATTACCCGCAAAATGAAGCTGCGGGAAAAGCAGAAAAAAGGCAAAAAGAAAATGAAAGAAAGAGGCAAAATCTCAATCCCTCAAGATGTTTTTATAAAAATAATGAAGCCTGAGTAGGAGTGTTATGAAAATAGACTTGGCATGTACATAAGAACCATGCCTAAAACTAGGAAAATGGCCACTATAAACCAGGCGATTTTTATGATTTTTTGAGTTTTTTTATCCCAGAGCATGCTATGATCATAGCATATAATCATACAAATATATAAGCATATTAGCATGAGAGGTATCAAAAGTAGGGGAGAAAATAAATGGAAAAGATTGGCGGCTTTTCTCGCTCTGCTTTTGATTTTTGGATTTCTTTTAAATTCAGTCAAAAACGTTTATCAGAAAAAAATTGAAGCTCAAAAACTTTTGGTTCAGATGGAAGAAGAAAAAACCAAACTCGAAGAGAGAGATCAATTTTTGAAGGAATCGCTTGCAAGTCTCTCAACCAGTGAAGGCATGAATTTTGAAATACGCCAGAAATTAAATGTGGCTCAAGCTGGGGAGAGAGTGGCAGTTATTGTAGATGAGGGACAGCCTGCTACTACTTCCAGCGCTAATATTTCTTCTTGGCAAAAAATAAAAGATTTTTTTGCAGAACTATTTAGATAATAACCTTAGTGCGAGATGCGAGAATCGAACTCGCGTCTGATGCTTGGGAAGCACCCATTTTACCACTAAACTAATCTCGCTTATTTTTAGATTTTAACGGAAAGGGACTTTTAAATCAAAGAGGACAAATTTTTTCGGATAATACCCCCATTATTTTTGTCTTCCAAAACATAGCCTTCCTTTTCAATTTCTGTCCTTAGTTCATCGCTTTTTTGCCAGTTTTTTTCTTGGCGCGCCAAATCTCTTTCTTTTTTTATTTCCAAAATCTCTTCCGGAATATTTTCTTTTATTTCTATCGACAATTTTGCGATATTAAGTCCCAAGACCTTATCCATTTCGTTTATCGCAAATTTAGACTTTGCTTCCTGAAGCAGGGCAATGGCGACAGAAGTATTCAAATCGTCTGAGATGGCTTTGGCGAACTTATCCAAGAGCTCTTCATCGATCGTGTCAGAGTTTGGCAGTTCGGAATATATGTTAATAATCTTTTCAAAAGCATTTTGAACTCCGGCTACTGCTTCCCAAGTGAAATTTGCCGGAGTGCGATAATGGGAAATCAAAAGCCAATATCTGAAGGAGAGAGGATGGATTCTCCTTTCTTTTAAATCAGAAATGGTGAAAATATTTCCAATGGATTTTGACATTTTCTCTCCACCAACTGCCAAAAATTCATTATGAAGCCAATAATTTGCCAGAGGCACACCAAAAGCGGCCTCCGACTGGGCAATTTCATTGTTGTGATGTACGGGGATATGATCGATTCCTCCGGTGTGGATATCAAAAGGCTGACCCAAATATTTGCGGCTCATTGCCGAACATTCTATATGCCAGCCCGGGAAACCGACACCCCAAGGACTCGGCCATTCTTGAAGACGCTTCTCTGCTGAGTTTGTCTGCGGAGAAAATTTCCATAATGCAAAATCGGCCGGGTTTCTTTTTTCATTGTTTATTTCTACTCGCGCCCCTTCTCTCTGTTCCTTTACGTTTATATTTCCAAGTTTGCCGTACCCTTTGAACTTGCTGGTATCAAAATATATACCGTCGGAAATTCTGTAAGCAAAACCTTTTTCTTCGAGAATTTTTATTATTTCAATCTGTTCTTTTATATGCTCGGTTGCTCTGGGGAACTCGGTATTTTTTGTCTCTATATTTAAGTCTTTCAGGTCTTTGTAATAGGCGTTTTCGTAAAATCTGGCGATTTCCTCTGCAGTTTTTCCTTCTTTTTTTGCAGCTGTTTCGATTTTATCGTCTCCTTTTAAATCATCATCGCTAGTCAAATGGCCGACATCTGTGATATTTATAACCTGTTTTACATCATATTCAAAATATTCAAAAACTCTTTTTAAGGTGTCGGCAAAAACATAGGCGCGCATATTGCCTATGTGGGCAAAAAAATAAACTGTCGGTCCGCAGTTGTACATTGAAACTCGGCCACTTTTGATCGGTACAAATTTTTCTTTTTTATTAGTAAGGGTGTTAAAAAGTTTAAGAGTCATATAGTTTCAACAAAAGTCAATTTCGGTACTGGGACGTCACATCCATTTCTTAACTTTAGCGTAAATAAGTGTCACAACTGCTATGATGGCCATCATAGACAAAATAATCCAAAAAGCATGGGGGTTATCTATCAGAGGAAAATTATGAATACTCATTCCAAAAATTTGGCCAATGACTGACAAAGGCAACAAGACAGAACCAACGACTGCCAATGTTTTCATTATTTCATTTTGTTTGGTGGTGAGCATCGAATTATTGGTTTCCCGCAGCTCTACGATCAGATCCATTTGATTGTTTACTCTTTTTATCATTCGTTTCCACTCTTCCATAATAATTTTGACCTCTAGCCCAAACTCTTGACCGAATTTTTCCTTACCAATATCTCGCAGAAATTCAAATACATTGCCATGAGGATCAACTGTTCTTTTAAAGTTTAAAAGATTTCTGCTGGCATTTGAAATGGTGAAAACCATCGCTTTTTCTTGGCCTTCAAAAATATTTTTTTCTATTTCTTTCATCCAGTCTTCCATATATGCCAACTCATCAGCCAGTGATTTGTAAATTTCTCTCATTAGGCCAAAAAATAAATGCGAATTTTTGCCTTTATTTAATATCTCGCTTACTTCTATCTGTTTGGCAAAAAAATGAAGCGCATCGATGGAATCATATCTTGCGGTGACTATACTGTCTGCTTTTATTATGAAATCAACTTCTTGTATGTTTTCGGTGGAATTAGAATGCTTAAGAGTCGGTATGTGCAGGACCGCGTAAATAGCATCGCCATTTTCCTTAGCATATTGGGTTGGTGTTGGCGCCAGTAAGTCTTTGGCAATAGCAGAGCTTATATTCTGAGTCAGTATCAGAGAATCGATTTCTTCCTTAGTGGGGGAGTTTAAGTCTATCCAAACTTGATTCATAAATGAGCGGGTGGTAATCATTTTGATTTTTGATAATGATAGAAGTTATGATATATTATATCAGAAAATGAATAAGGAAAGATACACACAGGTTTTAGTGTCACTAATCATTGCAACCATTTTGTTTGCAACTGGCTTTTATACTGGCAAAAAAAGCTCTTTAAGCAATGTGCCGGTTGGACTTTTAAATGCCACCTCGACCGAAAATGCGGATTTAGCGCCATTTTGGGAAGCCTGGAATTTGCTCGATCAAAAATTTTCCTCAGCTTCTTCGACTACTCCGCCGATAAGCAACCAAACTAAAGTCTGGGGCGCTATCGAAGGCTTGGCCAGCTCTTATGGCGATCCGTACACCGTATTTTTCCCGCCGGTGGAGTCCAAATCTTTTGAAGAAGAAATAAGCGGCTCCTTTGGTGGTGTTGGTATGGAGATAGGAGTGCAAGACGGATTCTTAACTGTCATTGCTCCTCTTAAAGGTACTCCGGCAGATGTAGCTGGCGTGAAGGCCGGAGACAAAATAATATCAATTGGAAACAAGTCTGCTTTAAATATGTCTTCTGATGAAGCTATAGGACTTATAAGGGGCGATGTGGGCACTTCTGTCGTTGTCACTTTTGAAAGAAAAGGAGTGAAAGATCCGATAGTAAAAACTTTAGTTAGAGCAAATATAGAAATACCGACTATAGATACCAAAATATTGCCTGGAAATATTTTTGTAATAAGTCTATATAGTTTTACCGCCACTTCACCGGATCTGTTTCGTGGCGCCCTGCGTCAATTTGTGGAATCCGGTTCAGATAAGTTAGTGCTCGATTTGCGCAATAATCCGGGAGGCTATTTGGAAGCGGCCCTTGATATGGCCAGTTGGTTTTTGCCGACCGGTAAAGTGGTGGTGACCGAAAATTATGGAGATAAAATACCGCCGACGATATATAGAAGCAAAGGTTATGATATTTTTACAGACAAATTAAAATTTGTGATTTTGGTCAATGAAGGTAGCGCTTCAGCTTCCGAAATTTTAGCTGGTGCCCTGCAGGAATATAATAAAGCTGTTCTTGTAGGTGAAAGAACTTTTGGCAAAGGTTCTGTTCAAGAGCTTGTTCCTGTTACCTCGGATACTTCTTTGAAAATAACTGTGGCTCATTGGTTTACTCCTTTTGGCAAGTCAATTTCAAATGGCGGCCTCACTCCAAATATTGAGGTGCCTTTGACCCTTGAAAATACAAAAAATGGAGCAGATCCTCAAATGGATGCGGCGGTTAAATATCTTATGAAATAACTCCTAAAATATGAAAATCATTCTTAAAGAAGATATAAAAGGAGTGGGCAGAAAATATGAAGTTAAAAATGTGGCGGATGGATATGCCAACAATTTTTTGATACCCAAAAAACTTGCAGAGTATGCCAGCCCAGAAGCTGTTAAAAAGGCTGAAATTTTGAAATCAACTAATATTGCTGAAATTGAAATAAGGGAAAAACTGACGGAAAAACAAATTGAAATGCTTAAGGGTGTGAAAATTGTTTTAAAAAAGAAAGGAAATGAAAAAGGACATTTGTTTGAAAAAATTCATCCGGAAGAAATATCCGAAGCCTTAAAGGATCAAGCAAAAATAGAAATTGGTCCAGAATTTTTAGTAACTCCAAAGCCAATCAAAGAAATAGGGGAGCATATAGTGTTGGTTCAAGTTGGTCCGCCTGCGCAGTCAGGTAAGAACAAAGGAGAATTCAAATTGGTGATCGAAACAGAAAATTAAACTACGCTCGCTATTTTTTTGGTGACAGTAGTACCATCGAAGTGAACTTTTCTTTTAGAAATCATTTTAATCTTTCCGTTCTTAAGAGCGAAAAGGGTGTAATCTTTGCCCATACCAACATTCGGGCCGGGGAGAATGTTAGATCCTCTCTGGCGTACCAAAATAGAGCCTACCGTAGCGAGGCTTCCATCAGAGAGCTTGACTCCGAGATATTGCGGACCTGAATCCCTCCCGTTTTTAGTTGTACCAGCGGCTTTTTTATGTGCCATATAAAGAGTATAATAGATAATAATTAAAAATGCAAGAAGATAAAAGTATAGAAGAATACGTTATTTCAGAAGATGCTGATTATAAAAAAGAGAGGAGTTGGAAGGATAATTTTTGGAATTTTATAGAAGGTAAATATTTTATTACGGCGGTTATTATCCTTGTGGCGATAATTGCTTTTTCTTTGGGTCGGGTCTCCGGTCTGCAGGATAAAAGGCAGCCGGTTAGGGTTATTTCGGATGTAAGTGGGGAAGTGAAAGGAGTTGCTACATCTTCTCTGGCCGCCTCCGCCACAGCTTCGGCGAGCCAAGGCGGGCAGGTAGTCGCTTCAAAGAATGGCACCAAATATCATTATCCTTGGTGTGCTGGAGCTAAACAAATTTCTCCGCAAAACCTCGTAACTTTTAATTCCACCCCTGGAAGCTCGCGCTGCCCGGCTATACACCAGCTTCCAATTGCAAAGGATTAAAGTAACCTGTATAATACAATTATGTCTTGGAAAAAATATGGAATAGGAGAAAAAGATTTATTAGTACCCGTGAGTATTTTAATTGGCGCCATTTTAATATCGACAAGCATTTGCTGGAGTAGCGGTAAGATATTGTGGTTCCAAAGTAAGGCGGTAGCTCAAGTTCAGGGGCAAAATGCGCAGGCGGGAACCCAAAATCCGGCTGGCGGGAAAGTTGTGTTGAATCTGAATCCAAATACGCCATATTTAGGCAACAGCAAGGCCAAAGTAACGGTAGTGGAATATGCCGATTACAGATGTCCGTTCTGTGAAAAATTTTACACTGATGTCTACTCTAAATTAAAGTCTGAATACATCGATACCGATAAAATTAAATTTATGTATCAAGATTTTGCTTTTCTGGGACCTGATTCAAATACAGCAGCGGAAGCGACTCATTGCGCGGCAGATCAAAATATGTTCTGGCAATATCATGACTATTTGTTTACTCATCAAGGAAGCGAATCATCAGACTGGGCCTCTAGCGCAAATCAAAAAAAGATCGCCCAAACTCTGGGGCTCAGCACTTCACAATTTAATCAATGTTTGGATAGCGGCAAATACAAACAAGAGGTGTTGAACGAAACTGATGCCGGCAAGAAATACGGAGTGACAGGGACGCCTAGTGTATTTGTAAATGGTCAGATTTTAGTTGGCGCTCAGCCGCTTACAAATTTTGAGCAGGCCATAAATGCAGCACTAAAATAACCAAAATATTTCACCACATTTTGCTATTGACAGCAAGATTAAAAAATGCTATGCTTATGTAAATCCAGTAAATGCTGGATTTTGTCGTTATATAGGGATGTTTTTCGGCTCAGGCATACTTACTTAAATTATTTTGCAAAAAATTTTGGGGTTCGCGCTTGAGGTTATCTGACTGACATCTCTACTTGTTTTAATCAAAAATAAAAAACTTGCCATTGATTTTGAAGGGTAGGAGATTGAGACAAGATTAAAATTAAACAATAGGCTTATCTTCCAGACTACTGCTATAGGGTTTATGATGCTCGCCTCAAGTATTACTGGCTTTGGGACATCATCTATTCCCGCGGCCCTGCCTGAAAATGTTGATATAAAAGAAATCCTTCCGCCTGAAAATAAAAAAATTTCAGTTGAGAAGACAATGACGGTAGAGGAATATGTGAGAAATTATTTTTCTGATATACCTATAATGGTTGAAATCGCCAAGTGCGAGTCCCGTTTCCGCCAGCATGACAGTAATGGGCAAGTGCTCCGTGGAGAAAAAAATACTTCTGACAGAGGTGTGATGCAGATCAACGAAGACTTCCATAATGAAAATTCTGAAAAGCTTGGGTTTAATATATTGACTCTGGAAGGGAACACAGCCTATGCCAGAGTCCTCTTTGAGAAATACGGAGTCAAGCCCTGGCTGTCCTCTTCCAAGTGTTGGGAGAAAACTGTCGCTTATACTGAATATAATAAAGATTTGGCAACGATAGCAATGAAATAAAAAAACAAAAATCCCTTCTTATCTCAAGAGGGGATTTTTGTTTATGCCTAATTTTCTAGTTTGTTTGCAAATGGGATCATTATGGTATAAACGTCGCACAATATATCTTTTCGGTAGTCACTAGCTAGGCAAAAAGAAAAGCCCTTCCCTGCTTATTTTTTTAGAAATTTGAGAAAATAATTCCAGATGCTAATTAGTGTGTCTCTGTATTTTATCCAGCCTTCTGATCCCAACTTGTAAAATTGGTCCAACAATTCCCTAAATCGTCCTTGGGTCAAAAAGCTAACCACATCAATATTATAGACATATTTGAGCAAAACCAGTGCGCCAACAACTATGATAATGATTGTTATAGATCCTCCGCCTTGATTTTTATTTTTCATGCTATTCATTTTATTACAAACTCGGCAAATATAAAAGCGGGTTTAGATAAGCGCTAAAACTGGCCACCGGCATGGTGTAAGAGCCACTGCAAACCTTGCTCTTAAGGGTGGTAATCTGAACGCCGTCTGAAGCGAATACGCCAAAGTGCAAATGGGGCCCCGTAGTGTAGCCGGTATTACCACTATATCCTATTATATCGCTTCTAGAGACGTTGTCTCCCTGAGTAACCTTGATGATTGACAAATGTGCATATAAAGTTGAAAGTCCATTGATGTGTTTTATAAGAACCCACTTACCATAGGAGGCGTTTGGACAGACTATATCGGTGTTACCGGTACCAACGACCACGCCGTTTGCCGCAGCCATGACTATTGTCCCTATATTTGCAGCAAAATCAACACCATTATGTCCATTACCATTATAAGCGCCCGGATGACTACGGGCAAAATCAGTATCTCCAAATAATTGAGTTATGCGGATTTTATCAAGTGGCCAGCCCAAAACTCCAGAACCAGAAGAAGGTATGCTACTTGGATTTAACTTAAACTGCAGCTGAGATTCATAATCGGTCAGTTCTTTTTCAAATTTATCCTTTTCGGCCTGACGGTCGGTCAATAATTTTTTGTAATTTGCCTCTTTGTCTTTGGTAGTGGCCAAGAGATCGTTTTTTTCCTTTTTGTTTATATCCAAAACCTTATTTTGGTCGCTAAGCTGTGATTTTAAGGACATCAATTTTTGTTTTTCTGCTTCGGTAGCCGTTTTTTTATTAGATAAATCATTTTCGTAAGCTTTCAACTCTTTTGATTGATCTCTTACCTTTTGCTGAAATTGGCTGATTGATTCATATTCGTCAAAAATATCGGCCAAACTCTTATTATTAAGAAAACTCTCTATAAGTGTTTGGTCATCACTTTGGTAAATTTCGTTTAAGGTTTTTGAGATGGCCTCTACATTTGAGGTAATCTTTGTCTCTGTATCTCCTATTTCACCACTTAAATTCTGAATAGTCAAATTGCTATTTTGTATGCTTGCAGTGGTCTTTTGTATTTCGGCATTAATTTTTTTTTGATTTATATCGAGCACTTTTATGGCGTTTTGCAGAGTTTGGGCCTCACCGCCTATTTGATCCAGCTGTTTTTGATAAGCCGCTATTTCTGCATCCAACTGTTCTATTTTATTATTGTGATCAGTTATACTTTGTTTAATTTCATCTATAGACTGAGCAAAGGATGTACTTGCCGTATTAATCATTAAAAATATTACCAGTATGACCGCAATTAATTTTTTGGATGGCATTTTAATTTATATTCAATACTTCAACGGCTTTGTCAAGTCTATCTTCGCTCTCTCTAATTCCCAAAATATCAATTAAGGTAAATGGATCTGGAGATTTTTCTCTGCCTGATAGAGCATAACGTAATGGCCAAAGAACTTCCCCTTTTCCCTCTTTCTCGGCTAGTTCCATTATTTTGTTTTTAACGATGTTATAATTTCCTTCATTTAATATTCTTAAAACTTTTTCTAAATTTTCTTTTGCTTTTTCTAGGCTCTGATTTTTCCAGCATATTTTTTCTTTATCTAATACTGGCTTTTCAAAAAGGTAATCAAACTCCCCTGCCTCTATCACTTCCCTCACCTCTCCCCATCTGTGAATTCTGTCTAAAATTATTTTAATAAATTTTTCTGTAAATTCATCATCTTGCCATTTTTTGTTATCTTTATATTTGGTATTTGTGATTTGCTCTTTTAAATTTTGAATTTGTTTTTCATTTGAAGTGTGAAGGATATATTCACGATTCAGCCAGTCAAGTTTTTCTATATTAAATATACCGCCCTTTTTTTGAACTTTTTTTATATCAAAAATTTTTATAAGTTCTTCCATACTGAAAATTTCCTGATCTCCTCCGGGGTTTCAGCCTACCATGGCCAAGAAGTTAATCATGGCTTCCGGCAAATAACCGGAGTTTCTATAGAAAGAAACAGAAACTTGCTCACCATGTTTTCTTTTGGAAAGTTTAGTTCCATCTGGTGCGAGCATCAGTGGCAAATGAGCGTAAATGGGTCGAGGCGCGTCTATTGCTTCTTGAATAAGAATTTGTCTGGGAGTGTTGGAAATGCCATCATCTCCTCTTATTACATGAGTTACTCCCATTTCAAAATCGTCCACCACTACGGCCAAATGATAAACCGGCTCGTCCAAACTTTTGGCTATGACAAAATCTTTAAGCTCCGTTGTGTCAAATTCTATATCACCCCTTATCAAATCATTGAATTTTATTTTTTTGTTTGGATTTTTAAACCTTATTACCTCATCTCTCTGTCCTTCTTCTATTGTTTCTTCTTTTGATAAATAAGCTTTACCTTCAACTATAAGCTTCTCTAAATATTTTTTATATACATCTTTTCTTTCGGATTGTCTCACGGTTGTGGAAAAATCTGGCTCAATACCGAGCCATTTTAAATTTTCAATGATATCGTCAGCGTATTCTTTTTTGGATCTCTCTTTGTCCGTGTCCTCCAGCCGAAAAACTACTTGCCCGTTATTTTGCTTGGCAAAAAGATAATTGAAAAGAAAAGTTCTGGCGTTGCCTATATGAAATAAGCCTGTCGGAGACGGCGGATACCGCACTACAATTTTTTCTTTATTTGTATTCATTTTATTCCAACTTTTCGTGGGAAAAGATAATTGAGAGGAGTTCGCGAGCAATAGTATCAGCGGCGCCGGGTTTGAAGAAATTTTTGCCCCCGATTTTCATTTTTTCGATGATCTCTTTATTTTCTATGATTCTCTTTATTTCCGCCAGAAGTATGTGCGATTTTAAGTTTTCTTCTTCTAAGACAGAGCAAGCTCCATCTTTGGCGTAAGCGAAAGCATTTTTGATCTGATGGTTTTCGTTTGAATCGGCTATGGGAATTATAATGGATGGTTTCTGCCAAGAAGCTATTTCAAATATAGTTGAACCTCCCCTGCTTATAATGAGGCTTGCTATTCCGGCCGCCATTCTTATCTCTAAACTGTTCATGTACCCAAAGGGTCTATATCTATTTTTATTTGGGTTATTCAAAAGGATAGCGGCAGCAGATTCTTTTATAACTTCAATATTTGCTTGTCCAGTTTGATGTATGATCTGAAAATTTTTGAGGAGGTCCGGCAAAATATCCAGAACGATGTTGTTTATGGTTTCTGCTCCTTGGGAACCGCCCATGATGAAAATAGTAGGAGTGCTTGTGTCAAAATCAAAAAATTCTCCAGCGCCATTTTCAATTGGCGTCAGTTTCTCTTCTAAAACCGGCTGGCCGGTATAGGCTACTTTTCCTTTGGGAAAATATTCCGCAGCTTCTTTATAGGAAAGTGCAATCCGATCGGCAAATTTACCTGCCCACTTATTGACTCTTCCGGGAGCGCAGTCTGATTCGTGAATAAAGACCGGAATGCGCAAAAGGCGTGCCGAGAGAACTACCGGAAAACTGCCGTACCCGCCTTTACTGAAGACTACATCCGGATAAATATCAAAAACATCTAGTAGAGCGATAAAAGTTCCCCAAATTGTTTTAAAAATATCGGTAAAATTAAGCAATGAAAAATATCTGCGCATTTTACCAGCAGTGACTTTTTTATATTGGATATTATGGTCATAAAGAAGACCTTGATTATAAGGAGAGGGCGAACAAAAAAACATTTCTGGCGATAAAAGTTTTTTTTCTTTTGAAATTTTTTGAATTGACTCGGCTATGGCTATGATTGGGTAAAAATGTCCACCCGTACCTCCGCCCGTGAATATTATTTTCATAATTTTAATTTTTTACTTTTTTGCTACTCCTTGATATGCTCATCATTATTCCAGCCTCAACTAAAGTAATAAGTAGAGCGGTGCCTCCTTGGCTGACAAAAGGCAGAGGGATACCTGTTAAAGGCAAAACCCCGATCATGCCGCCTATATTTACAAGCGCTTGGGACACTATAAGTATAACAATTCCGAGAGACATTAGTCTACCAAAATTATCCTGCGCTTTAGATGATATTTTTAAGCCTTCCAAACCAAAAATAACGAAAACCGCAATGATTGTAAATGCTCCTACGAACCCAAACTCTTCTGCTGCTACCGCAAAAACCGAATCACCCATTGGCTCCGGCAGATAATAAAATTTTTGAATGCTTTGTCCGAATCCTCTGCCCCAAACTTGTCCAGAACCCACAGCTATAAGGGATTGGTTGAACTGATAGCCGCTAGTCTGGTCGTTTGGAGACGGATGAAACATTACATCAATTCTTTGTTTTATGTATGGCCTAGTGAAATAAAGGATAGTTAATACCAATACTCCAGCAACGAATATAGACAGCACATGCCGCCACTTGGCGCCGCTCGCTATATACATGGCCAAAGAGGCAAAAACAATGATGGCAAAAGTATCAGTGTCCGGCTGAGCCAACAATAAACTGCCCAATATTCCAGAAAATACCAAAAAAGGCAAAAGTCCCCAGGAAAGAGTGCTCACCTTCTCTTTTAATCCTGAAAGCCAAGCGGCAAAATACATTATAAAGGCAAGTTTTAAAAATTCTGCTGGTTGAAAAGAGATAAATCTTAGATCAACCCAACGTCTGGCGCCGCCGTGCTCTATTCCAATGCCCGGTGCGAAAACCAAAAGAGTAAGCAATATGGAACCAATAAAGAAAATAAGAGAATATTTTTTCCAAAGATGATAATCAACTCGAGCAAAGAAAAGGCAGGCAATCGAACCCAAAAATAAACCATAGAAAAGTTGATTAAAAGCGACACTGGAAAACTCAGCTTCATTGCGAGCCAATATTCCGAGCGAAGCCGAACTAAAAATAAAAAAACCGCCTACCACAAGTGCAATGGTCAAAATCAAAAACGGTCTGCTTATTTTACCAATCTTAGTGGCCATATATACATTCTAACCCTTTTTCTTTATTTACCCAATCAAAGCCAAGGTGATGCCGAGGACGGCGCACATGAGGGATATAATCCAGTAGCGCATCACTACTTTATAAGATGGCCAACCGATAGCTTCAAAGTGATGATGCAGAGGAGCTACCATAAAAACTTTCTTGCCTCTGAACTTTTTTGAAAAAACCTGAATTAAATTTGAAAAAACAGTAACAACCAAAGGCAAAGCAATTACCGGAAGTACCAAAAACCCATAACCACCCCCTAATTTGTCGGTCATAAAAGCTACGACGGTAAGAGTGATGGTAAGCCCCATGGTGCCGGTCTCGGACATATAAAATCTGGCAGGTGGAATATTGAACCAAAGGAAGGCCAAAATACCTCCAGCCACGGTAGCGCAAAAAGCAGCCAAATTAATTTGTTGTTGGTAAAAAGCTATGCCCCCATAAGCGGCAAACATGGTGGTGAAGACTCCTCCAGCCAAGCCATCAAGGCCGTCAATCACTCCCCCGGCGTAAATAAAGAGCGCTGTAGCCAAAAACAATAATATAAAAAGAGGGCCCAGATATAATTCTCCAAACCCGAATGGCAAGCCGATGCTCTCTACGCCGAGTTTTATATAAAACCAAAAAGCGCAGGCCAAAGCTATAACCGAAACAATAGTTAGGCGTATTTTTAAAGAAAGCCCGCCGTTTTTGCCGCTAACCTTTTCAGATCTTTTTATCTCCAAGTAGTCGTCAACAAGTCCGGCCAAAGAGCCGAGTATCAAAGTGCCCAAAGGAATCCAAGTTTGGTTTCTAGAAAGGAAATCTAATTTACTTATAAAATCCCCCGGGAAAAATTGCGATATCAGCCAAATACCTACGATGACCACAACCGAACTAAACCAAATAATGATGCCTCCCATTCTCGGAGTGTTCACCTCTTTTTCTTTGTGGAGTTCGTTAAATATTGCCGCCTCGTTGCCGTCGAGAGCTATCTTGCCGCTTTTTTTCTTCCACATTTTATGCGAATAAAGGAAATTGGTTAAAATGGGTGTTACCAAAATCCCCAAAATAAATGATCCCACTGCCGGCAAAAAGACTTTTACAATATCAATTATCATATTTTAAATTATAAATTAGGAAGCTGTTTAATGGTAGCGTCTATGAGTTTGAGAGCATCAATAAAACGGCCTTCTTGGGTTGATCCGAGGACGGAAACAATAATAGGACGGTTTAAGCCGGCGTCAAAAGCGACAACTAAATTGCCGCCGGCAAGGTCAGTATAGCCGGTTTTAGAAGCAATGATGTCTGGAATTTTATCTATAATAGTGTTTGTATTTTCGGCAGAATATTTATTCTCGGCGCTTGTAAACTCTAAATTTTTATAACGGGTGACTTCTAAAATTTTTGGATAATTTTTAAGAGTATATTCAAAAAGAACAGCCATATCCTTGGCTGACCCGTAAGCTCCGCCTTTATCTACCGTTATATCCAGTCCATTTTCATTGAAAAATTTGCTGTTTGATAGACCAATTTTAGTTGCAGTGCTGTTCATTTCTTTTATAAATTGATTCCTAAGTTCTTCAGGGCTTGCCAGTACATTATTGTACGGAGGAATGATTTGTTCGGATTCGGCGACAGCCGCCAAAACGGAAGCGCCATCATTGGAAGAAGTAAGTAAAGTAAAATCCCTGAGATCTTTTGCTAACCAGGTATCTCCGACTACAAGTCCGGAATTTCCTTCCGGCAGCAGATCTTCTGATGTTATCTTTATTTTCTTCCCATCATTTAATTTTCCATCAGTGGTAACGGCAGTCATCACTTTGGTTAGCGATGCCAGTGGCAGAGGTAGGTCGGGATTTTTGGAAAACAATTCTCGCTTGCCTACAACATCCCAAACTACTGCGCTTTTGGCTTCCAAACCTATTTCTTCAAATGCATTTGGAGTTTTAATAGCTGTAGCCGCATTTTTTTTATTTAAAGATTTTTCTCCAATAATAAGGAGACTAAAAATTAAAACTGAAAAAATCAAAAGGCAGACAAGAGCAAGGACAAAATATTTTGTCATTGCTTCTTTATCAAAAAATTTTTTGAATTTATTCCACATTTTCTTGCATTAAATTTTTCGATTCCTCAATTTTATTTTTAAACATATCAAACTCCGGCAATTCTTCAATTGTTTTTAGCCCGAGATGGGCCAAAAGAGAAAGACTGCCTTTATACTTGAAAACTCGAAGATCTCTAGAATCAGGTTCTCTTTCTATAAGGCCTCGTACACAAAGATTTCTTAATATGAAAGTAGAGTTTACTCCTCTTATATAATCAACCTCTCTTCGGCTGATAGGGTTATTATAAAGCACGATAGCCAAAGTTTCCAAGCCCGCTTTGCCAATTTCATCACTCATCTCGTTTTTGGCTATTTGCTCAATAAAACTGGCCATTTCTGGCGCTGTGGCTAAGCTAACCTCTGCATCTGTCATTATTAGGCAAATTCCTCTCCCACTTAAAAATTTAGCCAAATTTTGCAAAGCTTCTCTTGTTTCTCTTTCTCCCACACCAACAAGCTTGGAGAGCTTTTTGATCTCCATCGGCTCGTTTTTATAAAAAAGTATGGCTTCTATTTTTTGTTCTAAATTCATATTTTTAATAATAACTTGGCACTCCTGTGCTCTCGCTTTCAATCTCAATATCTTCAAAATGTTTGCTTTGGTTTACTCTCACCATTCCCTGCTTTACCAATTCTAACATAGCCAAGAAACTCACTATAACATTAACTTTCTCTACTTTATCCATGCCAACTTGCCCTGAGCTTGTCGAACGGGAAAAATCTTTAAAACTTGTTTTTAGACTAGTTTTTATCCTTTCTGAAAGTTTTTCTACCATTTCTTCCAGGCTCACTATCTTTTCCACCACAACCTTAGGCAAAGCCTCTATTTTCTGAGGCATATTTTGAAGTACTCCCATTAAAGCGCTTTTGAGGGATGTTAAAGTGATATCTCTAGTTGGAGAAAAAACCACATTAATTTTTTTACTTTCATTTGCAAAATACAAAAAATTGCCAAACATTTTTCCTAAGCCCGCTGCCAATTCCTTGTATTTTTTATAACTTGCCAACCTCTTTTCCAAATCTTCAATACTCCCCTGTTCCTCCTCAGTAAGCGGCAGGTTTGGCAGAAGTGATTTTGATTTTATGAGGAGTAATGTAGAAGCCACCAAGATAAAATCAGCCGAAGTCTCCATGGGGAATTCCTCAAAAGACTTTATGTATTCTATGAACTCGTCGGCTACCTGGGAAAGCGACACATCGCTTATGTGGAGCTTCCTCTTTTCAATCAAATCCAAAATAAACTCCAGTGGCCCCTCAACTTCTCCCACTTTAACCTTAAAATCTTCTGGCATATGGCTATTTTACCATATTTACTCTCTTATTTTTATATGAAGTTCGCGGAGCTGCTTTTCGGAGATTTCGGAGGGAGCGTTCATCATCAGGTCTTTGCCCTCGCCGGTTTTGGGGAAAGCCATAACTTCGCGGATGTTGGGTTCGTTCTGCAGGATCATTACAAGCCGATCCAGCCCCCAGGCGATACCGCCATGCGGAGGAGTGCCCGATTTGAATGCTTGCAACATATGGCCGAAGTCTGCTTCTATGGATTCTTTTTCGTAACCAAGAATTTCAAAAACTTTTTGCAAAGCCTCATCCTGATGATTTCTTATGCTCCCGCCGCCTAATTCGTAGCCGTTTAATATCACATCATATTGAGAAGTCGTAATCTTGTCCAAATTTTCTTTTTTCATAAGCCATTCCATATGCTCGGGAATTGGTCTTGAAAATGGGTTGTGAGTGAAGGTCCAATCCCCCTTCGTCTGCTTGTTATCGGAATTTTTGACTTTTTCAAAAAATGGAAAATCTATAACCCAGCCGAAAGCCAAAAGATCCGGATAATTTTTATCTTTTCTCAAATCCGGTCGGTCAGTGCCATATTTTTCCATAGCTTCCTTGTAAGAGATTCTTGGAAATGGTTTTTCTTGGATTTTTTTGTTGGGATACAAAGTCTCTACGATAGAAATCAAAATTCTTTCGTTTACCGCCATTACATCTTCGCGTTCAACGAAACTCATTTCCATATCAAGCTGAGTGAATTCCGGCTGTCTGTCCCCCCTTGAATCTTCGTCGCGCATACACTTGGCAATCTGGAAATATTTTTCACAACCGGCAGTCATCAGAAGTTGTTTATATTGTTGGGGTGACTGGGGCAGAGCGTAAAACTTTCCTTTATAAAGTCTGGATGGAATTACGAAATCACGAGCACCTTCGGGGGTTGATTTGGTGAGGATTGGTGTTTCAATTTCTACAAATCCTTCCTTATCAAAGGAATCTCGCACCAGTTTTATAACCTTATGGCGCGTTCTTATATTATTTTGCATCCTCTCCGAACGCAAATCCAAATATCTATATTTCAATCTAGCATCCTCATTTATTTCTTTTGTATCAGAAGAAATATCAAAAGGCAGTGTTTCCGACTTATTCAAAACTTCTATATTTTTAATTTCTATTTCTATATCGCCGTTTAAAACTCCGGCTTTGACATTTTTATCCGGTCTTTTGTTTACTATGCCCGAAATAGCCAAAACCCATTCCGTCCTAATTTCCTTTGCTATTTCAATCGCAGAACTGGCCGGTAAAACGACACATTGGACAATGCCTGACATATCGCGCATATCCATAAAAACCATTTTGCCTTGGTCGCTTCTTACATTCACCCAGCCCTTTATAACGACCTCTTTCCTATCTCATTTTTTAAATCCCCAATATATATCCTTTTCATGTTATTTATCTAAATTATGTGGCAATTCGCTAAGTATATTAATTATTTCGTATCTTAAATTACTCCGATTGCTTTTTTAACTGCTTGCATTTTGGCTGAAGCTGCAGTGCGGGCCTTTTGTTTTCCCTCTTCCAAAACTTTGTTTACAAAATCCAAATTCTTAGCGATTTCTTCCCTTCTTTCTCGGAGTGGTTTAATAAATTTTTTTAAATCATCAATCAATATTTCTTTGACTATTTTGTATTTGCCTTTATTTTCCTCATAAATTTTATCCAGCTCTAATGTTGGCCTGAAAAGTTTATGAATGTAAAAAACATTTTCAGGATATTCTGCTTTTGAATCGGTAACAATACTCATGACTTTTTCTTCAATCTCATTATCTTCGGCAAATAGTGAGATGGTATTGTTATAGCTTTTGCTCATTTTCCTTCCATCAATGCCCGGTACTGTTTCCACATCTTTAATTATGTAAGGTTCCGGTAGCTTAAAAATTTTCCCGAATATTCGGTTAAACTTTTCAGCCGTGTCGCGGGCAAATTCTATATGTTGCTTTTGATCCTGACCGACCGGAACAATGTCGGTATCGTAAAGTAAAATGTCGGCCGCCATAAGCATAGGGTACGTGAAAGTGCCGGCGCTGACATCTTCTTCACCACCCTTGTCCACGGCATCTTTGTAGGCGTGGGCACGCTTCAAATATGGAACGGTGGTTATGGTGTCAAAAATCCAAGCCAACTCCGTATGTTCTGGCACATCCGATTGTTTGAAAATTACTGACTTGTTTGGGTTAAGGCCTATAGCAAGATAATCAACCATTACATCTATAATAAGAGATTTCATCTCTTCCTTATTCTGAATAAAGTTCAAGGCGTGGTAATCGGCAACAAATACATATGAATTGTATTCAGATTGCAAATCTACACATTGCTTCATCATTCCAAAATAGTTGCCTATATGTGGCTTTCCCGTTGGTTTAAGTCCAGAAAGTAATGTTTTTTGCATAATTTAATAGTATCAAAAATTAGTTATTTTGCCAGAGAGCAAAAATGGACATAGGAAGCAGTTGATCGGAATTTTGCTGAGGAATGGCAAGCTCGCCTGATTCTATAGTTCCGCCCAAATCTTTTGTTATGTCATAGAGCAAATTGGCAACGGAAATTGATGAGAGTTCGGTGGAGTACATATTGAAAATAACAAAAAGAGGATTATCGCTCAAAATTTCTCGGCAGGCAGTAAGCAAGTCCGGCAACTTCTCTTCTATTTTCCAAACCTCGCCTTTTGGTCCCTTGCCATAGCTCGGTGGGTCCATTATGATGGCGTCATATTTTTTACCTTGCTTAATTTCTTTATTTACAAATTTAATAACATCATCAACAATCCATCTTATAGCTGCGTCTTCCAACCCCGACAATTTTTGATTTTCTCTTGCCCAATCGACACTCATTGCTTTGAAGCATCAACATGGGTTACTTTCAGGCTCCCGCTTTTGCCGCAACCAAACTTGCAATTCCTGTGTAGCCGAAAAAATTTAAAATATTTATTTCCCTGGCTGCTAGCTGCTGACTGCTAGCTACTTTTTCCTCAATCCACTTCCATTGCGGAAACTGCTCTGGGAAAATGCCGATATGTTTTGAACTTTCTTTAAATTTTATTTTTGCCTTTATACCATCAAAAATATCTATAATTGTCTCAAATCCGTCTTTTTGTTTTTCCTTAGCTATTAGATACTGTCTATTGTCTACTGTTTTCTTCCACCAAGCTCTCGGCTCTGCCCTCACGATTCTCTGTTCACCAATTTCTTCCAGTTTTTCTTTACCACCAGAATCAAGCAGTTTATAACCCCCCATATTTCCTTCCCATATTTTAATGTTTTCCATATAAATCAAGTTTAATTAAAAATTAGGCAAAAGAAAAGGGATTATTAGACGCTGAGCGTTTAGTATAGATTATTTATATAAATATTGTATAGTTTTGTATTTACAAGAACAAGCGGACTAGGCGGAGGTCTTCGTAAGAATACTTGGGGCCGAGCAGTTCTTTGACGGGAGCTAGCTTATACATCTCGCCTTCGCTGACGCCTACTTTGCGGAAAGCGCCGTAAATTTCTTTAAATCTGTTTTTGGGTATGCCGTCACGAAGATTGTAAATATTGTAATTTGGATTTTTGTTTTTTATTTGTTCTATGTGATCTAAGATAGTGCCGAGCTTAAGCCCTCTTTCTTTAACTATATCTTTAAGACTCTTGCCGTCGTCTAACATTTTTTTGGTCTCGCTTACGGTGTCTAACTTTTTTTCTTTAGGTCTCTTCCCTCTCACCTTCACTGCGAAGTCCTCATGCATTTTGGAAAGCTTATCCTCCCCCATTGTTCTTATATAGAATGAAAAAGTTTTTGAAAGGTCTTTGAATTTATTGTCTTGCTCCAAAATCTCTTCATTTATTTTAAGAGCCATATCGTTTAAGCCCTTAAGGAAAAGCCCTTGAAGTGAGCGTACGCGCGATAGAGCTACATAACCCATTCCCTTTTCAAAAGAGGCAGATAAATCAACCTCGGCGGCGTCTAGAGACATTCCTTGACTTTTGTGGACGGTAATGGCCCAAGCCAAGCGCAACGGGTATTGCACTATCTCAGCGCGGCTTTTGCCGTCTTCTTCTATGCGCCAGCTTTCTCTTTCCACATCAATTATTTTGTTCGAAATGGTCCTGGCTTTTATCTCCTCAAAGCCGCATTTAATAACGGTGGCTAGAGTGCCGTTGACATAGCCTTCTTCAAAATTATTTTTGACAAACATTACTTTGGAGCCTTCTTTCAATCTCAAAATTTCAGGCGCCAGACAGCTTTTTTTAAGGGTTTCCACAAGGTTTTTGCGTCCATGCGATTGCATTTCGTATTCGTGAATATTACCGGGAAGTTTGCCAAGTTCTGATTCGTTTTCGGCATCAACATTTTTGTTGTGCGAGTAAAGTTTGGTGGCATCATATTCAGATTTTTTGTTGAATCTTGTTTTCAAAATTTCCATCGTCTTTTCTCCCACCTTGGCGTCCCTAATTTCATTTAAGATTTTTAAATATTCCAAATCGCTTTGCCTGTGCTGTTCTGAGAGGTAGCATATTTTGAGATCCAAACTTTTCCAGGCGTTGCTGTGGTATGCGAAAAACACTTCCCCTTCGCCAGCTCGTCTGACCGGCGGCAATTGGAAGAAGTCTCCGCAAAAAACCACTTGCATACCTCCGAAAGGTTCGCCTGATCCTTTTATTTCTTTTATTACTTTATCTACAAGGTCCAGCCGGTAGTGGTGGAGCATTGATATCTCATCTATAATCAAAACCGAAGCACTCTTGACTTTCTTTTTTACGTAATTTTTTTCTGCAATTTCTTGCAAATCGCTTTTATTCAAACTGTCTCTAATGCCTATGCCGCTCCAGCTGTGGATGGTGATGCCTCCCATGTGAGTGGCAGCTATGCCGGTTGAAGCAGTAATGCCAATATTTGCATCAAGGTTTTGTAGGTAACGTATATATTCCCGTAATACGTAAGTTTTGCCGCTGCCAGCAGCACCGGTCAGAAATACGCTTCTGCCGGTCTTCAATATATCCAGAGCTTCTTTTTGAGTCATGTGGCTATTCTACCAAAATTTTCCTGCAGAGGAATATTGCTATGCTTCAATTCTTGTGAATAAGATGGTGGCAATATCTTTACGTTTTTTACCATGTTAAAATTTCAAACACTTTCTGTTTAGAAGAAAATCCGGATATTAGCTTCACTTGCGAATTTGAAACTTTAAAATATTCTGCTAAAGCTTTACTAATGGCGGCATTGGCTCTACCTTGCACTGGCGGCTCTTTAACCGAGACAACAAAATTTGTCTCGTCAATTTTCTCTACTTTTTCCTCCTTTGCCGCCGGTTTTGCCTTTACAAATATTTTCATACTTTATGTATAGGCAGTTCAATTGTAAAAGTAGTTCCCTTACCTACTCCTTCGGAATAAACTTTTATATCGCCCTGATGGGCCTCAACCATTTTTTTGGCTATGTAAAGACCTAAGCCGGTGCCGGTAACATTTGTCTTGCTGGCATCTTTGGTGCGAGAAAATTTAGCAAAAAGTTTGCCTATTTCAGACGGATCTATGCCTACCCCACTGTCTTTAACAGCCACTTTTACCAGGTCTCTATCTTTAAATACAGAAATATATATGCTGCCATGGGGAGTATATTTGATAGCATTATCAATAACATTGCCAATAACCTGTTTTATTTTATTTCTGTCGGCATTCACTTTGACTCCAAAATTATTGGGTATTTCAAGCTCTAAAGACAAGCCGGCATTTTGAATATTTGGTTTGAGTTCATTTGTTACTTCTTTCACCAATTCTCCAATGTCAAAAATACTTTTTTCGTAGACCATCCTACCTTGCTCAATTCTTGAAATGTTCAAAAAGTCTCCGACTATGTTTATCAAATTCTGACATGATTTCATTATAGTATCCACCGAATCTTTGGCCTTTTGCGGCAATACTCCAAAATCTCCTTCCAAAAGCATTGACGAATATCCTTTGATTGCCGTAAGCGGCGCTCTGATCTGGTGAGTGGCCAGAGACAAAAATTCAGACTTCAACTGATCCAGCCCTTTCAACTTCTCATTTGCCACTTCCAAATCCTTAGCCAATTTTTCAATATGTTCCCGCAATTGAACTTCTTTCATTACTGAACGAATAAGGAAAATTCCTATCACGACAGTTAGTAATAGTATGATGCCGTTAGCGACAATGTCATGAATATTTTGCGCAATAACGGTCCTAATAAGTAGGAATATCCACAAAATAAAAACTAATAATTCGGTCATTATTATTCTTACGTTGAAAAGTTGATATCTAAAAATTGCATAGCCGCTAACTGCCGGGTATAAAGAGAAAAATATCAACGGGTATGGAAGAATTGGTACATTAAAAGTAAGAAAAAATACACTTCCGCCTCCACCAAATCCGAATATGGTAAAAAGAATAATATATCTATATCTTTGCCTGTTGATTGGATCGGTTTCGGTTTTAAATTTCCTTATAACTATGGATAAAGCGTATAAAACAACAACAAAGAAATAAATTGTATAATAAATATAAAGAGGGCCAGCATCGCACACAAAATTAAAGTGAGCTTTAGGTATAACGTCTCTTACAAACCACGCTGTGGGAACCAGAAGAACAAATATAAAACCGATTAAAGAAAAAGCCAGTATTTGTTTTTTGTATTTTTCATAGGTGTTTGTAATGGAAGAAATCGATAGAAAATAAAAAATTGGTATATAAATAGACGCTATATGCAATATTATATTGCTCCAGACAGCTACTTCTTTGGTAGTGGCTGTAATCATTGAGAAGTATCCGAAACTCCATATGGCGGAAGTTAAGTTGGAGTAAAGCCAGGCTATGTTTTCAAGTCTATTTCTATTATGTGTATAAACAACAAAACCGGACAAAAGCGCAGTAAAACCTCCGATTAAAAGAGATATTGAATAATAATCAAATGTAAAACTAAAATCCATTGCTATTCTTTATATAGATTATAATATTTATTGCCAAGAATTGACATTCCCTTATTTTCCAAAAGGAGGTCAGCCAGCTCGGAGAGAGATGAAAAATTCACATTTATACCATGGTGCGGTTCAATGTGTATGTCTCCCAAAAATAATTCTCCGTTTTTATAAACATCCATAAATTTATCTAATTTTCCATCTAGGGCATAAATTGCAGATTGAGGTGATGAACAAGCCACATGAGGATTGTTAATCCCGTGAATATGAAATCCTTTTGGAATGTGATCCGGGTGGATATAACCATGCCAATGTGATAATGAGAACCCCCCTTTTTTATATTGTTTAACAAACTGATTATCTTTATCAAAATGATCCAGAATTGACGCTATTATGGCATTACCCAATGCATGAGCCAGTATCACTTTTGTATCAAAAGAAGGTTTATAGGTTGGATCAACCGTCTTACCGATAGGTGTCTCTATGATCATTCGACCGTTTGAAAGACCTAATTTAATCAAATCCCTTTCTGGTACTACGTTTGTTTTATCAGATCCGGATTTTTGAGAGATTACCCATATAGTAGGAAGACATAACATATATTTTTTACCAAAAATAAATAATGTTATGAAAAAATTACCATTTTCATCTATAAAAAATTCCTCCGTTTTTGTTGTCTCAATAAGTTTTTCTGTTTGTCCCGGTAATTGGTGGGCCAGGAATCCAAAACTCATCCCGTTTCTGTGATCAAGATGTAATTTACCAATCCATTTAAAAAATTCATTTCGAAATGGTAAATCGTCGATTTTTTTACCTTTTGGGTACAAATTAGTATCAGCGAATTTTTTTGCTCCGACCACTAAGTCATTTATAATCCCCAAGTGTTCATCATCATCTACGGAAAAATTTTTATCGGACAGTATAAATTCTTCAAGTTTGTAAGGTCTTATAGGCGCGACAATCTTCGGCACCAGAGCTCCCAACACGTATTCTTTCATATTATCATCTATCGGATATACCGGATGTGATCCGTTAAAATTATATAGTATCCATTTTTCTCTATCTACGCCGAGCACAATATTTGACATATTTTGAACAAAAAGATTCATTGATGTGTCGAAGTGTTCTTCAAAGGTGGAATTGCTGGTAATATTTTTTGGAAAATCAAGTATAGAAACAACAGAATTGTTTTTAAAGCTGGTTATGTATTCCATGGGCATTTCCGATAAATCCTGTTCGCCTACAGAAATTATTGAAATTCCCTTTTTCACCTTTGTCCTCTTAAATATATATTTAATCGATTGAAAATTAAAAAATATGTTCTTTTGGGGTTGTTTAAATATTATTCGTAAAATATAAATACAATTGTTTATACATATTTTTGAAAAACTTTTTAAAACTTTCTGCAGAGGCACAGTTGTAAGTGATTTTTCGAAAGGCACGATATTGACTTTTAATTCCTCAAACGTTTTAAGTAATTTATCCGCAAAATTTTTCACTTCCAGACTTGTTTTTGGGTCAATGTGTGGGAAAAAAGTCACATTCATTCTGTCAGCCATTTCTAAAGTTGTTAGCGCCACGTCCTCTTCAATCCCAAGAATTTTTTTATAAGTTTCTTTTGAAAAAATCATTTATTTAAAAATTAATGCATCGTTTCTTTTATTTTGTCTAAAACTTTTTGGGAAGCGTGCCGGAAATCATCAACTTGCGGATGCTTTATTTTAGGCGAAATTACTTCATCTGCTCTCATTGGTTTGCCGATTTTTATCGTCACTTTCCTTCTGCCTCTCCAAAACTCATACCAAGACATATTAAAAAATGTATTTATGGCAATAGGCAAAACGGTTGCTCCGGAAGTATAAACCAGATAGCCCAATCCTCCGTGGGTAACACCAAGTTGCCCATCGCGAGTACGTCTGCCTTCAGGAAAAATGCATACAGTATGTCTCTCTTTCAAAAGTTTTATGTGCCTTTCCAAAGCAGTGGCATAATCTTTATAGCCCGAATAGATAGGATAACCTCCGAGCAAAGTTAAAAATCCATTGCAATATAAATAACTCCTCCAGCCAAAAGTTTTAAATTTTTCTTTGGTATTTGTTACGAAGTAAACTGGGTGAAAAGGTGAAAAAATCGGCAATACTAGGGGTAATGCCGTTGCATCCAATTCACTTGTGTGGTTTGAGGCCAATATAACCGGGCCGCTCAAACCAATAAGATTTTCTCTGCCGACAATTTCTAATCTGGCAAAGATTTTGTATAAAATAAAAAAAAGACAGTAACCGATTTTTTGTAGTATTACTATTGTATAAAATTGCAACCTTTTCATTTTATGAAAATTTCAACAAACTTAAAGATCTTTCAATTATACAACAAATTTTTCAATTTCTTTTATTTTCCTGATTTCTCAATTTTTCCACCTTATCCCCATATTCGCTTGCAAAAATTGTAGTAGTATGATATGCTATATAACAGATATGCTCCTTGATTTTAATGAAGGCGCAGTCAATTTGAAAAGAGGAGGCGCACCAAAATGCGTCACAAGCTTTATTTTACAACGTTTCTTGCCGTACTTTTTGTCCTATTAAGTGCGGCTTCCCTGCTATTGTCTGCCCAGACGACTGTAACGGAGGAAAACCTTCTCCGTCTAATCGGGAGCAAAGCCCCCGAGACACTCATTATTAAGGCCATTTCTATGGCTAAATCGATCGACGTTGACACCTCGCTCGAGGGCACTGTTGCCCTCATGGGTAAGGGTGTTTCCGAAAAAGTCGTAAAGGCGCTAGTGGAAAAAAAGGAGCAACTCGACTATTCTTCTACCAGCACATCCCCATCCACTTCTCCTTCATCTATAGGAGAGGCCGACAGGGCAGCTCCGATGGTTGGAACTATTCCAACCGAAACCGGAATGTTCGTTGAGACCTCAACAGGTCTTACGCCACTTCCGCTTGAAACCGTGAGCTCACGAAAATCTCCGGGCGCTTTTCAAGCGATGCGCATGGGTGCATCGTTGGGTTTCTCAAGGATGAAAATGAGCAGCTCTCTGTCTGGCACCAGGAGTTCTATGCAACTTTCTGGATCCATAACCGTGGTCTTGCGTTGCATGGACGGAATTTCGGCGGACGATTACAAACTCGTCGCGTTGGAACAAAACAAGAAGAGCGAAAGCCGAGAGTTTGTCACTAACAGCGCTGGCTTGAGGGGTTCATCAAGCGACGAAAATGCGATCCCAGCCGCATTTCAAAAGATTGGGCCTAATGTATATAAGACTACTCTCGCCGATCTTAAAGACGGCGAATATGGGTTTTTGATCATGGGCCAGAAACTCTACACCTTCGGTAAGTATTGAGTCAAGGTTCTGTCCGCGCTTCGCCAGAATGGTAGAGCGCGGACATTCTTTTTATATTTAATTTACTAATTTTACTCAAAATATTTTTTACATAAAACCGCTGACTTGAAGATCCCATAATTTTTTATAAAGGCCGCTATCTTTGTTTGACAACTCATCATGGGTTCCATCTTCAACAATAAAGCCTTTATCCATAGATATTATGCGATCCATTTTTTTGACGGTTGAAAGTCGGTGAGCGACTACGATCGTAGTGTAATTGCTCATCAAGTTTTTAAGGGCATCTTGAATAAGCGATTCTGAATATGAATCCAAACTTGAAGTTGCCTCGTCAAAAATAAGTATAGGAGCTTTCTTTAATATAGCTCTGGCAATAGCTACCCGCTGACGTTCTCCGCCAGAAAGTTTAATACCTCGCTCGCCGACATATGTCTCGTATTTTAATGGCAAATTTTCAATAAATTCGTCACAGTGGGCAAGGCGCGCAGCCTCTTTTACTTCTTCGTCTGTAGCGTGGCGAAGCCCGTAACGGATGTTTTCCAGAAGTGTTCTGTGAAATAAAATAGGATCTTGAGGCACAAAACTTATATTTTCGCGAAGGCTGTCTTGGGTAACGGCGCTTATATCCTGCCCGTCTATTTTAATTGAACCTTTTGTTAAATCATAAAGCCGCATTATAAGGCGCACGAAAGTGGTTTTTCCTGCGCCGGATGGGCCGACAATAGCCACTTTTTCCTTTGCTTTAATTGTTATATTCAGATCGTTTAATACTTCATTGTCCTTGCCGAAATAAAAAGAAACATTTTTAAAAACTATTTCACCCTTGTCTACAATTAATTTTTTGGCATTTGGAGGATCTTTTATTTCATAATCGGTTAGTAGTATTTCGACCATCTGTTTTGAATCGGCCAAACTTTGATAAATACTGCGAATAATCCTGTTAAGTCCCCAAAGTTGCTGAGACAGACCGATAACGTAAGTCTGGGCCAATACAAAAGTACCGACCGAAACTAAACCGATTTTCCAATATTTTATTGCGTAATAAAAAACGAAAAATTCAACCAACACAATGAGTAGAGTTTGTACTGCATCGGTCACGTCTCCAAGGCGCCAAGAAAACAAAGTTTTTTTGGCTTGATCATCAGAAATATCTTTAAAACCACCAGACTCATGCTCGTGTCCGGTAAAAAAAGATACTGCAGCATTGTTTGTTACCGAATCAGCCAGATAGCCTGTTGTGCGAGAATCCGCTTCTGCAACAACTGTGTCGTATTTTAATTTCCAAGTGGAAAATATGATGCTGAATACTGTTATAATGACGACCCATACACTGATAATAATAGAAACCACTGGCGCTATAAACCATGTAATCCATATAGAACCCACAACGGCAATAACAAGCGGCATAAGATTGAAAGCAAGACTGTCTGCCAGAGATTCAAAAGCGCGACTGAAACGCCCCACTTTTTGAACAAGACTTCCGCTAAAATTATTGGCAAAAAAAGTATAAGAATGTTTGATCATATAATCAAAAGCATTCTGTTTTAATCTGGCCATAACTTCTGTCTCCATAATATTGAACAGGTTTATTCCTACTCGCCAAAATATCCAATTAAAAGCATGAAAAATCAAAATAATGAATACAATGTGTATGAGCAACGGAGCAGTAACATTAGAATCAGTTGATTTGCTAATAACATCAAAAAAATTTTTGTAATATAAAGGAACAAATAAGTTGACAACTTGGGCAATAAAAAAGAATATATAAGCAAAGAAAAACAAGCCTTTGACAGACTTAACGCCGCCCCAAAACTGACCTATTATCTGACCAACTGATACATTTTTCATAACTACATTCCCTCTTCGCGAAGTTTCTGGATAGCTTCGCGGGCGGAGCGGGAGAGTTTTTTAGGCAGAGCGACCCGAATGTGGACCAATATGTCGCCACGCTTACCGTTATGAGGCACACCATTACCTTTTATTTGCAAAATGTCTCCGGTGTTTACTCCTTCTGGAATGTTGAGAGTTGAAAGTCCGTCTAAAGTTTGTATGTCTACTTTGGCTCCAAGCAAAGCATCTGATAATTTAACATCCAAATTCATTATCAAATCATCGCCTTCTTTACGGAAAGTTTTGTGTTTTTTGACATGAGTTTTTATGTAAAGATCACCCGGAGTGCCGCCCTTCACTGCCTCACCGCCTCCGGAGAGACGAATCATTTCACCGTTGTCTATGCCGGCTGGAATTTTTATTTTTATTTCTTCTTCTTTTTTGAGAATGCCCGAACCGCCACAGATTTCACACTTTTCTTTTGGTACCTTGCCCGAACCGCCACAGATTTCACAGGTATGAGTCACTTCAATAGAGCCAAAAATTGATCTTTTCATTTCTCTTATTTTTCCTTTGCCGTTGCAAGTCCCGCAAGTTATTATTTCGGTTCCCCTTTTGCCTCCGCTGCCGCCGCAAACATTGCAGACTGACACTTTATTCAAAAGAATATTTCTCTCTACACCAAAAACTGCTTCCCCAAATTCCAGTTCTATGTCAATTGAAATATCACGGCCGCGTTTTACTTGACTGCGCCTTCGGCCGCCAAAAAATTCTCCAAAAATGTCGCCCAAGTCAAAACCTTCAGCCGAAAAATCTCCTTGAGTTCCGTTTCCAAAACCTGAAAAATCAAAACCGGATTGTTTAGCAAAATCTTCCCAATTGCCTTGGAAGCCACCAAAACCTCCAGTATTTGCTCTCTGCAAAGGTTTGCCCGTACATATCGTACTGAGCCCTTTTTTGATCGTCTGAGAGGACAGTGTAAGCCTCGCTTACCTCTTTAAATTTCTCGGCATCGCCGCCTTTTTTATCCGGATGATATTTGTGGGCTAGCGTCCTAAAAGCCTTTTTTATCTCGTCTTTTGAGGCCTTTTTGTCCACTCCTAGTATGTTGTAGTAGTCTTTCATTGTCTCTTGATTATATCAAATTTTGGTGTAATATCAAATTTAGGAGAACATTATGCTACCCAGAAAGGAAACTTACACGGTTTTTTACAAAATTCTTCCGGAAGAAGAGTTACTTACCGGATCTGTAACTCTTGAAGAACCTTTGTATGGAGTTGACCCGTTGAGGCAGTTGGCAAAAGCGGTCAAAGAAAAGTACGGAGAAACAGCAGATCTGATTGCCTCTTTTGGAGAAAAGATTGAAGTTGGGAGAGTCCCAATACAAGCCGCCGAATCTGTCAGATGACAGATTCGGTGGTGTTTTTTATTTATTTTCTTCTGGTGGTTTTTGCTCTGGATTTTTTTGTTCATCCGACGTAGCTTTAGCGGAGTTGGACATATACTCGCCTATTTTTTGAATTTCTTTAGAGAGATTTTCGGTGGCGGTTTTGATGGCTGAAATATCGTCTTTATCTTTGACGTCTTTTAACTCTTTCACTTTTTCTTCAACTCCCTTTTTAATTTCATCAGAAATTTTGCCTTCGGCATCTTTAAGAGCTTTTTCGGTTGTATAAATAAGCTGTTCGGCCAAGTTTTTGGCTTCGGTCACTTCTTTTTTTCTCGAATCATCGGCAGCATGAGTTTCGGCATCTTTTTGCATTTTAGCAATTTCTTCTTTGGAAAGTCCCGAGCTACCCTCTATTTTTATAGATTGTTCTTTGCCGGTTGATTTGTCCTTGGCTTTAACGCTTAGAATGCCGTTAGCATCTATGTCAAAACTGACTTCTACCTGAGGCATGCCGCGAGGAGCCGGAGGAATGCCGTCCAAAATAAATCGGCCGAGTGTTCGGTTATCGGCGGCCAAAGGTCTTTCGCCCTGGACAACGTGAATTTCTACGCTAGTCTGGTTATCGGCAGCTGTTGAAAATGTTTGAGATTTGGAAGTTGGAATGGTGGTATTTCGATCAATGAGTTTGGTAGCTACGCCACCCATAGTTTCAATACCAAGTGAAAGAGGAATAACATCTAGAAGCAAAATATCTTTAACATCTCCTCCAATGATGCCACCTTGAATAGCGGCGCCGAGAGCCACCACTTCGTCTGGGTTTATGCTTTTGTTTGGTTCCTTGCCAAAAAACTTTTTGACTTCTTCTACGATTTTTGGCATTCTGGTCTGTCCTCCGACCAAAACTACTTCATCGATTTCGCCTACTTTGAAAGGTGAAGCTTCCATTGCTCTCTTGGTGATTTCCATAGCTCTTGCAATAAATTCATCGGAAAGCTCTTCTAATTTGGCACGATTCATTTTTATAAGTAGGTGACGCGGACCTGATGAATCCGAAGTGATGAAAGGAATATTAATTTCTGTATCGGTAGCGGTTGAAAGCTCAATCTTGGCTTTTTCGGCTGCTTCGTCCAGACGCTGGAGAGCCAGTGGATCTTTGGTGATATCAATGCCGCTCTCTTTTTTAAATTCGGAAGCGAGCCAATGAATAATTTTCTGGTCAATATCTTTTCCTCCCAAATGCGTCACCATCGGTGGCTTTGACTTCAACTACATCGTCTCCAACTTCCAAAACTGAGATATCAAAAGTACCGCCGCCGAAATCAAAAACGGCGATCTTCTCATCTTTCTTTTTATTGAATCCATAAGCCAAAGCGGCCGCTGTTGGTTCGTTTATAATTCTTTTAACATCCAAATCCGGCGATCTGCCCGGCGTCTTTGGTGGCTTTCCTTTGGGCGTCGTTGAAATAGGCGGGCACGGTGATGATGGCCTCGGTAATTTTCTCTCCCAATTTGGCTTCGGCGTCGGCTTTAAGTTTGGAGAGGATCATAGCTGAAATTTCTTCCGGCCTGTAAATATGATCATTCATTTTGACCTGCACACCGCCAGAATCAGATTTTGAAACTGCAAAAGGCACTGTCTTTATATCTTTCTGCACCGCCTCTTCGTCATAATTGTGGCCAATAAATCTTTTGATGCCAAAAACCGTATTTTGAGGGTTGGTCACTGCCTGCCTTCTGGCCAAAAGCCCCACCAGCCGCTCGCCTGTTTTAGAAATAGCTACAATAGAAGGAGTAGTTCTCGCCCCCTCGCTGTTTTCAATTATTTTTGGATTGCCGGCTTCCATGACCGCCACGGCGCTATTAGTTGTTCCCAAATCTATTCCTATGATTTTTGACATATTATATATACGAATTATTACGAAATCGTTCAAATTAACATCTAACAATCTTAAAATCAACCTTTATTTTTTCTCAGTACTTTTACTCTGCTATCTAAATCTAAAAACAACTTTTTATCCACCTTTTTGTCCAAAGTTAAATTTACGCTATAACTCACGTCATTGACCTTGAGTTTAGTATCTCTCAGTTCTATTCTGATATCATCAACGTCTCCCTGTATTTTGTCTAATCTTTGATTGACACCTATAAAGTATTCGCGTTGAGCCTTAAAACCATCTTTCACTTCCTCTAGTACTGCCCCAACGTGTCTTTTCAGCTCTTCTTTTGAGAATTCTTTTTTACTTTCCTTTTTCATGTTCGCCATTTTAGCACTTTTGACCAAAATAAACTGTTTATAACTTTTTGCGACACAGTACTTTACAAAAAATCAATTTTTGTATTCCCCTATCTTAACTTTAGGTGCTCTGATTATTTTATCATGCATTTTGTAGCCGATGCTCACCACCTCAAGAATTTTGTGATCATCATTAGGATTTTCAACCGGAATATTTTCAATGGCCTCATCTCTTTGCGGATCAAATTGCTCTCTGAGCGGATTTATAACTGAAACGCCATGATTTGAAAGAACATTTATAAGCTGACTGTGAATATATTCAACTCCGAGTCTCGCCAATTTTTATCTACTTTCTCCCAAGCCTCTTTATTTTTAAATGCCGATTCAAATGAATCGAGTACGGACATAAGCTCGGTGGTTATATCCTCTTTAGCAAACTTGGCAAATTCTCTTTTTTCTTCTTCCAGTCTTTTGCGCAAATTTACACTATCGGCTCTTTCTTTTTGCCAGCCAGTCAGGTATTCCTGATTTTTCTCTTCTAACTCTTTGATTCTTTGTCTGAGTTTTTTTATCAAAACGACAGGGTTGCTCCCGCCATCTTCATTTGTTTCCTCATCAAAAACCAAATCGTTTTTATCCTCGTCCATATCAACACATTCTACTCTTTTTCAATCAAAAATCAACCGCAAAAAATAAACTTTAGTATCCTTGGGCTATTTTGAAAAAAATATAAATGCCAGCGATACCCCCTATGCCGCTAAATATTATTGAAGAAAAGGAAAACATATCAGCGCCCCAGAGCATGGGGACAAAACTGCCTATGGTAGAGCCGATAGCAAGCCCAAGCCAAACTAAAGATTTTGTTTGCATTCCTGAATTATACTACACATTTTTCTTTCTCTAGTAATCCTTCTTAGTAATTTCTGGCGCCGCGAGAAATGATTGAAAAGCCAATTAAAATTATGAGCATCGGCCAAAGTTTGAGGATCCAAGAGAAATTAATATAAAGCCCTGGAAAAAGATTAAAATTCTGCACCAAGTACGCAAAACCTATAATCAAAAGCAATAATCCCAAAAATAAACGAAATACACCGCCTCCACGGTGGTAGTGATTATGGTGGCCGCGTTCCTCTCTTATTTCTTTAAATTCAGAAGCGAGATCATGCGCTCTATCTTTAATATCATCTTTCAAATCATTAAAATCAGCTTTTACTGGATTGCCTTCAAATCCTGACGGCGCTTTTGGTATGATAAGAGCCAGCACGATATAAACAATGGCACCGGTTCCCGCACCCAACGTAAGGGCAATAAAAATCAAGCGGAAAATAATCGGGTCAATGCCGAAATATTCTCCAAGTCCGCCGCATACCCCAAATAAAATGCGGTTTGTGTTTGAACGGTATAATTTTTTAACCTGCTCTTTATTGTTTTCCATAGTATAAATGAAGTATTAATAATACTTGCATTATACTACATATTAATCACTTTGTCCTGTTATATCTCCCCACCAACTCTCCCCAGGCTAAGATGTGGCCTTCCATTGCTTGCTCAAGTTCTTCTTTGCTAGAGCCTTCGGGCAGATTAAGCTTTGAGTCAAGCGCGTAAATTTGGAAAAAGTATCGATGTTCCCTATCCGGTGGACAAGGGCCGACGTAAATTAATTTGCCGCTGCCACCTTTGCCTAGAGTGCCGCCGGGCTCTTGCCCCTCTTTTATTGCAGTGGTGGTTGCCGGAATATTAAATTTAATCCAGTGGACGAAGATATCAACGCCCAAAGATTTTTTGGCCGCCTCCGGAATATCCGGGTCGTACATAATTAAGGCAAGGGATTTGGCTTCGCTTGGCATGCCGCCAATTTCAAGCGGCGGATTAATATTCTGGCCGTCGCAAGTGTATTTTGAAGGTATGAGTCCGTTTTCCTCAAATGCACCGCTCGTAATTTTTAAAGTTTCCATACTTGTTATGTTAATATTCGGTACCGGAGAAAGTGTCGACTTTTTGTTCCTGCTGATAACAATAAATGATACGGCAACAACCGCGATTGTTACAATGATTATTACCCGCTTTTTCATAATCCTATCTTAATATTTTATACAACCACTTGGGTGCAGTGGGAGCAGCGGCGGGCACCCAGGGGAATTTCGCTCTGGCATTCGGGGCATTTTTTGGTGGTGGGGTCGGCCGGAGGCTCTTTATGCGAGCGGGCAATGAGGGCATTTATGGGCTTGATTACAAAGAAAAATATAGCGGAAGCCACAAGCAAAAATGAAATAACGGCATTTATAAAATGGCCGTACATAAACTTGCTGCCGTTAATGGTAAAGATTAATCCGCCAAAGTCCGGCACTTTGGCTATGGCGGCTATAAGCGGAGTTAGTATATCTGACACCAAAGCCGTAACCACCGAGCCAAATGCGGCGCCAATGACAACACCGACCGCCAAATCAACCACGTTCCCCCTTAGCAAAAATTGTTTGAATTCTTTGAGCATAAAATTTTATTAGAGTAATAATTTTTTATATTTTACCACGAAAATCGGCTCAAGTGTTAAGAAATGAGCCGATTGGTTGAAAATTGTGGGAGGTTGCCTATCGCTTGCTCCATTGTGGTGCCTTCCTGGCTTTTTTGAGGCCGAATTTGCGGCGTTCTTTGGCGCGTGGATCTCGCTTTAAGAAACCGGCGCTCTTAAGTTTAGCTTTAAAAGTTTCGTCGTATTTAACTAGAGCTCTGGTTATGCCGTGCCGTAGAGCTTCGGCTTGAGAATGAACTCCCCCGCCCTTAATGTGTGCCGAAATATTAAAATTGCCGGCCTTTGCTTTATTTTGGGCTTCCTCAACTATCTTACGAAGCTCTTCGGTCGGGAAATATGAAGCCAAATCGCGATCGTTTATTTTAAAAGTGTTTTTAGCAGCGGGAGTAATGCGTACTCGAGCTGTTGATGTTTTCCTTCTACCGATCGCTTCGGTGTATTTTTCTACTGTTTTTTCTTTGATGGCTGGCATTTTATTTGGTAATTATTAAATTTTTCATCATCCTATCTCTCAATTTATTTTTAGGCAACATGCCCTTAACAGCAATTCTCAAAGCTTCTTTCATACCGCCATCCTGAACAACTTTTTTCATGCTTCTCTCCCGCAGCCCTCCCGGATAGCCGGAATAGTTTTTGTAAACTTTCTGCAGCATTTTTTTGTTGGTGGTGAATATTTTTGAAGAGTTTGTTATTTTCAATTTTACATTCGGGATGGCGTTGCGGACGAAATCAGTTCGGTTTTTGCCCATTAAAATAACCGCCGCTTCAGAAGCGATCCGGCCCAACTTTTTCCCTTGTGCGTCTATTGTGTATTCCATATTTTTTACTTTACAAACTCTATTATTGCCATTTTGCTGCCATCTGAAGGCCTTCTTTGAGATTTGATGATTCTGGTAAATCCCCCATTTCGGTTTTCGTATTTTTTGGAAAGCGTGTCAACCAATATTTTGGTGGCTTTTGGTCCCAACTTCTCATTGATTGCTCTTCTGGCAGCAACGTTTTTCAGTTTGCCTTTGGTTATAAGTTTTTCAACGAAAGGTCGAAGCTCTTTTGCTTTGGGTTCAGTGGTCTGTATTTTCTGATGCAAAACTAAAGATCTGGCAAGAGAATTAATCAAAGCCTTTCTCACTTTGCGCACCCTACTAAGTTTTCTGTTTGTGTTGTGATGTCTCATTTATTTTAAGATAATGCCATGGTCGGCCAAAACTCTTTTGATTTCAGCAACACCTTTAGCTCCAAGCCCTTCCACCTCCAAAATATCTTTTTCTTTCTTTCTGGCTAAGCCGCCGATTGTTCTGATGTTGGCGCTTGAAAGTGCGTTTAAGGTTCTGACCGAAAGATTCAAATTCTCAATGCGGGTTTTCAGGAATTCCGGATCCATTTTTTGGCTTCTGCTGTCGGCCGATTCACTCAAATTTTTGTCATTATCGTCTGGAATATTTTCATCTAACAAAGAATCTTTTTCCTCAAAACCGGTAATGGCTTTCAATTGTTCAATCATAATATTGATTGATTTTTCAAGAGATTCTTTGGGGGTGATGCTACCGTCGGTTTCAATAAATATTCTCAGCCGATTAAAATCAGTGCGGTCGCTGACTCGCATATTTTCAACCTCATAACTAACTCTCCTGATCGGAGTGAAATTTGCATCCAAAACAATGGTGCCAATATCGACTTTGTTTTTACCGAGGCTGTCGCGAGTGACGAAACCGAGGCCTTTCTCCACAGTCATTTCTATATTAAGATCCGAATCTTTGTCGGTGAGGGTGGCGATAACCAGTTCCGGATTTATAATTTCCACTTGTCCGGGAGCTTCGATGTCTTTAGCAGTCACGGTTTTTACTCCTTTGGCTTTTATGGTGATAGTTTGGGGTTCGTTTGAGAGCATTTTGACTCTGATTTTTTTAATATTAATCATTATCATCACTACGTCCTCCTTGACTCCATTTATAGAAGAAAATTCATGTTCAACGCCGGCTATTTTTATTGAAGTGATGGCCGCTCCGGGCAAACTAGACAGAATAATGCGTCGCAGGCTGTTGCCAATGGTAAAGCCAAAACCCGGATAAAATCCATTGATCTCATAAACACCTTTGGTATTGTCTTCGGAAATCACCTTCGGTTTCGATGGCAATATGACCGCTTTATCAAAATTATCCATTGTCATAATATTAAAAATTAAGATTAAACAAAATATTATTATATTTTACCTTTGGTAATATTCAATGACTTGACCGAGATCAAACAATAAATCAGATTTATCGGCGAAAGATCCGCTTTTTATGGAAAGCTCTTTTGTCTTACTATCCCAAGACATCCAGTCGGGCGTTTTTGTTTCTATCATTTTATTTTCCAATTCGTTGAAAAGCTTGCTGTCCCGGCTCCCTTGTCGAATGCTGATTTTGTCTCCTTCTCTCACCGCATAAGATGGCACATAAACTTTTTTACCATTCACCAAAAAGTGCCCGTGCGAAACGCCTTGTCTGGCGGAAAGGTGAGTTGGCAAAATGCCCGCTCTCCAAACCACATTATCCAAACGATGCTCCAGAAATTTTAGAAGATTAACCAACGGCGAACTGGTTTTTTTGGCCAAGGCCTGATTCACATACTTAGCGAATTGTTTTTCGGTAATGCAGTAAAACATTCTGGCTTTTTGTTTTTCATTTAATTGAATGCCAAAATCAGTCCTTGGCCTGCTAAAAGATTTTTTCTTATTTTTGCGCTCTTCTCGCAAGCTATATTTTTGAGTTTGGGTTTTCTCAAAAATTGGAGCCTTGAGTCGGCGAGCTATTTTGTATTTTGGACCTATTATCATATTTTTTATTTATACTCTCCTTGGTTTTTTGGGTTTGGGGCCGTTATGAGGCACCGGAGTGGCATCTTTTATAGAGGTTATATTTATGCCTTTTGATATAAAACCCCTTATGCCTGATTCCCGGCCTGAACCGACTCCTTTGACTACAACCGCAATTTCTTTTACTCCTAAGGCTACCGCTTTAGTTCCCAAAACCTCGCCCACTTTGGCGGCGGCAAAGGGAGTGCCCTTTTTGGCTCCTTTGAATCCCAACTTGCCGCTTGATTCAAAAGCGATAACATTGCCTTTCTTGTCTGTCAGTACCAGCTCAGTATTGTTGTATGTTGATCGCACAAAAAGTATACCAGCCTCAACTCTTTTTTTACTGGAAACCTCTGACACACTTGTTTTTGCGTCATTTTTATTTTCGGCAGATTCCTCATCCGTTTTTACAATTCTTTTCTTTCCCATTTTAATTTTTGTTTGTATTTATAACTCCTCCTTTATTTCTTTTCGACTGCTCTTCTTCCGGTACCCATGGTCTTTCGGGTGTTACCCCTTCGGGTGCGGGAATTGGTTTTTGTTCGTTGGCCCCTGACCGGGAGTGACTTGTTATGCCTTATGCCTCTATAACATTTAATATCTTTTAATCTTTTTATATTTCCGGAAATTTCTCTTTTTAAATCACCTTCGATTTTTAGGCCTTCTATTATTTTTTTTATTTCGTTTTCTTTTTCCGGACTCAATTCTTTGGCTGTGGTTCCCCAATCTACTTTGGCTTTATCTAAAATTTTATGAGCCTGAGGTCTACCGACTCCAAAAAGGGTGGTTAGCCCTATCTCAAGTCTTTTGGTCTCTGGTATTGTAATTCCTAAAATTCTCATAATTTTTATCCTTGTCTTTGTTTATGTTTCGGATTTGCTTTGCAAACCACAAACAAAACGCCTCCTCGGCGAACTAACTTACATTTTGGGCACATTTTCTTTATTGAAGCTTTTACTTTCATTCCCATTCCCTATTAAATGGCTCGTCTACTATCAAGTCTGCGCACAATTCTGCCCTTTCCCCCATAGGGATCAAGCACAACTTCAACAGAATCGCCAATGATGACTTTAATTCTGTTAAGTCTCATTTTACCCGATAAATATGCAAGCAATTCTCCTTCTTGTAATTTGACACGGAAAAACGCATTCGGAAGCGCTTCCGTTATCATACCAATTTTCGTCTCCAACCTTTCTTTATCTGTCATTTGAAGAATAGCAAAAGGTTAGCATATTAGCCTACTTAGTGTCAAGTTTAGTTACCATCGGTTATTAGGACGTATATTTTTGAAGAATTTGACGGGAAAGTTTGCTTCCAGATGGGTCTTATGGCGCTCCTTATATTTGAGATGCCGGCAAATTCATCCATAAGTTTGGCCACATCTCCTTTGGGAGCACCCAAGAGCCTTTGGCCTATAATATTTGTATCGATATCCGCTAAAACCTTTGCCTTGCCGTTAATTTGCAGACTTAAATTATTACCGGTATCTAAATTGTCCGGTGGAGTAATCATTTTCAAAAGGGAAAAATCTTTAATGATTGATTTGATATTACTCCAATCTGAAGAGCTGGCGGTATATTCATTTGTTATTTGGTCTGATAAATCTTGCTTGTTAAGCATTATGGCATAAGCCGTTACGTTCTTCTCTAAAGTAACGGAGGAAGATTCTTCTTGGGGGGCCAATTCTTCTGATTTGTATACTATGGAACCCGATATTAAAGTCAGCTCTTCCGGTATTTTTGACTCAAGATTTTTTTCCAATTCAGTTTGCGCTTGCGAATCGATGTTTTGCAAAGCGGTTTGTTTATCAGTATCGGAAACTGTTTTGACTTTGCCTACAAAACCGCCGGTAATGTCGGTCGACGATCTGGCATAAATATTTTTATAACGATTGGCGTCGCTTTTAAATCCGGGAATAGTAAAGTCAGATTTTTTAATATTGTATTTATCTCCAGCTTCATCGGCAAAAATCGTTGTTTCTATGTTGCCTGGCGTATCTACCCCGTTTTTGACTGTTTTGCCCGGGACGACAACCGACTCCGGTATTCTATATATAAGGCCATTCGGGGTTTCAAATCTGGTGCGGACGATAAGTCTTTGGGGATCAGTGGAGAAATCATTATAAATGACAATTTTGCCGGAAGCTTTTATTTCGGCCGCCGTCTCGCCTGTTGCCGGGACAGAGGCTGTTTTTGATTCTGAAAGTTTTACAACTTCATATCTAACTGTACCCGCCGTCTTCCCTACTGTGCCGGTTATTTTCATATCCACATCGATATCTTGGCTTTTGGGTGTGATGGATACGGTAGCTGAAGCAAACACAGTCATCATACTCACGATAAAAATGCCGATTAAAACAGCTATTATAGTCCCAAATATCCACTGCTTCTTTCTCGATTTATTTAAATGTTTACCGGCTTTCTGCAGTTCCTGATCGTTTTTGGGATAATAATATTCATAAGCACCTCCCTCTTTCTTTTCTGTTATCTCGGACATTTTGGAATTAAAATCAGAAGATGGTCTATCAAAAGCAACAGGCTCTGTTTCTTGAACTGCTGTTTTTTCCGGTTTTATAACAATCGGCACTTTCCTCTTGCCGCCGTTTGGAATTGGTATATCCCTAATGCTTCTCCTATTCTCTGGAGGAGTAACATCGCTAAATTGTATTCTTGGCATGTCTACATTATAGACCTTTATTTTATTTTGTGTGCAACAAAAAAGTGGAAAAATGTTTTATTTATTCCAAAACTGCCTTAATGCGGCGGACGCCGGCGGAGACGGACTCTTCCTTGGTGATTTTGAAATGGCCGAGTTCAGAAGTATTGGAAACGTGGGGTCCGCCGCAAAATTCTCGACTGAAAGGAGATCCTGAGCCCGCCGAAGGGTTTGGACCGATTATATAAATGCTAACTTCGTCACCATATTTGTCGCCAAAAGCATGAGCGGCACCGGTTTTTTCGGCTTCTTCCCTATTCATTACTACTTTATTAACCGGCAAATTTTCAGAAATTTTTTGGTTTACCAAATCCTCCACTTTTTTCTTTTCCTCATCTGTCATTTTGGTATCGTGATTAAAATCAAACCTCAATCTCTCGGCCGTTATGTTACTTCCTTTCTGCATAATCTTTTCTCCCAAAACTATTTCCAGCGCTTGCCTTAAAAGATGAGTGGCTGTGTGATATTTTATTTCCATTTCGCTGTGTCCTCCCAATCCCCCCTTAAACTTTTGCTCCATTCCTGCTTTTGAAATCTCTTGGTGCTTCTTCATTTCTTCATTAAATTTATTTTCATCTATCTCAATCCCCTTTTCTTTGGCTAGCTCTTTCGTTAATTCAAGCGGAAATCCGTAAGAAGTGAAAAGGGTGAACGGATCAACACCTCTTTCAAACTCTTTCAATCCTTTTTCTAATGTACTGGAAAAATCTTTTGCCTCATCCATAAATACTTCTAATATTTTATTTTCTTTTATATTTCTATCTATATCACTATATGTATTGATAACGGAACTAACAACGTCATATGAAGAGAAGTTTTTGTTTTGTGTACGTTCATGAGCAATAATTCTCCGTATTAAACGTCGCAAAACATATCCCCTTTCTTTGTTCGAAGGCATTATTCCGTCAGCAATCATAAATACCGAAGCACGAACATGATCAGCCACAATTCGTTTGATATGAACGTTCTCTACTTTAGACAAAGTTTCTAATATTGGTACAAACAAATCCGTATCAAAAACAGTCATTACTTTTTGGACAACTTTGGTCAGGCGCTCCAAGCCCATACCGGTATCAATGCCTTTGATTTCGAGTGGTCGCAAAGTTTTATCTTTATTTTGATAAAATTCGTTGAAAACAATATTCCAAATCTCAATTCCATCAACGTAAATTTCGGTGGTAGGGCCGCAAGGACCCTCTTCTCCGGTGGGTCCCCAAAAGTTATCGGCTCTTCCTGATTTCTTTACTTCTATTTTTGAATCAATACTTTTCCAAATTTTTTCCGACTCCGTATCGGCAGGCACACCTTCTTCGCCGGCGAAAACAGAAACATAATCTATCTTCAAATTCATCCACTTTGGACTGGTTATAAATTCGTGGGCGTATTTTATAGCTTCCTCTTTCCAATATCCGCCAAACGAAAAATTGCCGAGCATTTCAAAAAATGTCAGGTGACTTTCATCTCCCACCTCATCAATATCCGAAGTGCGGACGCATTTTTGAACGGAAACGGTATTTAATGTGCCAAAATTCTCCTCTGCATTTTTCTTGCCGATATAATAGGGTTTAAATTGTTGCATTCCCGCTGTCGTGAAAAGCACTGAAGGATCGTTTTCGGGTACCAAGGAAGCCGACGGGATTATTTTATGTCCTTTGCTTTCAAAAAATTCCAAATATTTTTTTCTGATTTCCACCGATGTCATGTTTCCATTTTACAACAAAAAGACGATTATTTCTTATTTGTCTCCCAGAGCTTTTCTAATTCGTCGATGTCTGTTTTAATGCGGTTTAGGCCGGTTTCAAACAGTTTTTTACTAGGATTAATGCCTATTTTTTTGAAAATGTTTTCTGGTGAATCGGAGCATCCGGCAGAAAGAAATTGAATTACATCTTTTATTTTGGTTTTATCTTCTTTATATCTTTCATAAAGTGCATCTGATATGAGTTGACCAAAGGCGTAAGAATAAACGTAGAAGAAGTTGCGAATGTGCGACCAATTGACGAAGAAGTAACCGTCCTCCGGCACCAACTCAAATACCGGCCCCAAATAACTTTGCATATGCTTATTCATCAATGTGACTATTTTTTCTTTCTCCAAAAATCCCTCTTTCCTTATTGTCAGGTGCAATTCATTTTCAAAGTTAAAGCAGGCAATCTGGCGGAAGATGGTAGAAATATCATCTGCGATTTTGTCGTGCAGCAGAATTATTTTTTCCTTGGGTGATATGTTTTGCAAGGCTTCTTCAAAAACTAAATTTTCAAAAAATGTGCTGGCTGTTTCTGCGGTAGCTATGGTGTGGCTTTCGTATAAAGGTCTCTGTTTCTTTGAATATTTGGCGTGAATACCATGACCCATTTCGTGTGCCAACGTTGTCATCGATTTGAAATCTGGAATGTGGTTGAGCAAAATGTAAGTCGGAACACCTGTACCGCTTGAGCAAAAAGCTCCGCCATGCTTGCCTATTTTGGGGAATACGTCCACCAGACCATCATCAAACATTTCTTTAACAAAATTTCCAAAGTCAGGGTCGGCTTCATTGAAAGTTTTTATAACTTTGTTTACCGCTTCTTCAAAAGCAATTTTTATTTCCGTTTTACCAACCTTGGCTCCCCTGTCGGCATAAGAGAGTTTCTTTTCTCCAAGCATCTCTGCTTTTATTTTGTAAAATTTGTGGGCGATGCTGAAGTTTTTGGTCACTGTCTCCACCAAATCTTTAACGGTTTTTGAATCGTTTTCATAACCTTTCACCGTTGCTTCGTAGGGTGTTTTAAATCCGCGAAGTTTGTCGTTTATTTTTTTGTTTGTGACTACCGCATTTATCTCGCTTTCGCAAAAGTCGCTGATTTTTTCTAAGGTTCTCATCGCTTCCATGTGAAGAGAGCGCCTTTTATTTGTTTTTAGTGTCGGAATTTTGGCAAAAGCTTCGGCAATTGGCATATCTTTGCCTTCAAATCTGACCGTTTGTTTACTCAGAAGTTTGCTGAATCCGGAAACCCACATGCTATGAGCCGGTGTGCCTTTGAGATTCATTATCTTCTCTTCTGCTTCGGAGAGGTGATACTTGGCGTTTTCAAAAAGTTTTTTAAGGAAATATTTGAAAGGCGCGAGTTCTTTTGATTTCAAAAATTTGTTTTGCAATTCTTTTGGAATCTTGCCGATTTCCAAAAAGAAAAATTCCATCTCGTTTCCGAGGTTTGCATAAAAATCAGAAAGTTTAGCAATCTCGGCGCGAGCCTCGTTGTCCTGAGCATTTAATGATGTGCGGTGCGAGAAATAAGCGCCAGGCCTTTCGCCTGCCGGGCTTTTGGATAGATTCTCATATTCCAAAATAGCTTTAGCCAAAGCTTTGGCGCTTTTCAAATGTTCTTTGTTTTTTTTGTATTTTTTAGCAAAGGCCAGATAGAGTTTTTTTATTTGGGTGCAATCTTTTACCACCCCTCTTTTTGGGTCGCTCTTATATATATGAGTTAAATCCCACTCAGTTTTGTATTTCATAGTCTTGCAATACTACCTTAAATTTACAAATCTTTCAAAATTTGGAAATCTTTTTTAAGCTGGTCTAGGGTATGGGAATTGTAGACGGCGACGGCCGGATGGTAGAGCGGCACAACTTTTATTTTGCCGTAGCTGGTCTCAGTATCAAAAGTCCGGCCGTGCATTTTGCTTATAACATCAAGTTCCAGTTCCAAACCCAGCTTATTCATAACATAACCCATGGCGTAGCGGCCGAGAGTGGCGATGACTTTTGGTTGAATAATTTCAATCTGTCTGTCGAGGAACGGCCCGTAGATTTTTATTTCTTCGGGCAGAGGGTCTCTGTTTTGGGGCGGGCGATCTTTGACAATGTTTGTTATGTAAATTTCTTCTCTGGGAATGTCGGCGCTTTCAAGGAGTTTATCTAAAATCTTGCCCGCCGCTCCGCAAAAAGGCCGGCCGGTTTTGGCTTCGTTGCGGCCCGGCGCTTCGCCTATAAACATTATTTTGGCAAAGTGGCTACCCTCGCCTATGACCGGTAAATTTTTATTTTCAATCCTAAATTCATAAAGCGGCGACTCCTTGAGCGCCACCACCTCATCTTTTATTTTCCGCATCAATTCTTTTCGCTCATCTTTATTTTTCATTTTATTTTGTGTTCGCATTATTCACTGAATTAATATATTTACAATACTCACAATTGGGGGAAGATTTTGGAATTCCATCAGAGTCCAAACATTTTTTCATATCCAAAAGAGTTTTTTCGATCCAATCATCTTTGCCGGTATAAGGAATGAGTTTTATATCAAATTCCAATTTGCCGTCAAATGCTTCCCTGTCTCGCTTGCCGTTTGCATAAACAAAATATCCGGTGTCGGAGACTTTCAAATCATTGTGCCGCAAGAGCCATTGATAAACTTCCATTTGTCTTTTATAACCATCTTGCCACTCGGCGTCCAAATTTACCTCCTCGGTTTTACTTGTTGCTTTATAATCAACCACCATCAGTTCCCCCTTTTTATCTACCCAAATATCGTCTACAGCGCCAAAAACAACAAAATTTGTCGGCTCATGAAATACTTCCACACCGGCGAAATTTTCCCGCCACTTTTCCATCCGAGCGTCTAAAAATGGCACAGCGTCTATACCATAACTTTCCATAAGTGGATGTGGAGTTTTTTGCTTGCGGTGAATATCAAATTCTTTTTTGAGCAATGTATCGACAGCGCTGTTTAAGTTAAATGGAAATCCCTGGGGCCGCGAGACGCCGAGCCGGCGGTCCAGATAAAAACATCTCGGGCACTCCACAAACAAATCAATTTTACTTCGGCTTATTTTGAAAGCCTCCTCTGCTTTCGGGTCATATAATTTTTTTCTGTAAAACGCCATTATTAGGTCAATTAGGTTAATTAGAAATTAGTTTTATCTCTGCGATCATTTTATCAATCTTATCTTTGCTTAAACCAGCTTGCACCAATATATCAGGATTATCAAGCGCTTGTTTGCAAAGAACAATGCCAAATTCCATCAAAAGTCTCTCATCGCTTGGGGTACTGGAGTTGAGGCAAGTAATGGGGTGCAAGTGAGTTTCTTCAATAAGGTCTTGCAGATTGCCAACTTCAGGATAATTCCAGCCGACCAATTTCATATTTCGGCATTTTGCATATTTGATGGCCGACTCCGAAAATTTAGTGTTGGTGATAAGCCAGCCTTCGCTCATTTTTTTCTTTGGACCGAACTCTTCAAATTCTTGATTTGCCAAATCTTCCCATCTGGCTTTTATATAAAGTGCAATTTTTAAATCTGATTTTATGCCAAGCTCATTATGAAATTTAGCTTCTACAAAAATAAGTTCTTTTTCTTTCCAAGCCACGATATCTATTTCATGGTTGGCGCACTCGCCTTTGGCAATAAAGTCAGTAGTAGTCTCAAATCCTTTGGTGTGGAAAATTTCAGCGACGAATTTTTCAAAAGGAAAACCGGTTGGTCCAAGCTCCATCACCGCTCTCCTAAGTGAATATCTGGATGTGGCCGGACTTTCTTCTTTTTTTAAAAGTTCAAAAGCGTGATTATAAATATCTTTGGTGCTGGCATTGTCTTTTAGCTCTTTCTCTACTTGATTCACAATTTTGTCGGCAATTTCCGGACTGGCTCCGGCCCGCAATAAAGAATCTCGCAATTTCTGTGCATTAAACTCCTCCCTCTCACCCGTCGCTTTTATTATGTATTTATTATTCATTAATTTATTTATAGTGAGCTTGTCGAATCTATTATACCTCCTCCGAGGCAAATTTCATTATCATATAAAACCAAAGACTGGCCGGGGGAAACTCCAAATTGCGGCTTTTCAAAAATTACTCTCGTTTCGTTTTTCCTAACTTCAATTTTACATCCAACTTTTTCTTGTTTGTATCTGATGCGGCAAGATAACTTTTTGCCATGAGCGGGTTGCGTAGAAAAATGCTTTGAAGAAAGTCTGGTTGAGCTCTGCAAAGGCGACCCGAGGACTTTTTGAAAAGCATTTTTCGTAGCAACTGTTATTGTATTTTTTTTAATATTTTTGGCAACCACATATAGAGGTGCTTCTCTGTCTGATTTTTTGGTGATGGTAAAACCATGCCTTTCGCCTATGGTGAAAAACAACGCTCCATTGTGGTGGCCGATTATTTTGCCTTCCAAATCTAAAACACCCCCCCTCTTCTGTGGAATGTATCTAGACAAAAATTCTTTCATGTGAACTTGCCCCAAAAAACAAAGCCCCTGGCTGTCTTTGCGTGTCGCCTGGGGCAGGCCAAACTTTGTCGCCAGTTTTCTGACTTCTGATTTTTGCAAATGTCCTATGGGAAAAAGAATATGCTTGAGCTGGTCTTGAGTTAGGGTCCAGAGGAAATATGATTGGTCTTTGTTTTTGTCCTTCGCTTCGCTCAAGATTTGCAATCCTCCCTCCTTTTTATTTTGCGCGTAATGTCCTGTTGCTACAAAATCAGCGCCGTTTTTTAATGCAAACCTCAAAAAATGCCCGAATTTTATTTCTTTGTTGCACATTACATCAGGATTGGGAGTCCTGCCGATTTTGTACTCACGTATCATATAATCAACCACTTCTTTTTTGTATTCTTTTTCCAGGTCAAGAGTAATAAATGGAATATCCAAAACCGCTGCCACTCTCATGGCGCTTCGCCTGTCCTCTTTCCAAGTGCAAGGATAACCCTCTGGGGTCCAGGCCTTAATGAAAACCCCAGTGACATCATAGCCTTCCTTTTTTAATAAAGCGACACTCACAGCACTGTCAACGCCTCCAGAGATTCCAACAAAAACCCTTAGACTTCGCTCAGTGCAAGCTTTTTGTTTTCTTTTCATAATTGCTTACTTTTTAATTCAAATGCAGCTGTCTATTTGTCTGATGATCCTCGAAAGTTTTGGCGTAATAAACATTGCCTTTTTTATCGGAAAGAAAGTACAAATAATCAGTGTTGGTGGGCGCGATAGCGGCTCTCAGAGAATCAATACCAGGATTACCAATGGCAGTCGGGGGTAACCCTTTATTCACATAGGTATTGTAAGGCTCTACTTCAGTCAGATCTTCTTTAGTCAAAGTGTAGGAATTTTTGCCGTTGTAATAGACAAATGGCGAATCAACCTGCAGCGGCATTTTGAGACTCAATCTTTTCCATAAAATTCCGGAAACAATTCTTTTTGATTCCAGAGAGCCGTCAGCCTCTTCTTCTATTATTGAAGCCATAGTGACGATATCGTTCATAGACTTTTTGGATTTCGAAATATCATCCTCATACGGTTTTATTTGTCTGGCAAAATTTTCCCGCATCATTGATATGACATCGAGAGCTTTGGTGTTTGGCATGAAGAAATAAGTATCTGGGAACAAAAAGCCTTCATAATTGTTGTCAGCAACCTCTTTGGCAAAATCTTTGGAATTAAAAGCAGGAAATTGTTTTTCTAAAATTTTTGCTATCTCTATTGAAGAAGTACCTTCGGGAATGGTGACTTTAATGGCGATCAAACCAAACTCTCCATCGTGAATCATTTTTGCCACTTTAAAAACACTTACTGCGCTGGGAAAATAATAATCACCGGCGATGACCCTTTTCTCTCCGCCCATGATTGTTATGAAAACTTTAAGCCAAAAAGCCGAACGAATAACTCCTTTTTCTTTAAGAGAAGTGGCCGCTTGTGTCAAAGACTCGCCTCTTTCGATAGTGACAAGCGCCTGATCCGGGAATGGTCTCGGTGCTCTCCAGCTCACGGTGTAAAATATTCCGAAAATCAATAAAAGGGCGATGATAGCAGTTATTATTTTGAATATATGTTTGCTTAAAGAAGGATTGACGCCAAAAAGTCGCAGGCGCCAAAGCATAAACTTAGGATTTGTAGCTATCTTGAGTCTAAAATTTTCTAATTTCTGGAGCAGCAGCTCTTTTAATTTAATTAATTTTTTCATGAGATTGTTAGATAGGCAGATTTGCTGGAGCTTTAGATTTAAGTGAAGGTATTCTTTCGAATGTTGGAGTGTTGGAGACAGAGCCCGGGAAGTGATAAATAGTGGCAAGCTCTTCGGCATTTAAAACAAAGGGTTTGCTGTAAAACTTCTTGCCTCTCCATGGCGAATAAAAATATCGGCGGAGTTTGTATTCTTCCAACACTCTCGTTTTCAATTGTTCTTTTAAGCCTCCCCATTCCTGCCAAGGATAATCAAAAATAGTAAACCAGCCGGCTGGTTTGAAGCCGTTTAGGTCTCCGGATCCGTATTGTTTAAAAGAACCTGCTATACCGCCTATATTTGCCGGATTAAATTTATCTTTGTCTGCGATATAAATTCCCCTAATACCACAATCAAATGGTATTTTTGACACACTGCGTTCCAAAGCCGTTATTATTTCGGTTTCTCCTTTTGTTCCGGGTCTGCCGGGTTTTTCTTTGTCCTTTGGTCTAAACTTTTCCACAACTTTTTCTATCTCTTCTTTGGACTCATCTTTCCATGAATCTTCTCTTTCTCCAAAGACATCAAATAGACGTCTTTTTTTGTGGGCCCGGATTATCATCTGAATCCAAATATTGTGTCCTTCTGTGATTGAACCCAAAAATTCTATCATAGGAGTCATGGGATCAGTTTTAAATTCTTCTTTTGGGTCTTTATCAAGCCCGTAATCTACATAAGTTTTGATTGGATACGGATCGGGTTTTGTCAGAGCAAATTCACAAGCCCAAATATTATTTATGTCGGGATTGTAATAAAAAGATTTAGTGTAATCTTCGGCCTCGTAAATTTCTATGCCTGGATATTGAGAGTATATCTGCGCTTCAATCACATTTCTGTACTTTGGTTGGGTCCAAATGAAAAATCTTATTTTACCCCCGACTGAAATAATCTCCAATGAAAACCAAGATCTGGTTTTGCCTTCCCATATCCTATTTATCCAAGTACCCTCGCCTCCACCCTGGGAAAAAACTCCCAAGACTACTTCCATAGCCAAAGGAGATTTCATTATTTCTCTCGGCAATTTTATTTCCAAGAGTACCGAACCTTCTTTTTGCCAAAATTTTGTCCTTTTGTAATAAAGATGAGCGTTAAATAACACCACCAAAAAAATTGCCGGAAGCCAGACGGGCAATGCTACATAGACATATTTAAATGCCAACAAAAGACCATTCCAAATTTCAGGTGGTATAAAACCAAAAACCATACCCTAATTATAGCACAGGAATTTAAACTATTGTGTACATTCCCTGTTTGTTTTTTTTGAAATACTTGGGATTTTGGAGGTTGACCATGACGGTATTGGGTTTGACGTATCGCTCTTTGAGCACTTTTTCCAGAACAGCTTCTTTCGGCAGCGGACCGTTCTTTTTTAGAATATCTTGAATAACATCTCTGACCACGCCGGTCGAATAACCCCACTCTTTGAGAGCATAAAGTCCGCGCCCGACTAAAACAAATCTCGGATCTTTAATTAGTTCATTGTGAGTAGTGGCGACATGGGCTTTTTTATTGAAAACTTCGCTTATGAGTTTGGCCACTTCGCGAAAATGTATCGGCGAGCCGTGTTTGCGCAAGATGAGGTAAGCGTAATCGCGCACTCCTTTGGTTTTTATGTTGGAAGATTTTGACTTGCCCCATTCGCCCAAGGGGTTTTTGGCGATGTTTTTGGAAATAGAAAGCCAGCGGGTTAATATCTCATCTTGTTTGTATTCATCAGAGACATCTTCCAAATGTTTCAAGAAAGAAGAAACAATTTCTGATTCCGGAATAATTTCATCATCACCGAGTCCAATATAAAGTTTGCGCAAAGCCTCGTGGATTTTTTCGGCCAATGCTCCGTCAATGTGCCAACGATGCTTAAATTCGATATCTTCTTTTATTTTATTAAAATCATCACCAACCACCAAAAGGAAATGGATATATTTTTTGGTGACCGCATCTTTGCCTAAGCTATCGAGCAAATCCTCTTCAGCTATCACTCCGCCCATTTGTTTGATAGTGTTTTTAAGCTCTTCAAAAACAGCCATTTCTTTTTCGTAAGTGTCGGCTTTTCGAATGTGGTTGATGGCATAATTTTCTATCTGTCTGACTCTCTCTCTGGTAATGCCGTATTTTTTGCCGATTGATTCAAGAGTCATTTCCTCCCCTTGTGCATTAAATCCAAATCGGCCCATGATAACGTCCTGGGCCCTATCAGGCAGAGAACTCAAAAGTCTTTTAACAACCTGCTTAGGATTGAACGAAAGCACGAAAATTTTGTTCTTGACGGCTTCTTTTTTCATAGTTTATTTTTAAATAGTTAATTATACCACATTTAATACTCTTACAGTATCATAGACAGGTTTTTTGTCAAATATTGTTACTAAAACCACGTTAAGCGGGACTAAACAACAAAATTGATGATTTTGTTGGGGACAAAAATTACTTTTTTGACTTCCTTTTGGGAGAGCCATTTTTTAACTTCTGACATGGAAATAGCCTTCTCTTTAGCCATATTTTCGGATATTCCGGCTTCAGCTTCAAATTGAGTTCTAACCTTGCCATTTATTTGAACAACAATGATTGCTTTTTCTTCTTTTATTTTTGACTTGTCATATTTTGGCCATTTTTCCAGATGTATAGAAGTCTTGCGTCCCAAATTATGCCAAATTTCCTCTATCATGTGGGGAGCAAAAGGCGCCAGTAACTTGAGGAAAGTGTCAAAGGCAGTCTTTGACACTGGTTCTTCTTGATTAGTGTGTTCTAGTTCATTTAAGAAAATCATCATAGCCGAAATAGCCGTATTGAATTTATAATTTTCAATATCTTCGGTTACTTTTTTTATTGTTTTATGCAATAAACTCTCGAGTTTAGAATTTTCTATCTCCAACTTCCCCTCTCTCGTTCCAAATCTCCAAACTCTCTCCAAAAATCTTCTTATTCCAACTATCCCGCCCAAATCCCACGGATACTGCCCCACTTCGTTGTAGGGACCGATGAAAGCCAAATACATTTTGACAGTATCAGAACCAACTTTAAGAACCTCTTCATCCGGATCAACTACATTGCCTTTGCTCTTGCTCATTTTTTGTCCATCAGGACCGATAATAAGTCCACGGTTCATTCTCTCAATAAAAGGTTCCGATTCATTTACTAATCCCAAATCAAAAAGTGCTTTATGGAAAAATCTTGCATAAAGAGCATGCATGGTGGTGTGTTCGGCCCCGCCGGAATATCTTTTGACCGGCATCCATTTTTTTAATTTTTCTTTGCTTGCAAATTCTTTATTATTATGAGGGTCGGTGTAGCGGTTGAAATACCAAGATGAATCAACGAAAGTATCCATAGTATCAAACTCCGGAGTCCAGCCCTTGCCAAATATTTTTTCTACTCTATCACTGAGTTCCTTTGAGGCGGCCAAAGGCGACTGCCCTTTTGGAGCAAAATCTCTCACGTCCTCCGGTAGAAGCCATGGTAAATTTTCTTCTGGCACAGGGTGCGGCTTGCCTTCAGGATCATAAACTATCGGTATAGGGCATCCCCAATATCTCTGTCTGCTCAAGAGCCAATCTCTTAATTTATATTTAGTCACTTTCTTGCCGAATTTTTCCAAACTCCAATCCGGAGTAATTTTTTTTATAGGCAGATTATATTTTTGAGCAAACTCCAAATCTCTTTCATCATGCGATGGTACCGCCATTATTGCACCAGTGCCGTAATTACCCAAAACATAATCAGCCACGAAAATTGGCACTTCTCGTCCCGCTCCCGAAATTGCCGGGTTTATAGCAACAACTCCTTCCAATTTCACCCCGGTTTTTTCTTTTTTGGCATCAGTCCTTTCTATTTCTGTTTTGCTTTTCGTTTCTTTTATATAATTTTGTACTTCGCTCCAATTTTTGATTTTTAATTTAAAATTTTCAATTATTTCGTGTTCCGGGGCGACGACAAGATAAGTCACGCCAAATAAAGTGTCTGCTCGGGTAGTGAAAACCGATATCACCCCCCCAAAATCCTTTATTCCAAACTCCAATTCCGTCCCCTCCGACTTCCCAATCCAATTCCTCTGCGCTTCTTTGATGGCTTCAGGCCATTTTAAATTATCCAAATCTGAGAGCAGGCGCTCGGCGTAATCGGTAATTTTGAAAAACCATTGTTCCAAATCTTTTTGGACAACTTCGGTGCCGCACCTCTCACACTTGCCGCCAATGACCTGTTCGTTGGCCAGCACGGTATTGTCTTTGGGACACCAGTTGACGGACGCTTTCTTTTTATAAGCCAAACCTTTCTCGTATAATTTCAAAAAAAGCCACTGTGTCCATTTATAATATTCTGGGTCGGAGGTAATAACTTTACGCGACCAGTCGAAAGAGTTGCCCATACTTTGTAATTGCTTTTCCATATAAGAAATATTTTCGTAAGTCCATTTGCGCGGATCCACGCCATGTTTGATGGCGGCATTTTCGGCCGGCAATCCGAACGCATCAAAGCCGATCGGAAACATTACATTGTATCCTTGCATTCTTTTTGTCCTTGCAAAAATATCAGGCACGGCAAAAGCGTACCAATGGCCGATGTGCAGATTACCCGACGGATAAGGAAACTCCACCAGCGTGTAGAAGTTAGGTTTGTTGCCGTCCTGATCTAGAGTTTCGTAAAGCTTGTTTTCTTTCCAAAACTTCTGCCATTTTTTCTCTATTTCTTTATGATCGTATTTTTCCTGCATGAGTTTTTATCCTTTCACCTGCGTCGGATAGGCTATCGGGTCAATGACGAGGGAGAAGCATTGATGGCCGGCAGGATGATTCCAATTGTCGTTTTGAATAACGATTCCTTTTACCGGATAACCGATTGGGGTTGTTACCAAAGCTGGTGGATACTGATTTTGATTCACGTTTTCTTTATTGAATTCGGCGCATAAATCAAAAGTCATTACTCCGGTTTTGTCGTATTCGTAAGTTGTTTTTGATTGCGGATCTTTGGGGATGATGTTGTACGGCTGGCTTGAACTTATGTCAGAGAGACTCGTCGGAATCATACCGTTCGTCTGCCAGTAGCTTATAACTTGCTGCTGAATATTTTGAAGGTCTGAAACTTTTTGATTGTCGTATTTAATCATTTGTTGTGTCCAAGGCGAACCCAAAACAGCAAATCCCCAGATAATAGAGCCGAGTACCAAGACGGCAGATATGCCAAGCCATATTTTTCTCGATGCTCTAGTTAATTTATTGCGAATGTCAGAAATGTAATAAATGAAGACGGCTATTATGACTATCAAAACTGAAATAATTTTCAAAATAAATCCGGCTGTCAATTCTTGCCCGTCCAAAAAGTAATAAAGCACCGTCACCAAATCCCCTGCTAAAACTATTCCAGCTATAAAAAGAGTAATGTAGGTCAGCCACTTGCGGACTCCCAGATTTTTCTTCTCCGGTTCTATCACATAACTTTTCTCCAGCAGCCACATAAGCAGAATAAAAACAGGAAAGAAAATAATTATGGTGGCAACAGGCATGCTTATAGATTGACTGCCTATATAATAGTATCCGGAATTTATCTGCGGATAAGCGTTATTGATAACTGTAAATAGCAGGTTTAATAAACTGACCACTGTTGTATAAAGTGCCACAATGGCTCCGAGATTCAAAAAGAAATCTTTAGCAGAAGTTTTTTGTTCCATAATAATAGGTTAATTTTAACGACCTAATTATACCACAAATTGCTATATCTTAAACTCTACGACATTCCCATCTTTGACGATATATTCTTTACCCTCGGTACGGAGCAGGCCTTTTTCGCGGGCAGCGGCGTAACTGCCAGCTTCTAGAAGTTTATTCCACTCGATCACTTCGGCTCGTATAAATTTGTCGTGGAAATCGGTGTGGATAGCGGTGCCGGCCACCGGTGCAGTCGAGTTCTTTTTTATGGTCCAGCCGCGAGTCTCATCTTCGCCGGTGGTGAAATATGTGATCAAATCCAAAGTTTCGTAAGCTTTTTTAATTAAGTCATTCAAACCTTTTTCAAAGATTGGGTCAATGACTACAAAATTATTTCCAACCACATTATTTTTGCCTTCCAAAATTTCTTTGGCCTGCGGCACTTGGTTTGCGGCCTCTGAAGTATTTAAAACATACAAAATCGGTTTTTGAGTCAAAAGGTGCAGATTTGAAAGTTTGAAAGATGGACCCAAAAGCTTACCATCCTCTAGAATTTTTTTTGCCTCTTGCAATTCTTGCTCTTCGATTATTGCCTCTTTCTTCCCGGCTTTAAATTCTTTTTGCAGACTGCCAAGACGTTTCTCTACGGTTTGCAAATCTGCGAGTATCAATTCCAAGTTTATTGTCTCAATATCAGAAAGCGGATCAACTCCACCCTCGACATGCAAAATTTCGGGATCGTCAAAGACGCGCACTACTTCGGCGATGGCGTCGCATTCTCTGATGGCCGCCAAAAATGCGTTGCCTTTGCCCTCCCCTTTTGAAGCTCCTCGCACCAGTCCGGCAATGTCAACGAATTCAACTACGGCCGGGATTTTCTTTTTTGACTTCGAAAAAGCGTCAAGCTTGTCTAACCTCTCATCTGGCACAGCAATAATGCCGACCGACGGGTCAATGGTGCAAAATGGATAATTCTCAGCTGGCACATTCTTTTTGGTTAGCGCGTTAAAAAGCGTACTTTTGCCTACGTTAGGGAGGCCCACGATTCCTACTGAAATATTCATGTGACTAGTTTAATCAAAATTCAGACAAAAAGAAAGCCGCTAATTTATACCGTTTGAGCGCATGAAATCTATATATTTTTGGTCCATATCCATAATATGGTTTATGAGCCAGCTACCGGCAAATTCGGCCATCTTAAGAGCGGTGGCTTTGGTGTCCGCATTTTTGTTTTCAGCTTCGGCCAGGAATTTGTCCATTTTTTCATGATAGCTCTGGTGGGCATCCATATGCGGTTCAATTTCTCGATAACCGTAATGCTTAAAAAAATTTTCTTCAGTCGCGAAATGATAAATCGCGTAATTTACAAGCTCATTTATTTTTACCAAAAGTTCCTCGGTGGCGATGTTTTCCTGCCCTGTCATTTTGGTAATTTCATTGGTAATCTCAAAGTAATGTTGATGCTGACCGTCAATTTCTTTGACCCCGACACCGTATTCTTTTATCCAAGCGTATGTTTCCATAAGGTTTAATTATTTTAAATTTTTTAAATAAGCCAATGCACCATAAAGGCCACCGAAGTCTCCCAGTTCTGCTTTTCTTAAAACTGGCAATTTGGGGAAAATTTTTAGAATTTCTTTCAGATGAGCCTCTGTTTTATCTAAAGGTATGGCAGGATTGCCAGTAATCATTGAGCCGCCGAGAACCACGCAGTCTGGAGACCACTCTACTATTATATTGTTAAGCCCGATTGAAAGGAGCCAGGCATGCGTATCCCAAACCGCTGGATCGGTTATATCTTTTGGATGTTTGCCCATTTTTTTCTCCAGAGATTTGCCTGAGATCATATCTTCCAAAGTTTTTCCTGTATCAATATCCATAATTTGCTTGCCTGGTTCAAAGCCGACTGCTCGCTCGTCAATTTTACCGTTCACTATCCTGGCTCCGCCGACACCGGTGGAAACAGTGATATAAGCTACGATCTCAAAACTTCTGCCGGCTCCCCAATTAGCCTCTCCCAATCCCACCATGGCAGCATCATTTTCTATAAGCGCGGCTACGCCAAATATTTCTGTCAGGTCCTTTTTAAATTTTTCTTCAGTTAGTCCTGGAACGCTTCTGCTCATGCCGCCGACGATCGTTTTTATTATCCTTTCGCCCGCAAGTTCTTTGGCTGTTTCTTTAAATAAATTCAAAATTTCTTCGTAATTTTGGGGAGTTTCAAAAACTTTTGGCTCCTCAAATATTTCTCCATCTGCCGAATATGCCATTCTTGTCTTTGTCGCTCCGATGTCAAACAAAATTGAATTCATAATAAATTTTTTTTATATTCTTCCACTACCGGCTGATCATAAGGATTCACTTCCAAGAGTTTAGCCAACTCGATAGTTGTGGCTATCATGTAAGCCATGAAGCTTCCCAACTCCTTTTCGTTTATTTTTTCCATCTCGTATTTTATAAAAGGCAATTCCGCTTCCTTGTATGCACTGGTGACATTTTCATAGGCGGATTCGTTAACGCTGTTTTTAATTTCATTGAGGGATTGTATAAAAATAGTAAATCTGTTTTTTGGTCCGCCCAAATAAAGCTCCAACATAGAATGCAAATCGGTCGGGCCGATCGAAACTGTAGGTGTGATCATAGCCAAACTTTCGGCTATAAGCTGACGGCACCATTTACCCAAATCTTCAAGCTCTGAATTAAAAATAAAAAAGTCCAAAATATTGAAACCTCTTTTATAATTTTCAAAAATATTTTTTGCCAGATGCAAGGCTGGATTGTTTTCTGCTCCTTCCCCACATTTTTCCTCCATCTCTTTTTTACCGACGGTGTATGCATCGGTATCGCAGCCGGCTATAGAAAGAATTGTAGTATGGGCGACAGTAAAAGCGCTGAAGCGCCCGCCGACATTGCCTTCCCATTCCAATTTTTCTATATTTTTTTCTTCTGCCAATTTCCAGAGGGGAGTGTCTTTTGACGAGATGACCAGTACTCTTTTTGTTATTGGCTCTCCGAATTTTTCAGACAAAATGTCAAATGTTTTGTGGAAGGTCTCCAAAGTTTCGGCTGTTTGACCTGATTTGCTCACGACAATTAAAACAATTTCTTTCAAACTTGCTATCTCATCTTTAACAAAATCCGCCACTTCCTCATATTCGCGCGCATCCGGGGACTCAAGGAAAAATATTTTTTTATCCACATCTGGTTTGTGCAAAGTTAAAGCATTCCAAACAGCTTTTGATGCCAAATCAGAACCACCTATACCGACCACAAAAATAAACTTGGAATTTTTAAATTTCTCCATATAAACATTATATCAAACAAAAGGCCGCTGTGGAAAACTCACACAGCGGCCTCTCAAACATAGCTAGATGATCACCCCCTCTCTCAAAGAAGGGTAATGCGTCCGCAAAAATGCTTTGATACGAAACCCAATTTCCGGCTGTTTTAGCTCCAGATTCCCGTTTTTCCTTTGGGCAATTTTAGGAGCTGCATGAGCCAACTTGGGGCGGTTGCCCGTTCTTCTTGTTAACCGTGCTTGAACCAATTTCTTCTCCAGAGGTGGAATAAATACTTCTAAACACAAATAATAAACTTTTAAAACAAAAAGTCAAACAAGCAAAAACTGGGGATATTAATTTTTTAATTCCAAGAAATTAATGCCGGAAGGAAGTTCAAATACTGTAGGATCAATATTCCAAGGTGAGCAATTGTAATCTTCTTTATCTTCGGTGCCGACTATTTGAGCTTGCTCTATCGGTGAAGCATTTTTTGATGCGCTTTTAGCAACGGGACTTTTGTATCCGACAGCTCCGAGAGATGTCCAGGTGTAAGTGGTGTCGCTTATTATTATAAAATGGCTGGTAAAACTTGTGGCGGCGCTTATGTTAAAATTACCGCGCAATTTACCTTCTGCCATCTGCAATGTTCCTGAAACTTCAGAAGATCCGTCAGATTTTGAAAAGCTGCATTCATAGGGCTTGCCGAGTTTTTCAATACTTTCAATACTATAATTGCCGCTTATGCTACCGCCCGGTCCGACTGCTGGTGTAACTGGCATGTTCATATAAAAATTCCACCCGAAAATTACCAGAAGAGCCAAAATTATTCCTACTTCGGGATATATAATCCAACTCTTTCATGCTCTTGTATTCTACCACACTCGCTCCTTTTATTTCAGTCTTGCTAGCAGATCTTATGAATTTTTTATTTGCTTTTGGCACAAATTTTATATGCGGCGATTTGTCGAGCGCTTCGGCTATTTTATCCAGATCTTTTTCTCCTTCGGTCCATTTAGCTCCAAATCTTTTCCAGATATCAAATGGCTTGGAGAAAGAGAGCAAGGTTTTTTCACCAGAATCCAAAAAATATTCATGGAAATAAGAAAGAGCCAGCTCGCGAACGCTTTTGTAAATGGGATCGCGCCAACGCAATACAGAATGATTGGTTTTGCTTATAGCTCCCCAATATTTATTAATTCTGAAAATGCACAAAGTATGATCGCTGTCTTTTTTTAAATTTTTGACTTTCAGGTCAACCAAATAATTTTCGATATGATGCTTTTGCAGAGAGAGGCAGGCGAAGACTGCTCCCTCAAAGCAGTGCATTCTGCCCATTTCGATCGCTTTTTTAGGCGGCCAATAAGTTTCCCCTTTCTTTTCAAAATTAAAAGGCACCTTATCCAAAAAATCCTGCACCTTTCGTGGGGTGTTTAGTTTTTTAATTTCTATTTTCATTTCTCTTAAATTATACTATAATCACAGTTCAAATATGTTATATCAAAAGGTCTTAAAACCCATACTTTTCAAATTTGATCCGGAAGATGTACATAACTGGTTTATCGCTATTGGCCAGTTTTTGGGCAAAAGTTCACTGCTTAAAAAATTTACTGCTGTTTTCTATAAATACAGAGGCATTAGTATTTCAAAAAAAGTTGATGGGCTGACTTACCGAACTCCTTTTTTGCTTTCGGCCGGATTTGACTACAATGGCCGCCTTATAAATATTTTGCCCGAAGTTTCTTTTGGTGGAGTCGAGATTGGCTCTGTCACAGCTAGAAGTTGTACCGGTAACAATAGGCCGCGTATGGCGCGCTTGCCCAAATCACAGAGCATTTTAGTCAACAAAGGTTTGCGCAACGATGGAGTGGAAACTATTATTAAACGGCTAAAAAATTTCAAGAAGCGTGACGGTTTTGTTGTGGGAATTTCTATCGCTCGCACTAATGATGAAAAATCTGCTTCAGTGGAAGCGGGCATCGAAGATTATTTTTATAGTTTTAAAAGATTGAACGAAGAAAATGTTGGCGATTACTACACTCTCAATATTTCCTGCCCCAATGCTTTTGGTGGCGAAACTTTTGCCAATCCGACACTGCTTTCGCGATTGCTTTCAAAAATTTCTGAAGTTAAATGTAAGAAGCCTGTTTATGTAAAAATGCCTATAAATTTAGAATGGTCAAAGTTTGATGAACTTTTAAAAATTTCAGAAAAATTTGAAATAATAAAGGGTGTAGTTATTGGCAATTTAAACAAAGATTATAATTCTCTGGATTTTAAAGATGAAGCGCCCAAAGAATACAAAGGCGGACTCTCCGGCAAACCATGCTTTGAGTTATCAAATAAACTGATCAAGCAGACCAGGGCCGCTTATGGCAAAAGATTTACCATCATCGGCTGTGGCGGCGTCATGTCTGTTCAAAATATGAAAGAAAAATTCGAAGCTGGCTCCGACCTGGTCGCTCTCATAACCGGCATGATTTGGAGCGGCCCCGGCTTTATCAAAGAGCTTGCCGAAGCTTATTTAAACCAAAAATAACTTCATTTTTTTCCTGCTTTCACACGTTCGAGTTCAGTCAAAAGTTTTTTGCGCAGACGCACTGATTTGGGAGTGATCTCCAGATATTCATCTTCGGCCATTATTTCAAGTCCACTTTCAATGGTGATTGGCACCGGTGGAGCTAAATAAATTTTGTCATCAGAACCGGAGGCTCTCATGTTGGTGAGTTGTTTGCCTTTGGTTGGATTGACTGAAAGCTCGTCGCCTTTGGCCGTGTTGCCTATGACCATACCTTCATAAACTTCAGTTGTCGGACCTATATATAAAGTGCCTCTAGTTTGTAAGTTGTCTAAAGCGAAAGCCAAAGCCTTGCCGTTTGCCATTGATGTCTGTGAGCCGGTAGCTTTTTTCTCTATTTCTCCTGCATATGGCCTAAAACCCACTACCCGGCTGCCAAAAATTCCTTCACCTTTGGTATCAATGACAAATTGATTGCGATAGCCGAGCAGTCCCCTGGTCGGTCCTTCAAAAATCAGGCGCAAGTGATTGCCGTGATGTTTGGTGTTTGTCATTATGGCGCCCCGCTTGCCCAACTTTTCTATGATAACTCCCTGCATCTCTTTGGGAATATCTATAGTCACTTCTTCAAATGGTTCACTTTTTGCTTCATCAATTTCTTTTATAATGACCTGTGGTTGTGAGACTTGCATTTCAAATCCTTCCCTTCTCATGTTCTCCAGTAGTATAGCTATATGAAGCTCACCTCGCCCATAAACTTTCATTTGATCCCCTTCGAAATCAACTTTGAGTCCGACATTCACCTCCAATTCTTTTTCCAGACGTTCTCTGATCTGTCGGCTGTTGACATACTTGCCCTCCCTGCCGCCAAAAGGTGAATCATTGACTAAAAAATTTACCGCAATCGTCGGCTCATCTACCTTGATTGCTGGCAAACTTTCTGTTTCCGGATTATCCGTAATAGTGTCGCCTATATAAATATTAGGCAGGCCGGCAATCATCACTATATCTCCCGCTTCGGCTTCGCTGATCTCTTTTCTGTTTATCCCCTCAAAATTAAATATTTTTGTTATTTTGCCCTCCTCATTTTTACCTTCTTTTTTAATAAAAACTTTTTGGCCGTTTTTTAAAGTGCCTTCATAAATTCTAGCGATAGCCATTCTTCCTAAAAAATTATCGTAAGCTAAATTGAAAGGCTGAGCGCGCAAAGGCAATTCTTTATTGTTTTTTGCCGGTGGCACCTTTTCCAAAATAACATCGAGCAGAGGTTTTATATTATCACTCTCATCACCCAAATTTTTAATAGCCACTCCGTTTTTGGCAATGGCATAAATAGTAGTGAAATTAAGTTGCTCATTGCTTGCACCCAAATCAAAAAATAATTCAAAAATTTCATCATGGGTTGTTTTAATCTTGTCAATGTCGGCACCGGGACGATCAATTTTATTTAAAACTACAATCGGTTTGTGTCCGATCTCTAATGACTTTTTCAAAACAAAGCGCGTCTGAGGCATAGGTCCTTCCTGTGCGTCTACCACAAGTAAAACCGAATCAATGGAACGCAAGATTCGCTCTACTTCAGAGCCGAAGTCTGCGTGGCCCGGGGTATCAACTATATTTATTTTTGTGCCTTTATAAATTACTGAGGCATTTTTTGAATAAATAGTAATGCCGCGTTCTTTCTCCAGCGCATTTGAATCCATCGAAAATCCTTCTTCCTCAAAACCGGTCTGCCTCAAAATAGCGTCAGTCAGCGCTGTCTTGCCGTGGTCTACGTGGGCTATGATTGCAATATTTCTGATCTCCATCCTGTTAAAATTGAATAATTAAAAATCCCGCTAGGGAATTTATTTTACTATACATCATCTGCTTCAACAAAACAAATTATTCTCCCCCTTACAACAGGGAACGAAACAGATTAAAAATTGATTGGGATAGAAACAGAATCGTCATTTGCTGGCAGGCCAGAAGGATTGTCTTTTTTGAATACAATACTGCCGGTTTTGCCTTTTGGTTTGCTGAAATTAATTTCTCCGATAAATGGCACAAAATTTGTCGTTGTCCATTCTCCTTGCGCTTGACCGGTACCCCGACCAATAACAGTTCCATCTTCATCTAAAACTTGAACAGGAAAAGAAGCTTCAAAATACCAATTGCCCCGCGCCTCTCCTTTTATGCTGACAGGAGAATTTATTTTTTGATTTTGAATCGGCGAATCTATTTTGATAAGGTCTTTATATATATACCCATCGGTTGATGTGGATGTTGTTGTATCGTCTGTCTTGCCTTGATTGCCACAACCAGATACTGGTTCAGGAAAACTTGGATTGCCGTGCTTTACCCAAACTCCGTCCTGGCAAATCCAATTATCTTCCGGGCCGCCAAAAACAAACCTTACTGTCAACACCAAAACAGCAATAACTGCCAAACCTATAATTATGTATATGATTTTTTTCATACACAAATTATATCACAAAATTTATCTTACTTGGATGCTGGTGGCGCTCACGCTGCCGTCGGTGTTAGTGGTTCCTTGGACCACTACTTGTTTGCCGGAGATAAGATCTGCTGGAGTACCGGAAGCAATGGCAGATATAGGAGTTGATGGACTAAAGAAAACTATTTTTGAGCCACCAGCCCGCAAACTGACAGTAATACTCGTGGCATCTTTTGATATTATATCCCCCGCCGTGCCGCCGCCAGCTCCTCCAGTACCTCCGCCGCGCACTCCGCTGGCTCCTATGCCACCAGTTCGGAAATTAGCTCCCCTGGCTGCAGCAGCCGCCGCTGCGTTGCTTTGATCATATCTCATGCCTGAATAAAATGACAAACCCAAAGCGATCACGATAACTACCACCCCAATTATTTTTTTATTTTTGTTCATGTTTTTTATTTTTATAATTAATATTTATTACTCGTATCTTAGTGCATCTATTGGATTAAGCCCAGCGGCTCGGCGGGCCGGGTAATATCCAAATATGATACCAATGAGCGTTGATACTCCAAAAGCCAAAAGAATTGAAGAGATAGAAACCTGAGTTTCCAGAATTTTGAAGTAAGTGACAATGAAAGAAACCGACCAACCCAAAACTACTCCGACCAGCCCACCAATCAGAGTTAGCATAACCGCTTCTATCAAAAATTGTTTGCTGATGTCGGAAGCTTTGGCGCCGATAGCTTTGCGTAAACCGATTTCTCTCGTTCTTTCCGTGACTGTTGTTAGCATCATATTCATAATGCCGATGCCGCCAACGAGGAGTGATATGCCAGCTACAGCGCCAAGTAGTATTGTAAAGGTGCTGGTGACAGATGAAGCAGTGGCCACAATGTCGGCCTCATTCAAAGTGCTAAAATCAGCTTGAGCCGCATTTTTTATATTGTGGCGTCCAAGCAAGAGAGTGGTAATATCGCTTTGCAAAGTTGTCATAACATCTGCACTTTGGGCTTCAACACTGATACTGCTTAGATAGTCATTGCCCACCAAAAATTTTTGGGCGCTCGATAGCGGTACGAAAATCATATCATCCTGGCTGCCAAACCCGCTGCCTCCTTTGGCGACCGTTATGCCTATGATTTTAAACACATCTCCTTTGATACGAATATCTTGACCTATCACATTAGTCGCGCCTACTCCAAAAAGATCATCTCGAGCGGTTGGACCCAAGACGGCTACTTTAGAGAGGTCGGTTATATTTTGATCGCTAATAAAAGAACCATCGGCTATTTGCACGTTGCGGACGGCAGGATAGCTGCTTGTTGTTCCGATGACTGATGTATTGGTATTTTGTCCTTTAGTTGTGATTTGGTCTCTACCGTCAACTTCTGGAGCTACCGCCAACACGTTAGTCAGTCCGGCAATGGCTTGAGAGTCAGCTAAAGTTAAAGATTGAGCCGAGCCTCGGCCGGCGCTGACAGAAACTCCCACGCCTCTTTGAGCGCCCGGCATGACCAAAACCAGATTGGAGCCGATTGATTGAATATTTGCTTGTATAGAATTCTGAGCTCCTTGACCGACCGAAATGAGCGCTATGACAGAACTTATGCCGATAACAATACCCAGCATAGTGAGTCCGGATCTCACTTTGTTTGAAAAAAGGGCCGAATATGTTTCTTCTAAAATATCTAAAGTTTTCATAATTAAATTTTAATACGCTTTTTTAAATGTCTCTTGCTGTCTTCTACTATTACGCCGTCACGGATGTGAATAATTCGATCGGCATGCTCGGCCACATCAGGCTCATGAGTGATAAGCACTATTGTTCTGCCTTGTTCCTCGTTCAATCTTTGGAAAGTGCCAAGGACAATATCGCCGGTTTTAGTATCAAGATTTCCAGTCGGCTCGTCGGCAAGTATAAGGGAAGGATTGTTTACTAGAGCTCTCGCAATAGCCACTCTTTGAATTTGGCCTCCAGAAAGCTGATTTGAAAGATGATCAAAATGGCTTTCTTCTAAACCCGCATGCAAGAGAGATTCTTTAGCTCTTCTTTCCCTTTCTTCTCCTTGTACTCCTGTATATATGAGAGGAAGCATGGCGTTGCGCAACACGGTAGTCCTAGGAAGAAGATTGAAAGACTGGAAAACAAAGCCAATTTTATCTCTTCTTATTTCTGCCAGCTGATCATCGCTTAAGGTGGACACGTCTTTTTCGTCCAAAAAATATTTTCCGGAAGTCGGCGTATCTAGGCATCCGAGAATGTGCATAAGAGTTGATTTACCGGAACCGCTTGGTCCCATAATGGCTATAAATTCTCCATCTTTTATACTGAAAGAAACTCCTTTGAGAGCTTCAAAGGAATTTTCTCCGCTGTTATAGGTTTTTCTTATGTCTTTAACTTCTATCATGGTTCAATAAATTCACCACAAGTAATTTTTATCCTCCAATTCTTCTGATGGTGCCTGCTGCTCCGCTGCCTCCGCCGGTTGTTCGGCCGCCTGTAGCTGCGCCAAAGATGCTTGGAGCAGCACTCGTTGTTGCCGTGGTTCCAGTTACTGTTCTCAATACTATCTGATCACCTTCATTAAGCCCGGAAACAATTTCAGTGTTGGTGTCATCGGAGATGCCGATTTCCACTTGTTTGGAAAGAGGTGCTATGGCAGAAACTACACCGGCGCTTGCCTGCGCATCCGTATATTTCTGATCAAAATAATTGACATAAGAAATATTACCTTGGGTTTTAATGGCAGAGCTCGGCACTACCAAAACATCTTGTTTGCTCTCTGTTATGACGGAGGAGTTGACGCTCATGCCAGATTTGACTCTGTCATCTTGAGTATCGAAACTTATTTGAACGTTATAACTAACGACGCCTTGGCTGACCGTACCCACCTGATCTATTTCAGCCACCTGTCCAGCAATGTTGAGACCATCAATAGCATCAAAAGTGAGATTAACTTTATCGCCGACTTGTATTTTGGCCACATCAACTTCATTTAATGATATGGTGGCGATTTTGCTGTTGCTGACTATGGTTGCCACTGTACCCGCCGGATTGCCGATGCTAGCTTGCACTCTAGCTATAGTTCCGTCAAACGGAGCTCTTATAAAATAATTCTGATAAGCTGATTGCGCCTTTTGGAGAGAGATTTGTTGGGCCTGGACATCAAGCGGATCTGGCCCAACCACCAGATTATTTAGTGTATTTTGTGAATTTACTATGCTAGTTTGAGTCGAAATAACGTTGGATAAATCAGTATTGATTGTACTAAGCCATGAATTAACATTATTTGCTGCTGTGGTGGCGGCAGGGCTGGTGTCTGACTGGTTTTGTACAATATAAGAAACAGTGTTTTGTGTATTTTTTAAGGCATTAGCCATAGTCTGCAGCATTTTAGCTGTGTCATTCATAAGATTATCTATGCTAGTGGTAGTGCTTCCGCGATTAAGTGAATTATATTCTGCCAAGACAGTTGTGTATTGATTTTTGGCCTGGTCATAAATTAATCCGGCATTTTGGATATGTGAATTGGATATACTATTTCCTTGTTTAATGCTTGAAGTTCTGAAATAGCCGTTTGAAGAATAAAATAAATCATCCATGCCGGTTATGATGTTGGGATAATCAGTAAAAGCGGAAGAAGCGGCGTTCCACCCGTTATTGTATGCGGAGCTGACACTGTCTTGAGCCGCTTTTATATCTTGAGGTTTAGCCGGCTCCACAAATTTATTATAAGCCACCTGGGCCGATTGCAATGTTAAAGCGGCGTCGGTGAAATCAACCTGAGCCAAAAGAGTACCGGCTGTAACCGACTGGCCTGCGGTTACGTAAACCTTGGTGATATTGCCGGAGGCTTTGCTCGTTATGTCTACTTGATTATCGGCTGATACTTGGCCGGTGCCGGTAATAGCCGTCACGACCGCTCCTTTTTGGACGGTAGTTAATATATATTTAGGGTCGTTGCTGGTGCTGGTATAGTTTTGGTATATTTTATATCCTAAAAAAATAATAACCAAAGCTAAAACCGCGCTGGTCTTTTTGTGCGAAATAATCCAATTTTTTATTTTACTGAATTTATCAGACATTGTTTTATGATTATATTAATTAAAGAATTAAGGTTGCGGAGGTTGCGGCATAACTCTTATGAGAGCAGCCTCTATTTGACCGCTGTTATTTGGATTTCCTATGACAACCACAGAATCCCCGGTTTTTAAATCGGAACTCTGAATGTTTTGCTGAAATTGTCGTACTATAGTGCTCGTTCCAACCAAAATAGTTTTTTCTAAATTATCCGGTCCGGTAATAATTATTTGAGGCAAGCTGATGCTCACAATATTTCCGACTGCTCCGTGCCCACTCGGCAGCATTTGGCCAAAATATCCACCCATCATTCCATTTCTTGTCCCTACAAAATTTCTTTCAAAATTATCCCCATACTGTCCGGCAAATCTGGCTCGGCGCTCACCTATATTTATACCGATAAACAAAATGCTAAGAACAACTATAACTATTCCAATTATAATAATGATGTCTCGGATTATTTTTGATTCGTGTATGTCTTCCAGTTTCATGTTTTTTAGTTAAAACTAAATAATACTACATTTCTGTCATGCACGTTTGAAATCATTTTTGTAAACGACCATATAAAAAATCCAATTGCCGATAGGAAAATTATGAGGCTGACGATTGGCAGTGATTCAACTAAAGACAAAGACAGCTCGCGCCAATACGTAAGCATTACTCCATTTTCAGAAAAAATTAAAGAGAGATATTGGACAAAGCCGCTCTCTTGAGCGCTTTTTATCAAATAAATTACTGCCCACAAAGAAAGACCAAAGGAAGCCACCGTACCGCTTCCAAAAACCCAAGTCCTGATTCTCATCAGCCTTTCCTTTTCCGCATTTACCCGCTCTAAAATTCTGGTCCCAAGTCCTTTGGGCGGTTCTATAAAATTAATAGAACCTAATAGTTTTTTGTATTTTTCTTCCATCTTCATATCTATAATACGTACCTCACTCCCATTTAGTTGCACTCACCATTTTAACCCTTATTTTAAAGCATTTTTACCTTAAAAAAATTTTCTCAAAGCGGAGAGGGCGCGGAGGTGGTGGGATTTGACGGTGTTAAGAGGTTTATCGACAATTTCTGAGATTTCTTCAAAAGTAAGATCTTCAACATAACGCAACAAAATTATTTCCCTAAAATCGGGCCTTATTTTGGTAAGAGCCTCTTCAACTTCCTTTGCCAATTCTTTTTTAATAAAAATTTCATCCGGAAGAGGTTCAATATCCTCTATGTTTTCTTCAAAATAATTATCCTCGGATTCGATTTTAGAAAAAGAAATATTTTTTCTTTTTCTAAGCCAATCTATGGTTGTATTTCTGGCAATAGCAAAAATCCAAGTTTTGAAATTTTTACTCTCGTCAATTTTACTTAAATTTTTCCAAACTTTTATAAAGACTTCTTGAGTGATGTCGCTAGCTTCGTTTTCATTGCCAACAATGCGAAAGACAAAATTATAGACCGACTTTAAATATTGCTTTACGATTATTTCAATATCGCTTTTTTCATCCATTATTTAATTATGACCCGTTTATGTTTTTTCCTCAAGGTCTAGACAAACGGAATTCAAACAATATCTTTTGCCTGTTTTAGTTGGTCCATCGTCAAACAAATGCCCCAAGTGCGAACCGCATCTGGAACAAACCACCTCTGTTCTTGCCATACCGAGAGAATTGTCTAATCTCTCCTCCACCGCCCCCGGCAGGGTTTCATCAAAACTCGGCCAGCCAGTGCCTGATTCAAATTTTGCTTCGGATGAAAAAAGAGGGTTGCCGCAAGCGGCGCAGACAAAAACGCCATCTTTATCTGACTTCAACAATTTACCTGAAAATGGAGCTTCTGTCCCCCTCTCCCTAAGAATTTCATATTGTTCCGGGGTCAGAACCTTTTTCCATTCTTCTTCTGTTTTTGGCATTGGTTCTTTTTTCATATTTTTATATGGTTTTTAACAGGTTGGCAAAATTTTTTTGAATCTTTTCCAATTTTGGATTTATAACAAGCTCACAATACGGATTTTTTTTATGATTTTCAAAATAATTTTTGTGATAATTTTCAGCATCATAAAATTTATCAAGCGGTGTAACTTCTGTGATTACCGGCTTGCCTTCCTTATTTGAATTATTAATTTCTTTTATAAAATTTAACGCTTCTTCTTTTTGTTTTTCTGTTGAATAAAAAATAACAGAACGGTACTGAGTTCCCACATCGGCACCCTGCCTGTTTAAAGCGGTTGGGTCATAACTGCCAAAAAATATAGTCAGTAAATCTTTGTAATCAACCTGTAACGGATCATATTCAATATATATAACCTCGGCATGCCCGGTCTTTCCCGAGCTTACTTCTATATATGTCGGGTTTTCGGTTTTACCGCCAGCATAGCCGGGTTTTACCAGAGTAACCCCTTTTATCATTTTGAAAACCGCTTCAGTGCACCAAAAACAGCCACCACCAAACACCGCTACTTCTTTATTTTTCATAGCATATTATAAGACTGATTTTTTAGCTTTATTGCTACCTAATTAAGACAAATGTTTAGAAACAAGTTTAGTCATTTCAAACATATTTACTACCGCTTTGCCGCCAAAAACTTTCTTCAAATTTTCATCAGCATTGATATTTCGCTTGTTTGTCGGATCCTGAAGTTTCTTGCCTTTGATGTAAACCCAAAGTTTTTTAACAACTTCTGATCTGGGCATTGGACCATTGCCCACAACGGCCGCCAACTCAGAACTCACTGTCATCGGCTTCATAAAAGCCGAATTTGTTTTAGCCATATTTTTTATTATTAATAAATACTAATGCAATTATTAAGCGCGAGAAACGTTTACGGCGGAAGGGCCCTTGCCGCCTTCTTCGCCCGGTTTGATTTCGAAAGTGACGCTATCGCCTTCTTTCAATTCTTCAAAAGTGACACCAACGAGAGCGCTTTTGTGAAAGAAAAGATCCCCGGTTTGACCAGTCTGTTCAATGAATCCAAATCCTCTTTCATTAAGCTTCTTGATTGTTCCTGTCATGAAATTATTTTTTTTGTTATTTATTATAGTATAGATAGAAACTCGACTTTATTTTTGTATTCTTCTAATACTTCTTCATTATAGCCTATCTGCAATTTTAAATCAATTTAATGTTTAAAAGCTGAATTTGGAATGCAGATTTTTATAGAAATGATTTGGCTTGAGTATAGCCAGTTTAAAAGCGCTATTAGTGCGAGTTATGTTGATTTCATCCCCGCTTTTTAGGACAAATAAAGCCACACCATCGGCAATAAACAAAACATCAAATTTTTCGCCTGTAGATGTGATTTTTAAAAATTTGTGTTCGCGGAAATTTCTGACAATTAACTTTATCACTTCAGTCGTGGGTACCACCAAACTCGGTGTTGGCAGATCATGATCAAAAAGTTCAGTTACTATTAAGCATTCAATGTCCGGCGAGACGATGGGTCCATGGGCCGAAAGATTATAAGCCGTTGATCCGGACGGGGTAGCTACCAGAACACCACTGCCGCGTATCTTCTCAATCATTTCTCCGCCGATGCCAACATCAACCTCAACCATGCCCAAAGGATTTTGAACGACGATTTCATTAAATGCATCAGCGGCAAAAACCTCCCTTTTGTTGCGCATCACTGTCGCCTTAATAATCATTCCTGGGCCAGTCTCAAAATCACCTTTTAAAAACTTATCCAGCATAAGAGGGAAATCGTCAGAATTATTTATAGAAGCCAAAAAACCCAAATGGCCCAAATTTATTCCCAAAATTATAACTTTGCTGTTGGCGTATTTTTTAGCGGCCTCCATGATAGTGCCGTCTCCCCCCAAAACCAATATGGCTTCAGGTTTATCGCTAGAAATTTTGATATTCGGATGCTTATCTTTCAGCCACGATTCTATTTTTGATTGCCAATTTTTAGATATCTTATTATCTTCCCGTAAGTAAAAACTTATTTTTTTAATTGGTTTGTTTTTCATATAATCTTTAAGCAAATCCCGGGAAAAAGTCTGTCTTGATATTACTTTCTTTAACCCCCATAGACTCCAGTAGTTTTTCAAAACCGACTACCATGCTGCGCGGACCCGAGAGATAAAAAATTCTGTCTTTATAATCAGGCACTTGTTCTGTTATGGTTTTTGCATCTATTCTGGCTAAAGCATAAAAAGTTTTAATACCGAGCAAGCGCCGTGCCTCTTCGAAGACTTCTCTGTACACTACATCGTTTGCGGTTTTATTACTATACAAAAGAGTAACTGACCTTTTGTCTTTTGTATCAATTAAATATTGAATCATGCTTCGGAATGGTGTAATGCCTATGCCGCCCGCCAAAAAAACCAATTTCTCATTTTTATTTTTTGGCAAAACGAAATCCCCAGCAAGTCCAGAGGCAACAATACTGTCTCCCCTTTTCATAGATAATAGTTTTTTCTTGAAGCTGCTTCCTTTGTCGTGAAATTTAACTCCGAGCCGCAATTCTTCTTCGGTTGGAGACGATGCCAAAGTAAAATATCTTCGTATGCCGCGGTCGTCTGATCCATTATGCGCCAGTGTCCACTCCATATATTGTCCGGGGTGATAAGATAGCCGCTCTTCTGGAGTAAAAATAAAATCATACGAATCAACTGAAATTTTTTCTATATTGTCCAAAACCAGAGTTAATTTTTTCTTAGAACTTACTAAGTATGAAAAAATGTTTCCAACAACCAAAGCCAGCTCCGGTGTTGAATAAATAGAACCAATATGAATAAATGGCGCAAACAAAATTCCAGTGAGTAGTCCATAAGTAATACGCATCGGTTTAGTTCCTGGTGTAGTCAATGGTTCTGTAAGCATTATCGTAGCGAAAAATATGAGAGGAGTAGAAACAAGCACACTCCATCCGAGTGCAAAAATACTGCCGCCTTTTATAAAAGAAAATCCTAATATAGCGACAAGGCTAGCAATTATTGCTGACCAAACCAAATCAAGGCGTTGGATTTTGCGGGCCACCAAAAATCCGCCAATTAAAACAACTGGCAACATAGAGGAAGTGCCAACCCACCAGCTTGCCGATTGATTCAAAACAAAAGCAGTAATTACTACCGCGATGGCCGCCGGATTGAAAATGTGTTTTTTGCCGATGGCTAAAATATATTTTGAAGCTATCGCCAAACTGGAGGCCCAAAAAGCAAGTGCAAGAAAATTTGAATCATCCAAGGAAAGCGCCGGAGAAATAATCAAAGCCAAAATCAAAGCTGTGATATATGTTGATTCAGGATTGGTTGGCGCATTATAGGCCCAGGCAAATATTTTGTTGACTACTAAGCAGATGGCTAATATATAAACAGACGAAAAAAATATGCTGATTGGCGTGTATGGCAATATGCCAAAAAATCCCAAAATACCAGCTGCCACCAAAAGGCCTATAAGTTCATATAAGACGATTCGGTACATGGTTATTCTATTTAAAATGTTGTCTATTGTTTTCATCCTTTATTTTGTAAATTTATTAAATTCGGAAGTTTCGGTGGCGATGCCGTTTTTATCTACAGAATAACCTTCAAAACCATCTAATCGTTCAATAAAATTTATTCCTTCATTTCCCATGGCAAAGGCGGCGGTGGCGAATCGATCGGCTTCATAAACGTTTGGACCAATGACCGTGATGCTCACGATATCATTGAGAGGGACGCGGCCAACATGCGGATTGTAGATATGCTGGCCTCGTTCATAGGTGCCGGAAGTGGCCATGCCACAATTACTTATAAAAACTGTTTTTATAATGTGGCTTTTATCATTGACAAATGGATCGCGGATACCGACACTCCAAACTTCCCCATTTTCGTTTTTCCCCTTCGTTTCAATATCACCACCGGCATCCACGTAGAAATTTTTAAACCCTAATTCAGCAAGAATGTTTGCCGCATTATAGATTGACCAGCCTTTAACCAATCCGGACGGATCAAACAAACCTTCGGGTGTCAGTATATTGAAATAGCCGTTCGTTTCCATTTTTGTTTTTTCAGAAAGTGCAAAGACTGTTTTCATATCTCCACTCCAATCGCTTTCTTTTATTTCTTTCCTGTTTATTTTACTTATCTCACTTCCCTCTTTGTAAGTGCTGAATTTTTCATCCACATAATGAAAATATTCGAACACTTTTTTGGTTGCCGCTTCTTTGACTTTTTCTGTTTCAAATTGGTCCGCAATGCAGACCGTTATTGGCATGCCCATGATCCACTCAGTTTTTTTCATAGGTTTAGGAATTTAAAGCCTGAGCAAGAGCCGAACTAAGCGACTGCACAAAAGCCTGGCTTGAATCAGTGGCGCCGGAGACAATATCAACATTGGCGCTTTGGCTAGAGATAGCCTCGCTTTTCAAAATAGGCATAGCTCTGGTGTTTATACTGACAGATCTGCTTCTATCACTTGGATATTGTAAGAATTGAACATCGACAATTTTACCGTTTTGAATGGTTGCTTGCACTTGAATATTACCATAATAAGCATCAGCAATGCTTCCGGTGTAATTGCCGTCGTTGTACATATTTTTGACCACTGGCGCCGGTGCCGATACTGCTACTGGTGCTGGAATTGGCGTTGGTGTTGGCACTGGGATCGGAGTTGGGGTCGGAATTGGAACCGGCTGGCCTGACTGGGTTTGGGTCACAGCTTTATTTGGAGACGCTTTGGAGACGGTATTTTTTGTAGTAATAATCGGCTGCGATGTCTCCAATGTGACTTTTGTGCCCGGTGTATTATTGGCCGCTACAAATGTTAATGTCTGTGACATCCCAAAATACTGATATAAACTATATACAACAAATGCAAATATGAAAGAAAATGATACGATGGTTTTTTTCATTTTTTAATAAATTAAGCTTCTGTGTCATATTATTACGTCAAAATGATCAGTTCCTTTCACTGGGATTTTTGAGTCTTTTGCGGTATAAGAAGTATCCTATAGGGACTAATATGATCACAGCCGTTGCATAATATTTTAAATATGTTGGTCCTACCCGCAGGGCAATTCTGCCAAAATAAAAACCGATTGAAAATAATATGTATGATCTGATAAAATCCAGACTCAATGTATATTCGAGAAAACGTTTCCATGACATCTTCGAAGCGCCGCTTGCAACCATAAAAACACTGCCCAATCCGTAAGATATTTTAGCTATTATCATTGTCCTCCATGGTGATAATTTAAACCGATTTTCCAGCTCTTGTATTTTTTCATCGGAAATGTGTATGAATTTCAGATATTGAATCACATGTCTCCCACCTCTGCCCATTATATAAAATAGAAAGTCTGAAATAGCATCTCCCGAGAACACAACCATAAGAGCCGGTAAAATATCTAAACTTCCGCGTGATGTCAAAAAACCGCAAATAACTGTTATTATGGGACCCTCGGCGACTGCGACCGGAAAAATTGCTTCATATTTGTATTTTGCAAAAAATTGTATTATTTGGTGAAGAGTCACAGCTGTAATATTATGGAGTGATCACACAATCTTTGTAGGTTACATTGTTCGGATTGCCTTCGGTGATGAAAGCTGTATTACCTTTGTTCCAAAAGACCACAGACTCGTCAGAATTTGCATAGCGGGCTCCCGAAGCCGAGATAGTCTGCGGCAAGTATAAAGTTTTTTGCCAGCCAAATTCGATATGCACGAAATTCTTGTAAAATTCCGCATCTATGGTTTTGTTGTCGGCACAGACGAATTTTATAAAGCCGGTTATTGGTTTGCCTAAAATAAATTGCTTTTCAAAAGTTCTGCCAATCTGAAAAGCGACGATAAACACCACAACAAAAAGTACGATTGCAACAATCTGAGATAATCTGGTCACCTTGTTCCATTCGATTTTCATCGGGCTACTGGGTTTTTATTTTCTTAGGTTTCTTTTTTTCTTTTTTATGTCCGTCTCCTTTTGCCATAAAAATTTATTAGCTTCTATTAAAAATTTTATTATTTATTTGCGTCTTGGATGTGCAAGATTCCTCAAGCGCTTAGTCTCGAGTCTTTTTTTAGTTTTTCTCGAACGCGACGTTTTCCTCTTGGTATTTGTTGCTTCTCTTTTTGCCATATATAAAAGTATAGCACAAAATCTTACAAGAAAGTGAAAACTACTATCTCACTATCTGTTCCCACTCGTATCGGCGGTCCCCATGTGCCCATTCCGCTTGAAGTATAAACTTGCGTGTCCCCTATTCTATTTAGTCCGTAAGCGAATTGCCCGTAAATAAGTTTTGCCAAATATCCAAATGGCCACTGTTGGGCGCCGTGGGTGTGTCCAGAAATTTGAAGCGAGACGCCCTCTTTTTGTGCCACATCTATATCTTTTGGCTCGTGTTTTAGTAAAATAGACGCTTTATTTTTATCTATTTGTAAATCAGAAAGAATTTTTTGAAAGCGTTCTTTATTAGAGGCATTTCTATAATCAACCCCTATAATTTGCAGCTCGCCTATATTGATCATTTCATTCCGCAGTATGTGTATGTTTGCCATTTTTACAGCCGCGACAAAGTCACTGCTATCTCCAAATTCTTCGTGATTTCCGGTTATAGAATAAATTCCCAAAGGGGCTGATAGCTCTCGAAGTGGAGATGTAAATTTTAAAATTTCGGGTGATTTTGAGCCGTCAAATATATCCCCGCCTATAAAAACTATATCTGGCGAAATATTTTGTATTTTTCTGACCACCCTGTCTATATATCTTTATGCCGTATATCTGACCCAAGTGCAGATCACTTATCCATACAGCTTTTTTACCTCGCCATATTTCCGGAAGTCTCTCCAATTTTATATTGACTTTTTTGACAATAATTCTGTTTGCATGAATTAGACCGTAAATTCCTAATACAATTGCGACTCCAAAAAGCGCTAGACCAAAAACTTTGGAGAAGCCGTCAGTAAATTTTTGAAATATTAAGAATAAAACAGAAGCAATAAAAAAGTATCCCAGAAATCCCATCCAGACCATGGATAGAAGATAATAAATTCTGGTAAATAAATTATAATGAGCGCATACCTAAAATAAGTGACGCTATTATGCTTGCTGTCAGAGCGCCTAAGATGACAATTACCAAAAACGAATGTTCGGAAATTCCTAAAACCAAAAGCACTGCTTTATATACCGTGAAATTTATAAGAAAAAGGATCACCAGTACTGCAAATATAAAAATAATAATTTTAACGCGGCTCATAATATTTTTTCTGACCGTAGTATTCAAAAAGGGCTTTGATACCAGCGAGGTTTTGTTGCCATTCCGTCGCATTATGGGTTTTAAGTTCTACTGTAATTGCCGGAATATTTATGGAAGCCAGCCAGTCATCGGCAGCACCGGAGGTGGCATAAGCATTAAATACTTTGACCGGCGTATAATTCGCAGCCTTAGCATAAGTGTTCATGATATCCAAAGTCTCGGGAAGAATGCCGGCATGGCACTGTGACGCATATACGCTGCCTGACTGACTATGCCAAAATATAACTGCCTTAATATTATTATTAGTATTATTTTCTAAAATAAAATTTTTAATAGCCAAATCTTCCGGCTCAGAGAAGGGTTTTGAACCGGCGCTGACTATTTTTGATTGCCAGGTACTTGTCGCTTGCCATTTGCAGTCAAAGTTGCGATTAAGATCAACTCCATCTGCGTTGAAACGCCCAGCCGCAAGTATTTTAGTGCTGGTTGATACATCCGTGTCATTAAAACGGCCAACTTTGTGAGTTACCTCAAATACTCCATCAGGATTAACATCTGGAATTACGGTAACAGTCAAGCCGCCCGGAATGAATCCAGGATTTTTATCTAAATAATCTATAAATTGATACGCCAAGAGCACACTATTCCATTCATATCCGCCATGTATGCCACCGACAAATACAAGATGTTTTATCCCATTTCCATAAGTATAGCTTTCAATCTTGCGCCCTTGCACAGATGCGCCTATTACCTTATATACCGGGCCAATATTATTGGAATTAGGAGTTGGTTTTACTTCCGGCGGTTTTTGCGAACTAAAAAATACAAAGACGCCAACGCTAAGTACTGCAAGAATAATAACAGTTATAACAACCGGTCTCTTAAATATAAACCGCATTATTTAGAATAATATTTAAGCAGCGCCTCGACACCTTTCTGATTTTTAGTCCATTCAGTATCGGTGTGATTGGTAAGAAGTACACTAATTGCCGGTATATTGCTTTTGGCCAGCCAATTTACCATATCACCTGTTGTTGCATAGAAATCGAAACTTGCGTAGGCAGGATATCCTGAAGCGTCAGCGTAAGTTTTGGTGATTGTATTGGTTTCTGCAGAGACGCCATTGTGGCAACTTGAGGCGTAAACACCGCCGGCGGAACTATACCAAACCACGACCGCACTTGGCTTGTTTGTTTCTACATAATTTTTTAGGCCCTGACTTTCCGGTTCGGAAAATACACTACTGCCGCCGCTCACGGTTTTATTTTGCCATGTGCCGTTAGTTTGCCAATCACAGTCAAAGTTACGATTAAGGTCAACGTTATTTGCGTTGAAGCGTCCGGGTACCGTATCGCTTAATTGCGCCGGCACATTTGCTTGCGTGAAATTTTCTGTAGTAGTGCCGACAATTTTATAAAGGCCGTCAGGATTTAATACAGGAATGACCGTTACTTTTATATTATTGGGAATAATACTGGGATTTTGCTTTAAATAATCCATCAATTGATAAGCAACAAGCACTGTATTCCATTCATATCCGCCATGAATACCGCCAACAAACATAAGTTCTGTGCTCCCGGTGCCATAGTGATATGCTGTGATATCGCGGCCCTGGACAGATTTACCAATAACAGTTTCAGCCGCATTCTTTTGGTCTGTAGTACTTGTTGCGTTTGCCCGCGGGGTTATATTGTTCGTTTGATTATTTGTTACGCTAGCATTATTCGACAAACTCTTAGTTATAAAATAGGCGCTAATAATTACTAAAACAACCACAATACCGACAATGAGTTTTTTCATATAATTCTATCTTAGCACAAATATAGCAAATTTACGAACTGTTAGATTTACAGAAACCATTGTATTAATGAGCTATTTATTTTATAATGAACTGATTAGTATGAAATTACATAAAAATTTTTGGCGTATTATTTTTACAATCTTATTGCTCATTGTAATAGGTTTGATGATTTGGTTTATTGTTGATTTGAGAGACTTATATCAGACAGGCAGATTGAGACCCACGAGAGGATTTAACAGAAGTCATATATACAGGCAAACATTGACTCCTGATCAAATTCAGGGGTGGATGACTTTTTCTTACATAAATTATATTTTTAGTTTGCCTCTAAATTATCTGTCAGAATCTTTGGCTGTTCAAGATAGTCGTTATCCTAATTTAAATATTGATCAATATGCAAAAACAAAAGGTTTCAATACTGCTAATTTCTTAAAAACAGTTCAGGACTCCGTTGCTCAGTATACAAAGAGCAATCAATAAATGAGTTTATTATTTCAAAATATCCTTGGATTACTGCTTGTTTACAAATACATAACATTATTTTTAGTCGCTTTTCTTTCTTCTCTTGGTGTTCCACTGCCGGCCGGATCAAGCACCGTAGCATCAGCAGCTTTTGCGAGCCAAGGATACCTTAATATATTCGCCGTACTTATTACGGGCACTTCCGGTAATATTTTAGGAGATATCTCTATGTATATTCTTTCTAAAAAATATGGCAAAAAAATATTGTACTGGTTTCGTTTAGGAAAATTAGTTGAATCAAAACCGCTAAAATATGTAGAAAAGGCTGAAAATAGTTATTCAGCCGCAGCTATTATTGCCAGCCGCTTTCAAGACCAGGCTACCGCTGTAATAAATGCTATTGCCGGATTGGGAAACATTAAATTTAAACGTTTTGTATTATACGCGATTATCGGAGATATACTGCAAATTGTTTTTTATTCAAGCATAGGTTATTTTTTTGCTGCAAGTTGGCAGTCGCTTTATAACACTATTGGTATATTCAGTTGGCTGATTGTTTTGGGTACTGTAATAGTAGCAATTTTAATTGCAAATAGGATAACAAAAAAAATATTTAAGTAGTAACGCACTTAGTTTTTTGCGCGCACGAGATTGAGTGTCCCATTAATTTTTCCGTAAGTTCCCGTTCTTGTGAATGTTCCTGTTAAACTGTCGCCATTCAGAGTTCCTTCAAAAGAAACATCAGAACTGAGCGCAGTCTGCCCATCGTAGCTTATCTTATTGCCATCTACTTTTAAGCGGGCAGCCACTTCTCCAGTATTTGTACATTGTGCCGGTTTTGCTACGGCAGCCTTTCCGGAAATCGAAGTAGCTATCACATAACAAAGATTGCTATAAGATAATGTGCCAATAGCCGTATTGTTTTCTATTTTTTGGATGACAAGTTTGACGTCACCGGTCACAGTTATTTCAGTCGAGGTGCGAGGAGTTGTAACCTTGCCGGATCCTTGCATTCCTTTGCTTTGGGTAGCTGAAATCCAAGTTCCTACAAAATCATTAGTTGAAGCCGGATTTGCTACCGTTGCCGCCGCGGCATTTACTTCTGGTGTATTAACGGTATTTAGTGCTTGAGAATTCTGTTCTGCGGGTTTCGATTTCCCTACTGATAACACTATTATCACTATAACCACAATTAAAACTAAGGCGCCCAATAAATAATATTTTGACGAAGATTTATTTTCATTATTTTCCATATTTTTTAATGTATTATTGTAATTTCGACTTTCCATATCATACAATATTATAAAATAATAATAACAAAACCTTGAATTTTTATAAAATTATGATATTATGTAAGTTATGAAGAACAACCCAAAAGAACTCAAACTGAATGAAATACCACTTTCTCTTCCTGAATTTTTGAAATCATTCAATCAGAATATGCCTGCTAATTTTCCACAAGTATCCGAAGAGGAGCTCTTAATATTCAAAAAAGAACATGAAATTTTATTCCGAAAAAGCGGCACATGGTCGCTTGATCAGCACAGAAAAAAAGTGATGGATTGGCTCCCCCGAAACATAAACATCGCATAAACATTTTTCAACTTTGTATCATTTGAACGCAAAAGACATGAGCACGATAGTCAAAGCGTTAAGAATCACTAACGCTAATACAAATGCTGTTTTCGAGTGCATTGCGCTAGGATTCATTAAAATATAAATCGTGTAGATTATTGCAACAATCGCCGCACCAATAAAATTTCCTTTTATCATATTTTTATAATTGAAGTTAATTAAGTAAATTGACCTTTCAGCCATTATATCATATTTTAGTTTCCGTAATATTGTTTCAAAAGCTTTACATGTTCGGCATAAGTTGCACTACAATGAAGCCCTCCTGCCTTATCACTGAAATAAAATAAGCAAGAAGTTTTTATCGGATTGAGAGCCGCTAACACTGCAGCCACTCCGGGGCTTGCGATTGGAGCCGGAGGCAAACCGGGATTCATATAAGTGTTGTAAGGCGATTTAATAAATTTATCCGCGGGTACGATTGTTGGCCACCAGTTTCCAGTTTTAGTTTTATTGGCCTTCGCGTATTGAAGGGTCGCATCTATTTGAAGATTCATGTTGGCAAAAAGTCTGTTCCACATGATGCCGGAGATGAGCCGCATATCATTTGTTCCTATTGTTTCGCGTTGAATGAGTGAGGCTATAATGAGAGCATCATTTAACGGTAATATTTCCTGAGTCGAAGTTCCATAATGAGAAAGGACATCTTTGGAGAAGCGTTCACCGATCATTGCTTGCACTTCTTTGGGCTTCATACCTAATGGCACGAAATAAACACCCGGTGATAATGATCCTTCGGATAACAGAGATAATGAATTGCTTGAAGATGTAACAAATTCCTGCTTTTGTTTGCTATTCCATCCGAGTGTTGCTGCGAAGACATTTGCCACCTGCTCTTTGCGTAGGCCGGGTTTGATTTCAACGAACTGGCCACCAACACTAGCGGTATTTTGATACCAGGGAATTTTTGAAATAGCTATCGCGATTTGTTCAAACATCTTCCACAAAGCGTCTCCGGTATTTGCCGCCGCCGCTTCAAAAAGAGAATGATTATTTGAAAGGAAAGCATCTACCTGTTTATTTTGGACGATAGTTTTATTTTTTGGGTCAACAGTGATGGGAAATTGCTGGGTCGATTCGGAAACAATCTGCTTCTGTTCCTGCTGTATTGTAAATATAAGTATTTTGGGGAGTGAAAATGCTATGCTTACAAGGATAACAAGAATCAGAAATGCAACGCCTATTTTTTTTAAGTTGTTCATATGATATTCAATTAAAAAAGACCCATCTTTTCCTTATTCTTCCTTACTAAATCGCCGATGGCGCACCCACTGAAAATGTTGCCGTGCCGTTGCTAATTTGCGTGAGTGTAATGCTATAGTTCGCGGCACTATACGTTTGGCCGACAGAAAGCGTTTGCGGCGGTATAGGCATGACAGCGATCATACAACGAATCTTAGGCGGCGTGTCCGACGGGAAGGAATTCCAGCATCCGACTGGCGTGATTTGGATTGTGGCTAAAGACGATGAGAGGCTTTGTAGAGTGAAGTAAAAACTTTTGTTTCGAATTTCAGCGATGCCGCCTTGTTGGAGCGATACGCTTCCAGGCGCATTCAGTTGCTGAATGTTGGAAGCGGTACTTGTGTCTGTATAGGTATTCGCTTCCGTCTGTAATGTAGCGGATAGGACTGAAGAACTGACAGAGCTTCCCGCAAATGAAATAGTTTTTGCGAGAACCGTAGCATTGCTTCCTCCTCCATCACTCACGACGAGAAAGTTCGTTGTGCTTAAGGGAATTATGCTTGTATCAAAACGACGACCGCTTGGAAGCATAACGAGACCTGCTATCGTTGTATTCGAAATATTTGCAGTGGTCGTGGCCTCCGTCCCCGAATTTGTTCCCTCGGGATATGCGACCATCCATTGTTTCGACGCTGAGTCATAGAAATATTTCGTCTGAGCAATCGGGCTTGCGTGGATGTTTGGCTCATCGGTGATTGTTTGGTTTGGAGAATTGACGATGCTGATTGTGACACCGCCTGCCGAACCAATCTGCAATGTCTTTACCAAGGTGCCACCTGGAAACGACGTCGTATTCTTCGTGGTCGTCGGAAGAATTTGCCAAGAGCTTGGGTACCAGAAGCTGAAATTGAAATCCGGATCGGTGTATTGGACCATCCCATAGGTGTTGGCTGTTACGGGCGAAGTAGTTGTAGCAGTGTCTGCTGGCGAATATGTTTGCTGGTGGATGAGAAAATATACTCCCCCGCCGACGACAAGTAGTGCGAGTACGATGAGCGTCCACGTCCAGACCTTACTGTGTTGGTTTTTCATATCTTCAATCATAGCATTTTATGTTTCTAGGAATCGAATCTCGCTTTTTCTTTATTTTGAAACACATTTTGCATTTTAGTAATTTCTACCCATCATGGACGAATTTTAGTAGTTCTAGAAATATTGCTCAAAATAAGGCTCTCCGGTCTGCTCTACACCTCGCTGACTGTGGCTGGCCGTCTGGTACGAAGTTGGAACCTGTTTAATTAAATAAAATTTATAGATTTTAAAAATCGTTCACCTTTTTCTGTAATAACAAATGCTCCCCCAAGAACACCTGATATCATTCCGTAAGCATTTAAAAGAGTAAAAATAACCTCTCTTTGGTTCAAATCTGTAATAAATGGCAACCATAATTGGTTAAATGATTCTTTGGTGATGGTTTGATTACTTTTTGAATCATAAAACCATTTTAAAACTCTCTTTGTTTGATCAACAAAAAATAAAGCTAGATATGAAAATTCATTTATTTCAGTTAGTCTTTGCTGTACACCAAAAAGTTCTTCTAGATTTTTTTTACCCCTAGACTCATTCTCAACCTTTATTTTTAGGTCATCTATTTCTTTTTTCAATTTCTCTTTTTCTAATTCGGGATTTTCTATAACAGAATCATTATTTGAATCTCTTTCTGAAGAATGGTTAGGCTGTTTTTGTTGAACATTAACCGGTCCTGCCCCCTGTTAGTTCATGTGTTTCAAGAAAAATCTTAATTGAACCCCCAAACTTATAAACAAAAAAGAAAAAAACAATTGCTCCAACGGGTGGCCAAGAAAGCAGTATTCTTATTAAATCTAAAATTGTTGTGGTTTGCATAATAACTATTTAAATTTCCAAACAAAATTTTATTTCTATTTCATAATTATTTATTCCAAACAATATGCCCGTTTATGTTGTGTTTTTCATAGGTCTCCAATACATCAGCACAAAATTTTACCAACTCGGGGTTATTTTCGCTTTTTGCCAATTCATATAAACGGATAAACATTTTCTTTCCTGTTTCCGTTTGTTTGAGATTTTTCTTTATAAAATTATGTTGTGAGCATAATGTTTGGCCGTTTTCAATTGTTGCTTCACCTCCAAAATCTTTTGGTTTTATATGGTCAACATGAAGTTCCATCCCGTCTGCTTTTCCTCTACCACATATTACACATTTATACCCGTCTCTTTTTAAAATTTCTTCTTTTTGTGCCGATGTAAAATCTTGTAATTCTCGTAGAAATTCTTTTTCGGGGTCATAGCGATAAATTCCTTTAGCAACTTTTATTAAAAATCCTTTTTGTGCCAGACTGCGAACTGCTCTATCTGGGTCTCGGAATACATTACCAGTTCGTTTTTTATATGTTGCGACAACCCAGTCAACAACCTCTGGATGTTTTATATCTCTGTTTGGATTTTTCTTGAAAAACTCAACTATGAGATTTTTTTGAACATTATTATCTTTCTTCTCATTTTTCTTTTTCATGATAATTACATTAATATTGGCTGATTAATTTTACCCTCCTCTTTTAAACGACTTATAGCAATATCGCAATATTCTTTATCAATATCAACACCCATACCTTTGCGATTATTCAAATATGAAGCAATAAGAGTGAACCACTCCCCAGAAACGGGTCAAACACAATATCATCAATAAAACTAAATAATTTGATACAACGCCTAGGTAATTCAATTGGAAAAGCCGCCGGATGTCCACCAGCTCCTTTTTTGCTTTGGCCATTGAATGTCCAAACTCCATTAGTCCAGTCCATAAATTCCTGTTTCGTTATGTCATTTTTTCTACTCCCACCATTTTTCTTCCAGCTATCTTTATATAAAATTAAAATCAATTCCACAGGTGCGATAACATATGGGGCAGAGGCAGACATAAACGAACCCCAAGCCGTTCGGCGGGATATGTTTCCCTCATTCCAAATAATTGTTGAGTGGTATTTCCAGCCGACATCTTTTGCAATTTTTGTAATATCTGCACCGACAGATTTTTGTCCGCCTTTATTTTTATCAAGTGGAATATTCAAACAAAGACGACCCTCATTTTTAGTTAACTCAAAACATCTTTTAATCCATTTTGTCGTGAACTCCAAATAGTCTTCATAGCTCAAATTATCTGCATGTGAGTTATAGTGAATGTCCACATTGTAAGGTGGTGATGTAATGATCAGATCAACGGAACCATCTGGTATTTTTGTAAATTTTAAAATATCATCGTTGTAAATAGCAATTCTGCCATCATGATGAAAATATGGTTTTGAAATCCTGTTAATTTTTACCATTGGTTTGTTTAAAGTAGATATTGGCATTAATAATCATAAGTATCACATATGACACGAATTAAAACAAATGTATTTTTAAGGCAAAATTTTCTATTTTTTTATTGAATATCACGGCATCATTTTCGTGTGCAGTAAACTTGCAAACTTTTTTCAGCGTAATACAATTTAATCTGTTGTAGTTGCATTTAGTGTGGGCATGGGCCAATCAGATGTCCTTGCCAAAAAATTTAAGGCAATCTTTATCTCTCGATAAGGGAGATATTCTAAATGCCACATTCTCCAAGGAACTTATAGACGAAACAATTAAAGTCTTCAAGGAAGAAGATAATTTAGATTTGTCTCTAGAACAAGCCGAAGAATATTTAAATTCTTTGGCTGGTTTGTTTTTGGCATACTCGGGTAAAAAGTCGGCGGCGGATTTTGGAGCGGGCATTAAAGCCCCGCGACAAAATGAGCCGCCTCTTTAGACTTGATTAATATCACACTTAATACGATGAGGACAAAAATTAAAGTGGTTATATCCGGTGATATTGTAGAAACTTACAAATATGAGGAGCCGGTTTTTTATGGTTTTGAAGCTCCGGAAAAACATTCTGATTCCGACAGGGTTAAAACTCAAGAGGAAAAGGATTTAATGAAAGCTAGATCTTTGTACAGGACAAGAAAAAATCTGACGCGTCTCATTAATGCTAATGCAAGACAGTGGTCTGATCCGGATGGTAAAATTTATCAGCCAAAATTTATAACTTTAACTTTTGCAGAAAACATAACTGATTTAGAGCAAGGAAATAAAATGTATACAAATTTTTTGAAAAGATTTAATTATTATCTGACTGGAGAAAAAACAAATCATTTAAAATATGTTACTAACCCAGAATTTCAGAAAAGAGGAGCTGAACATTTTCATTCAGTATATTTTAATTTGCATTGGTTTGATAAAGATGAATTAGCCAAAATTTGGGAGCATGGATTTATAAAAATACGCAATATTGAGCAAGTTAGAAATATCGGATTATACATGACTAAGTATATGTCCAAAGATTTCATTGATCCAAGACTTGAGGGGCATAAAAGATATTTTCCTAGTAGAAATCTTTTCCGACCGATTGTTATAAGAGATGAAGTTTTAGCTTCCAAAATTGAGGAAAAACTTAATAATATAAAGCCAGAATTCAGTAAGGAAATTGATACAGATTATCAGGGTAAAATTCAATATGAAGTTATGAACCTTTCCGAACTTTCTGATTTAAAGGAAGATGTGATAGGGTTTATTAATAAAAGTTATCTAACATGAAATATCTAATCTATTGCCGGAAATCTACTGATACAGAAGACAAACAGGTTTTGTCCTTGGATTCACAAGAAAACGAACTTAAAGAAATAGCTCAAAAAGAAAATTTTGAGATAGTAAAAATATTAAGAGAAAGCAAATCTGCCAAAGAGCCCGGTCGCCCCATTTTTAACGAAATGATAAAAATGCTTTCTGCCGGTAAAGCTGACGCTATTCTCTGTTGGAAAATTGATCGCTTAACCAGAAATCCCGTTGATGGCGGACAAATTCAGTGGCTACTGCAAAATAATAAAATTAAATGCATTAGAACTTTTGAAAAATCATATTATCCAAACGACAATGTTTTGCTTATGAGCATTGAGCAAGCAATGGCAAACCAATATATCAGAGATTTAAGTGTAAATGTTAAACGAGGAAACAGAGAAAAACTTGCTCGTGGTGAATGGCCTAATCAAGCTCCGTTCGGATATTTGAATGACAAAGCTAAAAAAACAATAATCATTGACCCTGTCCGTTCCAAGTATGTAAAAAGAGCTTATGAATTATATTTGACTGGCAGTTATGGATACAGAGATGTTGCCAGAATTTTGTTTGACGAAGGATTGCGAACAAAATCGGGAAAGAAAGTTTTGATAAGCCACATCAGCCGAATTTTATCGTCCCCTTTTTACGCAGGTATTATGGTTAGAGATGGAAAATATTATAACGGCAATCACGAACCATTAATTTCAAAATCTGATTATGACAAAGCTCAAGAATTGTTAGCCGATAAATCAAGACCAAAAACCAAAAGATTATTCTTCCCCTTAAGAGGATTCCTAAAGTGTGAAAATTGCGGTTGTGCTTTAACCTCTTCTCTTAAAAAAGGACATCATTATTACTACTGCACCAACAGAAAAGAGAAATGCGAAGAACATAAAAGCTATATGAGAGAAACTTATCTTTATAGTATTTTTGCCAATATTCTCGGTAATTTGGCTTTCTCTGAACGTAAAATTGAACTTATGTACAAAGCGGCCAAAGAGAAAGCAGGCTTAGATACCGAATACTTTGACACTGCCTTAGCTACCCTCCAAAGCTCACTAGAATCGCTTAAAACGAAAGAAAACAAATTACTCGATACTTTCCTTGCTGATCAGATTTCAAAGGAAATATACGACCAAAAAATGTTGGGTATTCACAATGACAGAATATCTCTAGACAAGCAGATCCAAGAATTAAAAAACAGACAACCAGCTTCTATGTTGGAACCGACTAAAAATGCTTTTCTACAAGGCAACAGAGCCATGAAAGAATTTTTAGATGCTGATGATTTCAAAAAAAGAAATATTGTAGAAAATCTATGTTGGAACCTTTCTTTCAAAGATAAAAATGTGGCTCAAATTAAACTTAAAACTCCGTTTGATGTGATGTATAAAGCACCCAAAAATGGCACTTTATCTCAAATGCTGGGAGGGAAGGAATCGGACCTTCATACACAGCTTCAAAGGCTGTTGTCCTACCGTTAGACGACCTCCCAATTACAACACAAGACTAACATATTTTTTTAATTTAGTAAAAATTACACATAACAAAAGAAGCCTCGGGAGAAGCTTCTTTTGTAAAATCATGTATTCAATCACATGTTATTTTTTTTGGCTTAATTAACTGGTTGAATTTTGACGAACCTTTAAGTCTTAGAACGAGCTGTCTAACAAGCGAGCCGTATTAGATACAACAAACTTGAAGATGCTTAATGTCCGCTGACTATATTTATAATTGATTAAATTTCGTTCACTCACCAATCAATATAGCTTTTAGCCTCAGAATATTATTTATAATCCTCGACCTCTACTTATTTGTACGTACACTAATAGAGACTTCTTTCAAAAGATTATTGTTACTAGAAGAACCCGAACATTCTATGGAAGAATCCTCTGACAGCTCCAAAGAAACCTCCCCCATTTTGATTAGAAGAACCTGTTGAATTTGTATTGCTTGGCGCGACTCCCTGGTCAATGACTGAAGAAGCGGTAATAGAAGTGCTATTTACTGTACCTTGTACTACAACTCTATCGCCAACACTTATGTTTGAGATTGTTGATGTGGCGTTACCTTTTACAATAGTGGCCGAAGAGGCGTCAACTGTATACGTAACATTGCTGGCGTTAGTCACCGTCAAAGTTGTCCCGCTTATGGAAGCTATGGTACCGCCGACAACCGGCTGGCCATTTCCTTGAATAATCGGTGTTTTTGGCACATTATTCTGCCCTCCTCGCATACCTTTACGGCCAATCACACCATCGCGAATTGTTGTTGCGGTAACATTTGTCCCATTAACCGTACCCTGCACAGATACCGTGTCACCCACAACTACATTTCCAATAGTTGAAGTGGTACCGTTTTTAGTAACAGTTGCATTTGTTGCATCAACGGTGTAAGTGGTCTGAGTCGTATTTTGGCCGAAACCTTTGCTAGTTACCGTGAGATTTGTACCGTTTATTACAGAAACAGTACCGAAAATACCCGGAGCACGACTTCCTATACCGCTATTTCCAAGACCATAATCAGCCGCAAACGCGACACTTCCTATAAGGAGAGGGCCAAGCATAGCAGAGCTGATTACAATTATTCCAATTTTATTTTTCATTTGTAATTTAAGATTATGTAATTAATAACCTATGAACCTTTATGATATATACGAGAAGCGGAAGCAATTAGTTGCAGGCCGCTTCATTAGATAATACATTTCAATACGCGTAAATCTTTCATAGATAACAAAAGAGACCCTAGTGGCCTCTTTTGTAAAAGTTCATAGTTTTTATCGATTAATTATCGACCCACACTTATTTATACGTCTGCATAAAAGATTTCTTTCAAAAACTATTCTTCCCACTCAACTATAGATTTTGCAATAAATGTGTTCGATAAAGGATCAAGAAAACCGGATATTCTAACAGTTGAACTTGCTTCCACAGTGAAGTTATTGCTATTGGTGGAAGCGGCAAGCCTAACCTGCCAGATGTGTCCGTTGAAATCAATTATAGAGAAATCATTTTTGTCTTTTATAAATGTGACAATTCCCGCCAGTCTTCCTATGCCCGGCTGATCCCAGGCGTCTCTTGAATCATAGGTTACATAAGCATAAAGCGGGACTCTGCTTAAAGACTCGTGAACTGTTTTACCGCCTCCTATAAAATTAAAAATGGAGCCGAATATAAAACTCAAAAATACACTCACCGAAACTATGGCGTATAAACGGTATTTGTATCCTCTTTTGGTGTGTTTTATGCTTTCCCGGCCTATTATAATGAACAAGACAAACACAATAAGCCAAATGTACGGTATAAGAAGCAAAAACTCGGTCAAATCATGCGGAATTATCGAAAGACCGTGGGCGTGATAATCAACAAATAGAAAAAGCATTGCTCCGACAGCAAGACTGCCGACAATTACTGAAAGAAAGGCAAAAATCCAAAAAATCACCCGTAGAGAGACAAAGTACCAATACGGCCTCGGCGAAATTTTTTCTGCATCGATTTGCTCTATAATTTTATTTGATAACTCGTCATTCATATATTTTTAATACCCCTCTCTTCCAATGCGATTTTTAATTCTTTTTTGCCCCGACTGATGAGCGTGGCCACGGTGCCTTCCGGTATTTTCAAAATGTCGCTTATTTCAGTATAACTTTTTTCTTCAAGAAAGCGGAGTACAAGTATTTCATTGTACTTTTGATTAAGAGTAGAAAGGACTTCCTGCACAATTTTAGCGTCATACCGCTCTTTGGCAAGTTCTGTAAAATCGGTATCGTCAACCAAATTTTCAAAAAATCCTTCGATATCTTCAATGTCTAATACGTTTGGGCTGAACATTTCTCTTTCTAAAAAAAGAGATGGTTTCGTTGTGAGCAATGCGATAGAGCCATGAAGAAAACTTCAGATTTGGATCATAGTCATTGAGATTAATGAATACTTTTATGAAAATTTCTTGCAAAACATCATCTACGTCGTTCTCATTTTTACAGCCGAGACGCTTCACATAGCGGCGGATAGCTGCTTCATAGCGATGCACAATTTCCGAAAAAGCATGCCGGTCCTTAAGGGCCACTTTGACGAATTCCTGGTCAGTCTTATCTGTTTTATTTTGTAATATTTTATCTTCCATTTTATTGTCTAGTTTTACCGGCTCTTAGGGAATTAAAGAGAGGGAAAAAGTCGGTCAGGAAATTGTAAGCGGCGGCGCCGGTCGGGCCAACCGCACCGATAAAGACGAGGGAAAGACCCAAGACATTGGAAAATCCCCAAATCCAAAAATCCTGGATAGATACATGTTCGGTAAATCTGGCCAATTTCATAACCTCGGCAATTTTTGAAATGTCATCTCTCATAAGCACTATGTCGGCCGATTCGATGGCGGTGTCATAACCGATGGCTCCCATAGCAATGCCGACGGTGGCTATGCGCATTGCCGCGGCGTCATTGACCCCATCCCCCACCATGGCCACATTTTCTTTGGCATCGATATATTTTTTAATGTAAGCAACTTTTTGTTCGGGGAAAAGGTTGGCATGAAATTCGGTTATGCCAACTTCTCTGGCGATCCTTCCGGCCACTTTTTCATTATCGCCGGTAAGCATCACAACTTTTTTAATGCCCAGTTTTTTTATGCGGCTAATGGCTTCTTTGGCTTCCTCACGCACTTCATCTGTCAGGGCTATAATGCCGGCGAGCTTACCGTCTACCACCACGAAAGAATTGCTCTTGCCGTCATTTTCAAGACGTGATATTTCTGCCGAAGCTTCTTCGCTAATATCTATTTTACGTGATACTAAAAAAGCTTTTCGGCCAAAAAGAATCTGTTTGTTTTCAAATTTGCCAGTTAATCCCATGCCGCCGATCTCCTCTACGTTTTCCACCAATTCCAAATGAACTTTTTGATCTTTAGCATAATTAAAAATTGTTTTGGAAACGGGGTGGCTGGATTGTTCCATGAGAGAACCGCAAAAAGAAAGCAATTCCTTGTCACTATATTGTGAAAAAGATTTTATTTCGCTTACCTGCAAATGACCTTTGGTCAAGGTTCCGGTTTTGTCAAAAACAACCGTATCAACTTTTCCCAAAGCTTCCAAGTAACTGCTGCCTTTTATAATGGTGCCAATTTTGGCGGCTCGTCTAGTGGCCGAAAGATAAGCCAGCGGCACTGCCACGGCCACGTCATCGGCGCAAATGACAAGCAAAATTGATAAAACTAGACTAGTGTTGTGGGTAATATAAAGGGACAGGAAAGAAACTATAAAAATTCCCATTAAATAAATCTTGCCGAATTTTTCTCCAATGGTTTGGAAGCGCGGCTTGAATTTTCCAGAAGACTCAAGCAGAGATATAATTTTTTCCAAAGTGGTATTGCTGCCTATTTTTTCCACCAAAATATGACCGCTTCCGGAAACAACAATAGTAGAGCTGAAAACTTTGTCGCCAGTATTTTTATCGACTGGCATGGATTCTCCGGTGAGAGACGATTCGTCAATACTAAAAGTGCCCGAAACCACCTTCCCGTCTACCGGCACTCTGTCTCCCAAATCAACTATCACAACATCTCCCATTTTTAATTTTTCTATGGGTATTTCTTCAATATCATTATTTTTTATTACTCTGGCTTTTTTAGGGCGTAATTTGAAAAGGCTTTTTATGCTTCTTTCTGTCTGACTCTCAGTGACTGATTTTAAAATGCGGGCGGCGGTTATCATAAGGGCGATAAATGAAGCTCCCACCCACTCTGCACTTAAAAGAGAAAAAATTAAAGCAACAGAAGCCAGAAGGTCCATTGAAATTTCTTTTTTAAATATCTGGCGGACAGCACTTATTGCGACCGGCAACGTGCCGATTATGGCGATGGCGATCAAAAAATAAGAAGCTATTTGAGTTTTTCCAAAACCGCTGAAATGTAGCGCTATAGCTAGAACTATCAATAAAGAAAGAACGATATCAAATTTAGCTGTTTTTATTATAAGTCGCATTTTTTATTGTTATCCGATTATTATGCGGATAGGAATCTCTCCCTGTCTTTTGGAAAAATTATTTCGGTTATGCGGTAAATGCCGTATGAAATAAAGAAGGCGGACAACACGTCGATGGAATAGTGTAAATGCCCAAGCAAAACCACAACCCCAAAAACCAAAGAAAGAATAATAAAGAAAATACGTAAACTCTTATTTTCCCAAAACATAAGAGCTAGCAAAAATGGAAAGCCCGTATGCGCAGAAAAAAACAAGTCGGCTCCCGAACCAAGATAACCAAATAATCCGGTTGATGGTATAACAGCATGCATTGCGGGCGGAGCTATGTGAGTAAGGCTTATAAAAACAGAACGGATCAGGTAAAACAGACCGGTACTTTTTATAAGGAAAGGAATACGTTGTGGATGGATAGCAAGCAAACCGGCGACAAATATCCACATAAGAACCGGCCCGTAAACAAAAATGGCATCTACATCATAAACTCTTGTATTGTCCAAGACTATATCCGTGACCGGGTTGCTGGCTTTTTCTGTGACGTAAATACCGGCATAATGATTGGCCACCAATGCCACACCAAGTATAAAAAAAGAAACCAACAAAGATATCAAAAAATCTCTGCTGCCAAAATGGATCTTATATTTTGCTTTGATTTTTTCCATTATCTTATGTCTTTATATTCGTCCGTAATGGGTTTTTTAAAAAATACTTCAGAAATAAAATTAATCAGATATTTTATTGTCATTTTTACCATTCCCTCATTCTTTAAACGCCTGGCAGAAGTGTACATATATAGATTCAGGAAGAATTTGACTTTGCCGACCTTGGACAGCCTTCTGGCTATATCGGTGTCTTCTCCGTAGAAACTTATATTTTGGTCAAACCCGCCGATTTTCAGAAGAGCCTCTTTCCTCACGGCAAAATTTCCTCCAACCGCCATATATCCTACCAAGAAATACATTATATAAGCGAAAAGCCAATAAATCCAGACCAATATTTTTCCAATAAATGATTGATCATAATAAATATAAGGCCCGCTGACACACACCGTTTTTCCATCTTTTTCAAAATATTTGTTAATTTTTTTTACCCAATCGTTTGGCATTTTAGTATCAGCATCAGTGTAAGCGATTATATTCCCTCTCGCTTCTAGCAGTCCTCTTTGGCGGGCCTTAGTTAAGCCTTTTCTCGGCTCATTTACGATTTTTATATTTGAATAATTATTTGAAAAAAATTTAGCTACACTTTCAGTATTATCGGTGCTGGCATTATTAACCACTATTATCTCAAAAAGTTCCTTGCCATTTTGCAGGGCATTTTTCAGACATTCGCCTATATATTTTTCCTCATTGAAACTTGGTATGACCAAACTTATTTTCATATTTTATTATCTTACGACCGTCCATACTTTTGTCCTGGCTCTGCCAAATACCATCACCCAGAGAGTTTCTGTCATCCATATAAAAAGCAGTCTTGGCCAACCCAAAATATGGGCTCTGCGGCCGGTGTAAAGAACCTCCAATTCTCTCGCATATCTGGTCTTGCCGATTTTGGATAATCTCCAGAACATATCGGCGTCTTCTCTGGTGATTAATTTTTCGTCAAAGCCACCCACTTTTTCAAAGGCCAGTCTTCTAATCATTTCAAATTTGCCAGAAGCTTCGGTTAACCCGAGATAATTATCCTTGATCATTACCGTGAAATTGAAAATAAAATGCATTATCTTATCAGCCACTGTCTCAAACTCTGGCAGTACCTTTAATTTACCTGTTACAGCGACCAAATCTTTATCTTTTTCAAATATTGCCAGAGCTCGACTGAAAAAATCATTTGGATTTTTGAGGTAAGTGGTGCCGTCCATAAAAACCAAAAATTCACCGCTTGCGTATTTGGCGCCGGCATTTCTGTTTGCTGCAATGGATTTGTTTCTGTGTTCATGGGTAAGTATCCTTATTTTGTCTTGATATTTTTCAAGCACCTGCAGGGTTTTGTCGGTACTGGCATCGTCAGTAACGATAATCTCTTTCTCTATGGACAAATTCAAAAGACAATCTATTAGTCTCTCAATATCTTTCTCTTCATTACATACCGGTATAACAATACTTATTTTCATGATTATGAATTTATTCTTTCTTGCAAATATTTAATATATCTGTTGACGGCAAAAATAACAACCACAAACAGCAGCAAGATAGATATTTTGCCAGCCACACTGTTTATGCTCAAGTACAAATCACCAAAAAGGAATCCTACAGCAATGAGTCCTCCGGACCAGATAAGCTGGCCAATAACATTAATACTCATAAATCTGCCAAACGGAATCCTTGACATGCCCGCTGTGAAGAGAACGGCAACAGCAAAACCCATACCATTGGTTATTTTGGAGAGAAAAAGCAGAGGATTTTTATGCCTATGAAAAAGATTTTTGACATTTAAAATGTGGTCTTCGGTGATTTTGAAATATTTCCCAAACCTTTTTATGAATTTTTCGCCAAAGCGATAGCCCAAGAAATACAAAATGACATCACCAATTAAATCGCCAAGCATAAGCACGATATAAACCGGCCAAAAACTCAGATATCCTAAAGCCAGAATAGCTCCGCAAACCATGGATATAAAAGGTCCTTCAAAAAGGCCGATTATCATTATGAGAGCGTAAATTTCATAATGGTGTGCCGCGTATATTGAAATGAGCCATTGTTGCATGGAAATATTATAACATTCTCATAAGTTTCTTGCGGTTATATTCGTGCCAGGTGAGGATAATAAATAAAATATCAAAAATAGTAATGACGATTAAAATCGGTGAGTGATAGAGAATAATACGATGTATTTGATAAAACATAAAAACAACCATAATAATAATGGTAGCCAAATAAGCCCAAATTTTGTCTCTATAAAGTTGTATAGCTAAAAACAAATTCATAAAACCGTGAACTAAGAGATAGATAACGATAAAAATTTGAGTGCTATGTGATAAATTCTGTAGAAATCCAAATGAAATATTAATAATGAAATCACGCGGATTTTCCAAAAGCTCACTGCCGGCCAAAAAATAAAACACCTTAGTTATCGCTTCTTTGCCGAAATACAAAATAAGCAGTCCGCTTGTTATTTCCCAGACACTGTTAAAAAATTTTATAAGAATTCCAAACTCAAAAATCTGGTACAAAACTTTTTCAATTTTGGAATAGTTATTTTTTGATATTTTAGGATTCATTTGAAATTATTTTATTGACAGCCTCAGCTATATTTTGGTTCTAATCATGTCCAGCATCAACTTCAATCAATGGCAAATTTTCTTTTTTTATAAGATTGACAACTTCATCATCGCAAAAGAATCTGTCTCTTTTGCCTCTTATTATAAAAATATTTTCTTTAGGAATTTTTTTAAGAACCGAGAGAATATCAATTTTAGAAAGTTTATATGCTTTATAAAATGCAGATGGCCAATGTAAGACAGGAACAATCTTGCCCATCTTTACACTATCTATTTTTGAAAGAAGATATCTAAAATCTCTCATAACAAGGTTCACAAATCCTCTTTTCTTGATTGATGGGTTTACTAAAATAAATTTTTGATTGTTGGAAACAGGAAAAGAAAAAACATAATTTGTCCCTAAACTATGAGCCACAACGAAATCTGCATTTTTAATTTTTTCCTCTTCTAATTTTCCCTTTAGCCAAATATCAAGACCATCATAATTGCCATAATTTTTTGCGTATTGAAACGCTCCGGGAATGACTATAATTTTTTCGTTATTCATAATTTATTTTTTAATACTCAATTCATATCCACAGACCTCTTGACTTTTATTTTGGATTTGCTATACTATCTGTACAAGTGCCTTCGGGCTCGCCTCCGCAAGGGGGCAAAAAGACGAAAACCATCAAAATAAACTCTTGATGGTTTTTGTTATTTCGATAAAGATATCTTTGTCTAAAAATCCTATCTTGTATATCAACCTCTTCGTATCCACAGTTCGTATTTGGGAAATTATTACTGACGCTTTTTCGCCCTGAACTTCTCCTATTGGAATCCTCATTTTATGTAATTCTCCCGAAGATGTGAGTGGTAAAACAATGCAAGTTTGTTTACTCAACCCTTTTAGAATCAAAACTGGGCGATCATATTTCTCCCCAGAACCATCTTGTTCTGATCCAATATTTACCCCCAATGAACACCACCATAATTCCCTTGTATGGTAAAGCTTATTTTCACCATTATTGTGAATTGTCTTTTTCTTTTTATTCCAATTATCAAAATCTTTTCGCATAATTTTTAAAAAGTTATTTTTCTCCGCCGCAGGAATCGATAATAGCAAGTTCAATGGGAAGCTCGGGGATGGAAGCGTAAGTTTGGCGTGAGTAGGCTTCAAGAAATGCGAGCAAAGTTTTGGAGTTAATATTTTTGGCGGTTTTAGCAAGTGTAGAGAGCTTTTCAAATTCTTCTTCACCCGTCTCGCCTGTCACTAAATTTTTCATATCGGGAGCGAAGCGGAGAAGCAAAACAAAACGCAGTGAACGCAAAATCATTTTCAAAAAAACCTGCATATCAGCATTTTCCTCACTTGCTTTGCGCACTGCCTCGATCCCCTTTTCTGTATTCTGCTCTGCCACCCCTTCTAATACTTCCAAAACCAAAGATTCTTTGGGTGCGCCCAAAACTTTTTCAATTTCCTCATGTGAAAGTTTTTTGCTTTGGCTCGCCGAAGCGGGAGCGGAGGCGGCTGATGAATGCATGGCTTTTTGCAAAATGGAAAAAGCATCTCGAAAAGAACCGTCGGCAAGTGTTGCAATAAGAGATGCCGATTTTTTTTCTATTTCATATTTTTCTTCTTTGGCAATTTTGAGAATGGATTCAACCAAAACACTGTGAGCTGGCTTTTTGAAAGCAAAGCATTCACAGCGGGAGATGACAGTGTCGAGCAATTTATGTTGCTCAGTAGTGGCCATTATGAAGATGACGTGCTCGGGCGGCTCTTCCAAAGTTTTGAGGAAGGCATTCCAGGCCTCTTTGGTGAGCATGTGTACTTCGTCTACTATATAAACTTTGTATTTTGAAGAGTAAGGGTAAGTGTGCACTGCGTCCCTGATGGCCCTTATTTCATCTATGCCGCGGTTTGAAGCGGCGTCTATTTCGTAAATATCCTCGGCATTTACTCCCAAAGATTTAGCAAATATGCGGGCCACGCTTGTCTTACCCGTTCCTCTGCTGCCGGAAAAAAGATAAGCATGAGCGAATTTGCCTGTCTTGGCCTCATTTTCTAAAACCGAAACAATGTGATCTTGGCCTTTTATTTCACTAAATTTGCTCGGTCTGTATTTACGGTATAACGCGAGTTCCATACATTTACTTTACCATAAAAACAACCTCAGTGTTATAATAAACGCATGTCTTTTTCTCATAAAGTAAGGGTGGGAGTTTTGCGCGGCGGGCCTTCGCCGGAATATGATGTGTCACTCAAAACCGGAGCCACCATTCTTGCCAACATGCCGGAGGAATACGAGCCGCTGGATATTTTTATTTCCAAAGAAGGTGCATGGCACATGAGCGGTATTCAAAAAGAGCCTTACGATATTTTGAAAACAATTGATATGGCTGTAAACGCTTTGCATGGCAGTTACGGAGAAGATGGCACTCTCCAAAAACTTCTTGAAGGTTTTGGCATTCCTTTCACCGGTTCGGACTCAATAGCTTCGGCTCTTGGTATGAATAAAGTGATGTCCAAAAATATTTTTAATAATTACGGTCTCAAAACTCCTAAGCACATAATAATAAACAAAGATGAGAATGATTTAGTAAATAAAATAAACGAAAGTCTGCCGTTCCCTATTATAATAAAACCTATCAACTCCGGTTCTTCCATCGGTATTTCTTTTGTCAATAAAATTGGAGATATAAAAAATGCTCTAAAAAAATCTTTTAGCCACTGCCCCAAACTAATGGTGGAAGAATATATAAACGGCAAAGAGGTGACGTGTGGCGTGATTGAAAGTTTCCGGGGCAAAGATTTTTACACTCTTTTGCCGGTTGAAGTGGCTCGTAATAAAAATAAAAATTTTCATGATTACGATTCAAAATATGTTGATTTGGAATCGAAATATAAAGTGCCCGGCAATTTTAAAGAAGATGAAAAAATAAAAATTGAGGAAGCAGCTGCTTTAATACATAAAGCTCTGGGCTTAAGGCATTATTCCCGTTCTGATTTTATTCTCCACCCCAAGCGCGGCCTCTTTGTGTTGGAAGTCAACACTTTACCCGAACTAACACACCATTCTTCTTTCATAAAATCTCTAGAAGCTGCCGGCGGCAATATCAAAGAGTTTCTCTTCCATCTCGTCTCTCAGACTTTAAGGAGGAGATAATTTGTGGACTTCCTAGGATTCTATTGGAACCAGATTATAGAGGAATTATATGAGTGGAGCAAAATAATAGCTTTGATTCAAGACAAAAACAAAGGTCTTGTTTGGGCCTAAAAAAGTTAAAGCCGTGGACCTTTTACAGTGGCACGGCTTTGGCGGGTTACTTTGGTTTGTGGGAATCCTGCCACTGGTCCCAGTCTTTCCAGTTGTGCCAGTCAGTGTGTTTACCAGCGACGACGACTGGATTTTTATCAGCACCTTCACCGACACTGGGAAAAAGGGACACCCGAGCAATGGAGCCACGAAGAGTTTCGGACTTTTGAGTCTGTCTTGTCGGAACATCCAAAACAAGAGGCATAAATACTCCTTTCTGAATAATATGCTAGGCTAATGTTATTATTTTGTCAACTATTGTATACTCGAAAACATGCCACTCATGACCGATGACGAATACAGTAAAATAAGGCACAAAACTCCTTATATTTACAAAATAAAAAATGGGAAAGCAATTTCTGTATTTTTTTGGCGAAAGACATTCATTTGATCCAAAACACCCACAATGGACAAAGGAAAATAAATTTTGGTTTGATTTTGTTAAAAAAACTGAAAAACAGAAAAGAGTTGCTTTTGTTGAAGGTGGTAAAACATCTGTTGAAAAAAATCAGAGGAAAAATCGATTATATGAAAGCTGGTGGAACAGGACTTGGTTACATTTCTTGCCTCAAAACAAAATATAGAGGTTTATTGGCCAGAACCAAACAAGACATTTGAAATGCACGAGCTTGGAAAAACAATTTTCACGAGAAGAAGTTGAGTATTATTATTTTGCCAGAATAGTGCACCAATGGGGCGAATACCTGAGCCGAGACCAAAATTTGAAGAATATATTAGTCGATTTCTAGAGCGAGACAAAAAAGAAAGTCGAATGGACAAATTTTGATTTTTCTCTTGAAAATATGAAAATAATTCACAAAAAACTTTTTGGTAAAAAATTTGATTTGAATGATTTGGATTTTTTCCGAGATTTGGTCACACCTGTTGAATTAAAAACTATTGTAAACAAAGTTTCCAGAGCCAGTGGTGATGTAAGGGAAGGTTATATTGTCAATGAAATACAAAATACTGGAAAAAAGGTTACTCGATATTCATTGAATACGGAGCCAGTCATGCGGTAAGACAAGAACCACTACTCAGAGAACTACTTGGTAAAAAATAAAAGCCGTGCATCTCTAGGACGACACGGCTAACGTACAAATATTTTCAAAAACTTTTTTTCTGACTTCGCAATGACGGTATTTTCCAAAGACGTCACGCATTGCCGTGCAACCATTGTTGCAATATGGTTGCCACTTGCAAGACAGACAATCCTTGTGCAAACCCCTAACTTCAAGACGAAACTTGTTTGCCTTGTCATCAGTCATTATTTGAAACAGACCGTCACTCTGCAAATTCCCTAATAAATATTGTTCTCCGAAACAAAGACGGTCGCAAGGATAAACCAAACCGTCAGAATCAATACAAGAGAAACTGCCACATGTTCCGCTGAAATTGCAACCGCGAGGTCTTTTGCCAAGAAACGCGGCGACAAAAGAATCCATCTCGTCAATTTCAAGCGAAGCGTCGTTACAAGACAGCCAAAATTCAATCAGCTCGTCATACGCCCGCAAAAGATTATCTTTTGACATAGCAATGGTCGAATCTCTGGCGATACTGACTGGACATGACTCCTCGTCAACGAAGTTTATTTTCCAACTTCTCAGACCAAGCGTATTGTAGAAAAACTCTTGGCTTTGTTTGATGAGACCCAGACCTTTTGAAGTTATTGTCTGTATCAGACCAAACTTCAGCCCAAACTTTTGCATGAGTCGGAGATTTTCCATAATCCTGTCAAAAGTTGGACCACCAACAGAGTTCGGCCGTTGCAAGTCGTGGATTTGTTTTATGCCGTCCAAACTCACGCCGATACCGAAATTATTTTGCTTGAAAAATTCAATCCATTCTTCATTTATCAATGTTGCATTTGTTTGCAAACGATTTTCAAAATGAATATTCGGATATTTGCCTTGTTTCTTCCACAACTTTTCTGTAAAAATCAATCCCAGCCAAAAGCGGTTCTCCGCCGTGCCAAATGATAATTACATTCGGATCGTCGACTTCGCTCAAATTGTGAATGAGTTTTGCCAACAAAACATCATCCATTTTTTTGAGTCTGCTTTGGTCAAGATGAGAATAGAAACAATATATGCAACGCAAGTTGCAGAAATTGCCGACTGGCTTAACGATAGTGATCATTTCAGCTCCTTTCAAAGGACTATGCCCGAAAACAGAATGCCATATTTTGCCATTTTTAGCAAATTCTGTGGACTCGAGGGAATTTGAATCCCTGACCTCCCCATTGCGAACGGGGCGCTCTACCAGCTGAGCTACGAGCCCGAGGTGCGCCTTACAGGGATTGAACCTGTGACCTTTCCGATGTGAACGGAACGCTCTACCACTGAGCTAAAGACGCATAAATTGTATAGAAATGATATAATTAAACTGCATTAAAATCAAAACTTATGAATCTTAGATTCTTATCTTGGCAGGAAGGTAAATATTCTGATCTGTGGTTTTTTGTGCATTTATTTTCCGGAATTGTCGGAGGCACTTTCCTCTTGCTTATAGGAGTGCCTGAAATATACGCGTGGGTAATATGCGGTGTGCTTGCCGTGAGTTGGGAGCTGGCTGAACGTAAATATAAAATACCCGAGACAGCCAGAAATATATTTTTGGATATTGTAGTTGCATTTGTCGGGGTATATATAGGTTATATATTGCTCGGCAGATTAAATTATAGTCAGCATGTAAATATGGAAATTTTTATTGCAGAAGTTGCGATTCTCATTTGCCTCTCCATAATCGGCTGGAAGAATTATAAAATATACAAAGACTAATAAATCGCAGTATCAAAATGAAAGCTCGTTTTTCTCTACTTGATGCCTTAAGATTCTTTGCCGCCTTTTGGGTAATGAATTTTCACTATTTATTTGGACAAACCGGCGATTTGGAATGGTATAGATATGGAAACTTGGGGGTACAGCTATTCTTCATAATCAGCGGGTTTGTTATTGTGCAATCGCTAAACGGTAAAACTTTGAAGGAGTTTGCTGTTAATCGCTTCCTGCGACTCTTCCCACTTTTCTGGATACTTTGTACTGCCACATATCTCTTAACACTTATAATACCTCATACAAGCACGGTAAATTTCACTGAATATCTGCGCAGTATGACAATGTTGGGCGATCTTTTCAATGGAATTGTCGGCTACACCAGACTAATTGATCCATCATATTGGACTCTTACAGTAGAACTAATTTTTTATACAGGAATTGCAATATTTACCTACTTTTTTTCAAATAAAAATATTCGATACTTCCTAGGGTTTTGGCTGGTATCTAGCGTAATAGCATTTGCTTTTAATGTAGATCATAATTTTTACATCAAACTATTGCTGGTGCGCCATGCTTCCTATTTTGCTTTTGGTGGAGCCTTGGCACTAATAACGACAAAACAGGCAAATAATATTTTTGATAAATATTTTGATTGGGCGCTGCTTTTTGGAAGTAGCTTATACGCCACATATATTCACCCCAGAGCTTTGGAACCATATTATGTTGTTAATCCCCTTGATGAAAAGATTATAACTGTTTTACATATTATTTTTTTTGTTGCGGTTCCGGTCCTTGTATATTTATCACCTCGTATTAAAAATGTAAGAATAATTCGCCTGCTAACTGTTTTAGGCGGTATCACTTACCCTTTATATCTTCTTCACCAAAGAATAGGTAATGCGATAATGAATTTTATAATATTAAACTTTCATAATGTTTCCTGGTCCCATCTTTCAGTATGTTTTGAAGTGGTTATTATCTTTGTTGCATATGTCGTGTACTTGCAAGATAAAAAATTGCGAAATTGGTTAAAGGTGAAGCTGTTCAGAGAGTAAAAGAAGTGAGATTTTTGTGGATCCTCTTATTAGCTTTACTCGACCAAGCCGGTAACAAATTGGCTGTTGTACAATGATGCGTAAAAACCTTTTTTGGCAAGCAGTTCTTTATGAGTTCCCTGCTCGACAATATTGCCGTCATTCATCACTAAAATCAGATCGGCATCGCGAATAGTTGAAAGACGGTGAGCAATGACAAAGCTGGTTTTGCCTTTCATCAAATTTTCCATCGCTTTTTGAATCAAAATTTCGGTGCGCGTGTCAACCGAACTCGTCGCCTCGTCCAAAATCAACATTGGAGTTCTTGATCAGCATGGCCCTGGCGATCGTCAGCAGCTGTTTCTCGCCTTGGGAAATATTGTCCGCTTCTTCATTTAATTCCAAATCATAGCCCTGCGGCAAGGCATGAATAAAATGATCAGCGTGCGCGGCTCTGGCGGCGGCAACTATTTCTTCGTCGGTTGCGTCCGGCTTGCCATAAGCAATATTTTCGCGGATCGTTCCGTTGAACAGCCAAGTATCCTGCAAAACCATGCCAAACAATTTCCGGACATCCGCTCGCTTCATATCGCGGGTATCGACGCCGTCAATTTTAATCGCGCCGTTGTTCACATCATAAAACCGCATCAACAAATTCACCATCGTGGTTTTACCGGCACCAGTCGGACCGACAATGGCGATCCTCTGCCCCGGTTTAATGTTGGCGGTAAAACCCTTGATAATGACTTTGTCCTGATCGTAACCAAAAACCACATTTTCAAACTCCACCTCACCCTTCACTGCCTGTAGCTACGGCTATTTTTGTCGTCTTCGGCGCTCTCTTCTTTTTCATCCAAAAATTCAAATACGCGTTCGGCGGCGGCGGCCGTTGACTGCATGACGTTGGCAATATTCGCCGTTTGAACGATCGGCTGGTTGAACTGGTTGACATATTGAATAAATGCCTGAATGTCACCAATCTGCATCCTGCCTTGAATTGCCAGCCAGCCGCCCAACACCGACACTCCGACGAAACCCAAGATTGCCGACAAAAGTCATAATCGGCATCATCAAGCCCGACAAAAATTGCGACCTCCAGGCGCTGCCGAAAAGCTTTGTGTTAATTTTTTCAAATTTCTGAATTGACCGCTGTTCGCCGTTAAAAACCCTCATCACATTGTGGCCGGCATACATCTCTTCGATATGACCATTGAGTTCACCGAGAGAATCCTGCTGTTCTTTGAAATAATGCTGCGATTTTTTTATGATAACGGCAATCAGAATAAAACTAAGCGGAACAAGTATCAGCGAAACCAGCGTCATCTGCCAAGAGATCAATAAACATCATAATCAAAATACCGATAATCATCGTGATCGAGGTGACAATTTGAGTCAAACTTTGGTTTAGGGTTTGGCTCACGGTATCCACATCATTTGTCACCCGCGACAAAACCTCGCCGAAAGTTCTTTTGTCAAAATATGCCAAGGGCAGGCGGTTGATTTTTTCGGAAATGTCGCGGCGGAATCGATAAGTGATCTTCTGCGAAACGCCGGTCATTATCCAACCCTGAATGTAACTGAAAATCGCGCTTAAAATATAAAGAAGCATCAAAAGTTCAATAACGGCCAAAAAGTTTTGAGATTTTGCCGAAATTGATCTGCGGCATTGCTGAAGCAATGCCGGGCACGATATGCCTTGGTATACGATTTTCATAAGCTTGATAAGATCGCTGACAATTTGATTGGTCATATTGCCGAGAATTTTAGGGCTGAAGATGGCAAAAACCGTGCTGGCAATGGCAAAAATAAAGACAAAAATTATTGAAATCCAAAACGGCCTCATATATGAAACCAATTTTTTCATTGTCGCCGAAAAGTTTTTTGGTTTTTCAACCAGCCCCATTCCGGCGCGCCCGGCCGCGCCCGGACCGATTGGCATCGGCGGTCTTGGCTGGTTTGTCCCGATATTGGCTGATTGTAATTTAGGATTTTCACTCATGCCTTTCTTCCAATTTTAGTTTTTTCGCGATCAACATTAATTTGATAAGATTTCAATTCTTCCTCCGAAAGTTGCGAGTAAGCGATTTCGCGATAAACATCGCAATCTTTCAGTAATTGCTCGTGAGTGCCCAACACCGACAATTTTGCCCTCATCCAAAACTATGATTTTTTCCGCCGATAAAATCGTGGAAATTCTCTGCGCCACAATCAAAACGGTTTTATTTTTAGTTTCGCTTTTCAGCGCTTGGCGCAGCATCGCGTCTGTTTTAAAATCAAGCGACGAAAAACTGTCGTCAAAAATATAAATCTCCGGTTTTCTGACAATCGCCCGCGCAATTGAAAGTCGCTGTTTTTGACCGCCGGAAACATTAGCTCCGCCTTGAGCGATCGGCGCATCAAATTTACCTTCAAGATTTTTGATAAATTCTTCGGCTTGCGAAGTCTGCGGCTGATTTTTCCACTTCACTATCGGTTGCATTCGGCGCGCCGTATTTGATATTTGATTCCACCGTTCCGGAAAACAAAACGCCTTTTTGCGGCACATAGCCGATCTTGGCATAAAGATCTTCAAGTTTGTATTCGCGTACATCAACTCCATCAAGAAAAATTTCGCCGGAATTGACATCATAAAATCGCGGAATTAAATTTATCAAAGTTGATTTACCCGAACCGGTTGAACCGATAAAAGCCGTTGTCTCGCCGGGATTGGCTGTAAAAGAAATATTTTCCAACACCGGCGTATCGGCGCCGGGATAGCAAAAAGTAACATTTTTAAATTCAACCATTCCGCTCATGTAGATTATTGGTAGAAATTGGTTTTTCGGGATCTTTGATAATCGGCTCCGTTTCAATCACTTCACTTACTCGCTCGGCCGAAACCGAAGCGCGCGGCACCATAATAAAAACGATCGAAATCATTAAGAACGCCATAATTACCTGCATCGCATATTGCATAAACGCAATCATATTGCCAATTTCCAAATTGCCGGAGTTGATCAAATGCGCTCCCATCCAGACAATCAAGTACCGATGTCAAGTTCAAAATCAACATCATCACCGGCTGCATCACCACCATTAACCGGTTTACAAAAAGATTGGCCGCCGTTAAATCCACATTGGCTTTTTCAAATTTTGCCTGCTCAAGTTTTTCATTATTAAAAGCGCGGATGACGCGCAGACCGGTCAAATTTTCTCGTGTCACCAGATTGAGCCGATCCACCAATTTCTGCAAAATCTTAAATTTTGGCAGAGCAACCGCAAACATTACAAAAATCACTCCGAGCAAAATGGCGACCGCCAGAGCGATTATCCATGAAAGCGATGGGGCCAGATTATAAGCCTTGAAAATTGCCCAAATTCCCATAATTGGAGCCTGCAAAACCATTCTAAGAAGCATAACCATTACCGTTTGAATCTGCTGAATGTCATTGGTAGAACGAGTTATTAGCGAAGCGGTTGAAAATTTATTGAACTCAACCAGCGAAAAACTTTCCACTCGAGAAAATACTTTGTTTCTGATGTCCCGGCTAAAACCAGTGGCGATCCTCGAAGCCAAGATAGCCAACCCCAACCGTACAAACTGCGCCGACCAAAGCGACCAGAAGCATCAAAAGTCCATTGTGAAAAATTAAGCTAGTGTCCGACTTAACAATGCCATTGTTAATAATCGTGCCATATAGTCCGGCAACTGAAGAGTTGCCGCGACCGTACCGAAAACCAAAGCAATCAGAGCAATTATCTGGAGAGTGTATGGTTTTAAATATTTAAAAAGTTTAAGCATAATGACTTTTAAGTTCTCCTTTGTCTACCAAGGTGGACCTAGCCAGGATCGGACTGGCGACTCAGCATTGCAAATGCTGCGTAATACCACTTTACTATAGGCCCATTTATTACAACTCATTATTTATAACATATTCCTTGTGTTTTGACACAGATTTCTTATAATATATAGCAAGATGTTCGGCATTGGAGACAAAAAAATATCAACTGAAAGTTATAAAGGAGTACGGGATTTTTATCCGCCAGATCAAGCGGTGCAAGACTATATTTTTGGAGTGATGAGCAGTGCAGCACGCTCCTGGGGCTATGAAGAATATGGCGCCTCTATACTGGAACCTTTTGGACTTTATAAAGCTAAATCATCAAGTGAGGAAATTGTAAATGAACAAATTTACTCTTTCGTGGATCGCGGTGGCCGCGAGGTGGCTCTGCGTCCAGAGATGACTCCGACTGTGGCAAGGATGATTGCCGGTAAACTTCAAGAACTGCCCTCTCCCATCCGCTGGTATTCTATTCCCAATCTTTTTAGATATGAGAAGCCGCAGCGTGGCCGTTTGCGCGAACACTGGCAGCTCAATGTGGATATTTTTGGCATCTCCGATTTTTGGGCTGAGGTGGAAGTTATTTCCATAGCTTCCGATATCATGAAAAAATTTGGAGCAGAAGAAAAAGACTTTCAAATAAAAATAAACAGCCGTCCCCTCTTGGATGATATTTTAAAAAAGATAAACATAGAAAATGATCAGAGGCAGTTTGTTTACAGATTGATTGATAAAAAGGGCAAAATGTCGGATGACGATTTTAGGCACTCAATGATAGCTCTCATAGACGAAAAAAAGCTCAAGATTTATTGGAGAATCTTTATTTTGGCGAAGGGCTTTTTACTATGATGAATGAAAGTTTAGCTGCCAAAAATTTAAATAAAATAATTGAAACATTGCGAGAGAGCGGCATTTCAAATTTAGTTTTTGACCCGAGTATAACTCGCGGTTTTGATTATTATACCGGCGTGGTTTTTGAAGTCTTTGATACTAATAAAGAAAATCCGCGCTCTCTTTTTGGTGGTGGCCGGTATGACGATTTGGTCGCTGCTTTTACTAATCAAAAAGTTCCTGCTTTTGGTTTTGGTATGGGGGATGTGACTATTAGAGATTTTTTGGAAACTCATAAATTATTACCAAAAATAGATTCCACTACCGATCTTTATATTTGTGTGGCTCCCGAGACCAAAGTAAAGGAAGTTTATAAAGTAGCTGAAAAGTTCAGGGAAAATAAAATAAATGTGGCGGTTGATATTTCAGGCAAAAAACTTTCCGACCAGCTTAAGTCATTGGATAAAAGAAATATTCCTTTTGTCACTACCATTGGTTCTGAGGAATTAAAAAGTAAAAATTTCACAGTTAGGAATACCGAAACTAGAAAAGAAAAATTTGGAAGTATTGATGAAATTATTAAATTTTTGAAAAATGTTTGATGAAAAAAATTGTTTTTGACATAGAAACATCAAATATTTTTCAGGAAGTCGGGTCAAACGATCCGGTCTGATTTGACTATTTCGGTTGTTGGTATTTACGAATATGAAGGAGACAAATACAGCACATTTACCCAAGAAGAATTTGGCAAACTTTGGCCTATACTTGAAAATGTAGACATGTTCATCACCTTTAACGGCGACCATTTTGATATTCCTCTTCTCAATAAATATTATCCCGGCGATTTGTTTAAGATAAAAAGTTTGGATCTTTTGAAAGAAATGCATAAATCAGCCGGTCGAAGAATGAAATTGGATCAAATTGCCGAAGGCACTTTGGGAGTAAATAAAAGCGGCCATGGATTGGATGCTATAAGATGGTGGAGGGATGGCGAGGTGGATAAAGTAAAAAAATATTGTCTGGATGATGTTCGTATCACTAAAGATTTGTACGAATATGCTCTCAAAGAAGGCAAACTTATTTTCAAAGAAGGCCCGAAATTTAAATGAGGTCAAATTAGACACTTCCGATTGGGATATTCCCCAATCCTTCCTTTACTCTCAATTACACTCTGCCATTTTAGTATGATACAATACTCTCATGTCTGAAAAATTATCACTGCCAATATCGATTGTTTTAGCTGGACTGCTTATTGCCGGGGTATTTATTTAAACGGCCAGATAACCAAAGGTGAATCCCACTCCAACCCAGCAGCAGCAGGCCAAATCCGAAAATCTTTCCGGCATTATCCGTCCCATAGATGCCAACGATCATATTTTGGGAAGTCCTAAAGCCAGAGTTTTGGTGGTTGAATATTCTGATACCGAATGTCCATACTGCAAAATGTTCCATTCCACCATGCTCTCAATCATGCAAAATTACGGCCAAGACGGAAATGTTGCTTGGGTTTATAGACATTATCCTATCGCCGAACTTCATTCCAAATCTTTCAATGAAGCGGTGGCTCTTGAATGCGCCGGGAACATCGGGGGTAACAGCAAATTTTGGGAATACACAGATAAAATTTACGAAATTACTCCATCAAATAATGGTTTGGATCCAAAAGAACTCACCAACATAGCAACCGGAATCGGACTTTCTTCCACTGCATTTGATACTTGTTTGGGGAGTGGCGAGTTTGATCCAAGGGTAAATTTTGATATTCAAAATGCGCAAGAACTCGGCATTGCCGGCACTCCGTATAGTATCATTATAGACACCAAAACTAATCAATATTATCCGATCGACGGCGCTTATCCTTACGCTTCCCTCAAATCTGTCATTGACCTAATTTTGCAAAGTTAATTTTCTAAGTCCGCAATACTGACAAGTCTTGTCGGGGCAGGTGGCGGTTGAGATGGCTCCGGACCAAACGCTTTCTATCAAAGAATTTATTTCTAATTTTACTTTTTCAACATCTGAATTTTCTATGGGCAGAGAAATGGTAGGACATCTGCCTTTGCTGTCCGGCTTTACAAAAACCAAAGCCGGCTCTATTATTTTTTCTTTAAACCTACGGTTACCTTCCAAAAGAATTTTATAAAAAACAAGCTGACGGAAGTAATTGCCACTGTTTGCTCTTTCAGATGATCTAGTTTCGCCCTTTATAGCATTGGCACTCATAGCTTCGCGAGTTTTATAATCAAAAACCAATATCTTATTTTCTTTTCCCGGCGTAGCTTTAGCGAAGTCGTCAATAATAGCGTCAAGGCGGCCATGCAAATTTATTAAATTTTTTTTGTAATTGAAAGGAGCCTCAACCCATTTTTCTGCTGCCACAGAGCCGGTCTGATTGAAATGGTCAGCCAAGGGCAGTGGCAACTTTAGGTGCGTTTGTTAAGAGCTCATCTAGAATAGTTTCTTTTTCAAATGAAGGCAGAAGCGAGTGTTTGAAATAATTTTTGACAGTGGAGATTATTATTTTGGTAATTTCTTTTTCGGTGAGGACTCCTCCCGCTCGCCACACATTGGCCATGGCTTCGTGCATGGCGTTGCCTTTTTCAGAGGAGGCGGTCTGCGGTTCGGGCAATTTCAAAATACTTTTATAAAAGAATTCGCTCGGGCAGTTTACGAAATGGTTTAAAGCCGTAACCGAAAGACCGTTTTCCAGAAGCGCATTTTTAGCATATTCTATTTGTTCGTTGTTTCTTCTAGATTCTAATTTATCTATATTTTGCAGGATGCGAGTTCCCTCTTCTTTTTTAATATTTATTTTTGATACAAAGGCGGAATCAAGTTCGTCTAAAAAACGCAGAGGAGTAAGCGCCCTTCCAGTCTCGTCTTCTGAAGAAAAACTTATGGACACATGTGATCTCGCGCGAGTGAGACAGACATAAAAGAGTCGCCTTTCGTCTCGAATATTATCCCCTTCCTCTTTTTCTCTTGGTAGAACAAAAAAGGAGGAGCGATTTTTATTGATCCAGGTTTCTTCCACGGCATAAGGCAAGAAAACATAGTCAAACTCCAAACCTTTGGAGCCGTGCGCCGTCATTATGGTTACCCGGCTATCCGCCTTACCCGTTTTTATTTTTATGGTTCTCTGTTCAGCTGACTTTTTGTAAGCCAAAAGTTCCTCTATAAGTTTTCGTGGATTTTCAATGTTATTTGTCTCTGCGATGTTTTGAGCAAGTGAGAATATGCTCCGCCAGACTTCTACTCCCAGCGGATCTCTGGCGGCAATCTTTGTAAATCCGGATAAATCTGCTGCCAAGGTCAGATACTGGGTTATACCGGAGCGACTCATCTCTTTTATTAATTTGGAAATGACAGGTATTTTATTTAAAATTTCTTTGATGTTTCCGCTTCTGGCAATTTTTATAAAATTAGTCTGTTCTGCAAAGTTTGCCCCCCATAATCCTCCGGCAAAAGTTTGAGCCAGGCACTCTGTCTTTGAAGGATCGACCAGGAATTCAATAAGAGAGAAGAAAAGATCGCCAACTGGGTGTGAGAAGATATTGGCTCCTCTTTCAGCAGAAGCTTCAATCTCGTTATCTTCAAGTAGCGATATTATTCTAGCGACATCGCTATTTCTCCTTACGATTATCGCTATCGTTTTGTCCTGATCGTTTTCTGTTATATTTTTTATTTTTTTTACGAGGTGAGATTCCTCGGTCTCTCTGTCGGGCGCTTCTACAATATCGAGCGGGCGGGCTTTGTCTTTTTTGCCGGATTTCAATTTTACTCTCAGATTTTTATGTTCATTCTCGGCATAATTTTGCTCTATCATTTTAAAAGAAGCGTCCAAAATACCTTGATGGGATCGGTAATTATCGGAGAGCGGGATAACTTTCATATCGCTCCATATTTTTTGAAAGCTCAAAAAGTTTTCAACCGATGCCCCTTGGAATCTATAAATGGCCTGCCTTTCATCTCCCACCACAAAAAGATTAGGAGATTCAAAAAAATCGGCCATAATACGCACTATCATATTTTGGGAGTCATTAGTATCCTGGTGCTCATCTAGGAGTATGTATAAAAATTTTTCCTGAAGTATCTGCAAAAGCAGTTTGTCTTTGTGCAAAGTTTGCAAAAGTTCAAAAATCAAATCATCAAAATCCATTTTTCTCTCTTCTTTTTTTCTCGCCTCATAAATATCATAAACATCGGCAAACAAAATAGTTCTCTCGCACTTTTCAATTCTTTTCAGTGTCTCGCCTTTTAATTTGCCTTTACTTTCCCCCCGGTTTGAAATTGAATCAGGATCTTCTTTAATTCTCCCTATTTCTTCTTTGCCAAAACTTTTAAGCATCTCTGGTGTCCAAGCTTCTTGTTTGCAATCGCTCATGGTTCTTATTATTTTTGAGACATAAAAATCCGGCTCGCCGAGGGGTCTCAATTTGGCGAACTTATTTTCTTTTAGAATTTCACGGATCAGTTTTTCGGACTCAATGTCGGTTATCTGTCTCGATCTTGAGAGATGCGGAAAATGGTCGCTGAATTCTGCAATTATGGATGCAGCGAAACCGTGGAAGGTGTGAATAGGAACTTCAAGAGACCTCTCGCCTATTATTTCTTTAAGCTTTGTGCGCATGGCTTTGACTCCGGCGTCTGTGAAAGTCAGAGCTAAAATACCAGACGGCGGTGTATCTGTCTTAAGCAATATATTTGCAATACGCAAAGTCAAAATGGTTGTCTTGCCTGTGCCGGGGCCGGCTATAACCATCACCGGCCCTTCAATAGTATCTACCGCTTCCCTTTGTTTAGAATTCAATTTGGTATATTCTGTTTTGAATTTTTGGGTAAGCATTTGCTTTGCGTTTTAAATATGTTATAATCATGAATAGGAGAAATATATCATGAATAAGTTCTTTTTGGGAGTCAAAGAGTGGTTTGCCGATCTGGCAGACTGCTTCAGATTGATTGTGATTGAGAGCGCAATAGAAGATCTCAATCAACAAATTAATGAAGCGAATAAGCTTGGCAAAGAGTTTGATCAAAACGATTTGCTTATGCTCAAAATGTTTTCAAAAGCTCATTGTGAGCTTTTGCGCCGCATCAATGCTCGCGAGACTCGACACGAGCGAGCGGCTGTTGCCCACTAATGTTGCCATTTTTCTAACGGCTCAAATACCTGGTATTTGAGCCGTTAACTTTTACAAAAAATGCTGCAGACGTTTGATTTTTTCGTGCTGGCGCATTTTTTCAAGAGCTTTAGCTTCGATTTGGCGGATGCGCTCGCGAGTGACGCCAAATTCCTTACCTACATCTTCTAGAGTGTGAAAGACACCGTCCAAAAGTCCGTTTCTCATTTCAATTATTTTCTTCTCTTTTGGTGGCAAGTCGGCCAATATTTCTTGCAGTTGATCGCGGATGATGCGGCGGTTTGAGTCTTGATCGGGGGCGGTGATTTTTTCGTCTGCCACAAAATCGCTTAAGGTTGACTTGCTGTCGTCCTCATCTCCCACCGGCGTTTCAAGAGAGACAGTGCCTTGATCGATTTTTTCAATCATATAAATTTTCTCCGGTTCGAGACCCATCTCCACCGCAATTTCTTCCGACAACGGATCCCTACCCAAATCTTGCGAAAGCCTTCTGACCACTTGTTTGTATTTAGCGATAGTTTCTACCATATGCACCGGCACTCGGATGGTTCTAGATTGGTCGGCTAAAGCTCTAGTTATAGCTTGCCTGATCCACCAAGTGGCGTAAGTGGAAAATTTATATCCTTTAGTGTAATCAAATTTATCAACTGCTTTGAATAGCCCGAGATTTCCTTCCTGGATAAGGTCGAGCAATGTCAGATCTTGGCTTCGGCCGACATATTTTTTGGCAATAGAAACCACCAGACGAAGATTAGCTCTGGCCAAAATATTTTTAGCTTCCCCATCACCATCCAATATTCTTTTGGCGAGCTCTTTTTCCATCGCGCCGGAAATAAGCGAATGTTGACCGATTTCCTTAAGATACATCTGAATGGAATCATATGATTCATCTTTGAAATGGTCTTTAGCTTTACCGGAAGAGGCCTCGTCAAGCAACCTGCCGCCTTCAAGAATATCTATCTGGGCAACGGCACATTCGTCATAGATTTCTTCGAGGAGCTGTACATTGTCTTCAATAGCCGGAAATTCTTTCAAAATCTCATCATAAGTTATAAAGCCACGCTCCTTGCCCTTGGCTATCAAAGCCGCTTTTTTAGCATTGGTTTCTGATGAATTTTTTTTGTTTGCTTTGCGGATGGCTTTTTTAGCGACTCTTTTAGTCTTTCTTTTTTTAGATAGCACTTTAGGGCGTCTGACCTTTTTTTGTCGGCTCGGTTTTGTCTTTTTGTTTTTTTTATTTTTCTTGGCCATCTTATTTTATAAATTATAACTAATTATTAAGTTCTTTAATCTGCTTCTGTATTTTTTCAAATTCCGCTTTAGCTTCCTTTTCTTCTTTTTTTGAAATATCTTTATCATCAAGAAGTATCGCTGTCTCCTGAAGTTTTTGTTTTAAATTTTTTAACTCTATCCTTTTTGACGCATCCACTGAATTTTTTTTGATATCTTCTTTTGTAATATATTTTTCAACCTCAAGCATAAAAGCTTCTTTGTCATCTTTATAATTTAACAAACTTTTGCTCCCCGCTTTTTTAGCTTTGTCTATTTTTTCAAAATCACTCCAAACTGCTTCTTCCCCCACTTTCATTTTCAAAGCTATTTTTTTTACAAACTGCGTTTTTTCTATATCACTTCTAAGCAAAGAAACTAAAGGTAAAATATTTTTTATAACTTCTTTAGCCAAATTTCTGCTGCTATTTCCACTCACCGCTTTATTTAACGCTAAATCTATAAAATGCTCGGATTCCTTGAGGGCCTCTTTCCATTTTTTGGGATTGTCCTTCACGACTGATGCCGGGTCTTCTCCTTTGGGCAGTGAAGCGATTTTTACTTCCATTCCTAAAAACAATGCGAGTTCGGCAGCTCTTGCTGAAGCTTTTTCTCCGGCCGAATCTGAATCGTAAGCGATAATTACTCTGTTTGAAAGTTTTTGGATTTTTTTCAAATGAAGTTCGGTCAAGGCGGTCCCTGAAGAAGCGACGGTATTTAAAATGCCAGCTTGATGGGACATGATCAAATCCATCTGCCCCTCCACCAAAACCGCGTAATCCATTTTGCGGATGTAATTCTTTGCCACATTGAATCCATACAACACCTCTGACTTATAAAATAATTTTGTCTCCGGTGAGTTTAGATACTTCGGGGTCTTGTCATCTTCTTTCATCGCTCGGCCGGAAAAAGCAATCACTTTGCCGGAGGCATCACAAATTGGAAACATAACTCTATTTCTGAATGTGTCATAGCGTCCCGCTCCCGAAATTGCCGAGTTTGAATGCAAGAGGCTTGTTTCCGATTGCTTGATGAGTCCAGCCTCAAACATTTCCCTTTCAGTAAATCCTTTACTAATTAAATAGTCGTGCAAACTTCTCCATTCATCCTTACCAAATCCCAATCTCCATTTTGAAATGGAAGCCGAATTCAACCCTCTTTTTTCCAGATATTTCAAAATGGCTTTGTTTTCCATAAGCTCTTTTTCATAAATTTTTGTGGCTTCCTCCATTATTTCAAATAATTTATCTTTCTCATTTTTTTCTTTGCCCAAAACATCCTCGCTTTTAAATTTCTCTAATTTTATACCGGCTCTGTCAGCCAAGGTTTCGAGTGCTCCTTTAAAATCCAAACCTTCAAATTTTTCAACGAACGAAAAGATGTCCCCTTTCTCACCGCAACCGAAACAGTAAAAGCTCTGTCTCACCGGTGATATAAAAAAGGATGGTGTTTTTTCGTTGTGAAATGGACATTTAGCCTTAAAATTAATACCCGCCTTTTCCACCTTTATATATGAAGATATAACATCCACAATGCTCAAACGTTCCTTTATTTGTTCTACATTCGTAGACATATTTTAATTTCTTGATCCAATTCCTTTTGCAGTTCTTTGATCATTTCGTATTTCGGACTGCCGGGAAAACCAGAACCGGCTGGGATTAACCTGCCGATGATGACGTTTTCTTTGAGGCCTTTGAGCTCATCTTCGGTGCCGCGCAGGGCGTTTTGAATAAGCATTCTAGTTGTATGTTGGAATGAAGCTGAGGAGAGAAAGCTTTTTCTGGAAAGAGAAACTTCAGTAATGCCGAGCAGCAGAGCTTCCGCTTTAGCCTCTTCTTTGCCGGCTTTTTTGGCTATCTCATTTTCCAAAAGGAAATCGGCGTGAGAAACAATGTCTCCTTGAGAAAATCTGGTCTCTCCCGGAGCTTTCACTTTTCTTCTCCCGAACATTTGTTTGATGATAATCTCAATATGTTTTCTGGAAACCGGCTCTCCCTGAAGTTCATATATTTTTGTTATTTCATGAATGATATAATTTTGAGTTTTTTCTTTGCCGGCATATTTGAAGAGTTCATCGAGATCGGCTGAGCCGTCGGTCAGAAAATCACCCTTGTTTATTTTATCACCCACTTTAACCAAAACTACTCGGTGGTAATTTACCGGATATTCGGTATTGTTTTTAGCCTTACTTGTCTGCTTACCAGGCAGGGATTTCTCTCCTTCTTCCGGCAGAATTATTATTATTTTATCTTTGCCGTCGGTTTTTATTTCGCTGACAATGCCGTCTACTTTTGAAATCATAGCCGGATTTTTAGGCAATCTGTTTTCAAAAACTTCTTCCACTCTCGGCAATCCTTGAGTAATATCGCCGCCAACCAAAGCTGTACCTCCGGCATGGAATGTTCTCATAGTCAGCTGAGTGCCTGGTTCGCCGATAGCTTGAGCGGCCACCGTACCGACAGCTTCTCCGAGTTCTACTATTTTGTTTTTACCCAAGTCGGCTCCATAACAGTGAATACAGATGCCATCTAAAGTTTTGCAGGTAAGAGGCGATCTCACTAATATTTCAGAAATACCAGCTGCTTCTATTTTGGCGGCGTCATCACGAGAAAGAAAATGATTTCTTTTAAACAACACATTTCCATCCTTATCTTTTACATCTTCTGCCAAAAATCTGCCTTTGGCGATTTTAGCAATTGACACTTCAATACCGGAAGACGTTATTTTACTGAGCACGATGCCTTCATGGCTTCCACAATCCTCTTCTATAATGAGG
>CAWJAC010000004.1:0-86526 GCA_963840745.1 Candidatus Zambryskiibacteriota bacterium | reverse complement strand
TAAACATTAGGATCATAACGGAGATAAAGGTAAAGACGACAAAGGCCGGATAAATCAGAGCATTTTTGGTTTTGGATGTGATTTCATAAGTGCGGTCCATATAATCAGCCAAATACAAAAAAGTTTGATCTATATGGCCAGATTCCTCTCCAGCTTTGACCATATTGACATAAAAGTCCGAGAATATATCGGGGTGTTTGGAAAGAGCAGCCGATATTGAAGCGCCCCCCTGCAAATCATCCACCACCGCAAGCAAATGCTTTCTTAGGGTGGGATTTTCCGCTTCAGTACCAATAAGTTTAAAAACCCGCAAGGCCGGCACTTGCGCCTCAAAAAGGGTGGACATCTGTCTCGAAAGAATAACGATGTCTTTGTTGGAAACTTTGTTCAGAAAAGGAATTTTTTTGAGTATGTCTCCGTCACTTTCATCTTTTGGCTTAATGGAAGAGACGGCCAAACCCTTCCTTTGGAGCGACACAATGGCCACATCCATATTTAAAGCTTCTATGCTGCCCTCTTCTCTCTCTCCGTTTTTGTTGATTGTTTTATATAAAAAAAGCATAAAGTTTTATAGCATCTTTTCTAAAGATTGCGGATTGGTTGAGTAAAGATAAGCATTTTCGATGCTAATTTCCCCTTTATTTATTTTTTCTACTAAGCATCTGTTGAAATCGATCATACCTTCCCCGGAACTGGTCTCGATCACGGTATTTAATTCATGGGTTCTCTTGTCTCGGATCAGGTTGGAAACGGCTGTATTGTTTATCATAAGTTCATAGGCCGGAATGAGGCCGCCTGATATTTTGGGGATAAGGCGCTGAGAAAAGATGCCGGAAAGCGAGGAGGCAAGTTGAATGCGAATCTGATTTTGTTGATCAGCGGCAAATGAGTCTATAATGCGATCTACTGTTTGGGCCGCGCTGTTGGTGTGCAAAGTGGAAAACACCAAGTGCCCCGTCTCGGCCGCCGAAACTGCAGTGGACATAGTATCTGGATCCCTCATCTCACCAACCATTATCACGTTAACATCGGCTCTGAAAGAATCATGCAAAGCGGATGCAAAACTCGGGGTGTCTATACCAACTTCTCTTTGGTGAATAATGGATTTTTGGGGAGTAAATAAATATTCTACCGGATCTTCTATGGTGATTATATTTTCCAATCTCTCACTATTTATCATTTCCACCAAAGAAGCGAGGGTAGTTGATTTGCCGTGTCCGGTGGGGCCAACCACCAGAAAGAAACCTGATTTTAATCTGACAAAATCAACTAAACTTTCCGGAAGATTCAAATCGGCAAGTGACGGTATTTTGGATGGAATGTGGCGGAAAGTTATACATATTTTTTGCTGATCCATAAATGCATGAACTCTGAATCTTTCTTTTTTATAACTATAAGCAAAGTCGGCGCTTTGAGAAGATTTAAATGTACTCTTTTTCAAATCAGAAAGAGTTTTGTCTAAAATATTACTCATTAAACTCTTGGTGAATTTGGGATATTTGGCTAAAGGCATAAGATGGCCGGCAACTCTAATGAACGGATTTCTATCTTCAGAAATATGCAAATCTGAAGCTCCCTCTTTAACCAAAAGTTCTAAAAGTGCATCTAAATCTTCCATAAAAATAATATTTAAAAACTAATTTTTTGAACTTTTAATAATACTCATTACTTCGTTTACTACTTCGCTTGGTGTTGCTGCTGATTTAACTATATAACCGGCAACACCCAGTTTTTTAGTATCGCTTATGTCTTTCTCGTCATTTTGATTGGTGAGCATCACGATAGGAATCCCTTCCCCCAACTTTTGTTCACGCATTTTTCTGAGTACTTCTATGCCGGTCATATTCGGCATTACAATATCTAGAAGTATCAAATCGGCTTTTGTCCCGGCGGTTAATTTTTCTAAGAGAGGTTCTCCCGATTTGCAGGCATCAACAGTAACACCGCTGTTGCCAAACTTGGTAGCATACATATTGACCAAAAAATCATCATCATCCACTATTATTATTTTATATTTTTTTTCTTCTTCGGTCATATAGACAAATTATACACTATTTTAAAAAGTATTATATTCTTCAAATGGAATAACTTTGTTGAAAACTTTTATAAGAGCATCGTCTTTCATAGTGAGCATACCCTTGTCCCTGGCATATTTCCAAATTTCTTGTTCAGTCGCATTTTTGAGAATGATCCCTTCCAATTCCTTGTCCATTTCCAACACTTCCATGATAGCCACTCGGCCACTGACGCCACTGGGACTGTTTGGACCCGGAGAAATTTCATAAAGCTGTTTGCCGAATTTGATTTCTTTTTTGTAAGTTTCCGGCAAATCCTCAAATTGCTTATCTATCATCATTTTTATGCTTGCATCAATCGGTATCGGCTTGCCCGCCCCGGAGCAAATGATCTTGCCAGCCGCTGAGCGATAGCCAAGACCAGTGTCGGAGCAATGAGATACGGATCTATACCCATATCAATAAGACGAGGGATTACGCCTATGGCATTGTTGGTGTGGATGGTTGAAAAAACCAAGTGTCCGGTAAGAGCCGCCTGAATGGCAAGCTGGGCTGTTTCTTTGTCTCGAATCTCACCGACCATTATGATGTCTGGATCTTGTCGCAAAGTAGTACGGAGACCGGAGGCAAAAGTGTAGCCGATTTCCGGCATAACTTGAGACTGACTCATGCCTTCCATGTTGTATTCAATCGGATCTTCAAGAGAAAGGACGTTTTTGTGGTCTTTATCAACTTCATTCATCATGGCGTACAAAGTGGTAGATTTACCGCTGCCGGTAGGGCCGGATATGAGTATGAGGCCGTAGGGCCGATTTATAGCATTCATAATCTGCTCTAAGTTTTTCTTGGAGAGACCCAGTTCGCTTAGTTTCTTTATGCCTTTTTCTTGATCCAAAATACGAATAACTACCTTTTCGCCAAAATAAGTCGGAAAGGTTGAGACTCGGAAATCTACTTTTCTTTCATTCAATTTAGCGCTAAAGCGACCATCCTGCGGTTTTCTCTTTTCGTCAAGACGCATATTGGACATAATTTTAATTCTGGCTACCACGGCGCTATGCACCCGCATAGGCAAGACAATGCTGGTATTCATAATGCCATCCACTCTAAATCTGATGCGGACGTTGGAAGCGGTCGGCTCTATGTGAATGTCAGAGGCCCGACCATCAATAGCATATCTCAAGACAGTAGCTACTATTTTTGTCACCGGAGCGTTTTCAATAATTCTGGTGCCTTTGTTTTCAGACGTGTTTAGATCATTTTCGCCTTCTTCTTCAACTTCCGGTGATTTTTCTTTTTTATTTTCTTTTGAGATTTCTTCATTTCCCTCCACTCCAGTGACAAAATCAGTCTCAAGTTCAGAGAGCGCTTTAGTCACCTCGCCCGAGAGTCCTTTATATAAATTTATGACTTTATTGAAATCATCGACAGATATGATAAACGTTTTGAACGGCAAATTTATTTTGGATGATATGAAATTGAGAGCATCGCGAGCCGCAATATTATCAGGATCAATTACCCCAACCTCCAAAACCCCGTCATTTACTGCAATGGGTACAAACTGATAATAAACAGCCGCTTCCTCCGGAATATAATCAAGGCTTTTATTTTCTATCAAAGAAACATCAATTTTCTTTAGAGGTATGCCATAATACTCGGACTTGGCTCTTAGAATATCTTCTTCGCTCACACCGAAAGCGAGCAGTTTACTCTCAATATCTTCCCCGGAGGAATTAATTTTACCCCTTATTGAAGAAAGGTCTTTAGTTTCAATTACACCTTGTTTTACAAGAACATCTAAAATACTCATGATGATCCAGAAAATTAATTTGAACCAGAGGATGCCGAAAAAGGATTTTTCCTGCCAACCGGCAAAGATATAAGAGGAGTCTCAAAGCTTTTGAGAGATTTGAAGTTTTGGTTTTCTATTATGCTTGTATCAAAGTTTATGCTTTCAATTTCTTTGAGTATTCCCTCGACTCTTGTGCTTGCGACAACATTTTCATCGCTTAATGAACTGTCAGACGGAGCAAATATAACCTTATAGGCCAGAACAAGAAGCCCAAAAAGGATTATGGCCAAAATAACAGAGCGTTTATTTTTTGAATTTTTCATAATTATTTAAGCCAATATGTTTCAAATTCAACATTATACGAATATAATCCATTTTGCTGAACCCCCAAATTTGCAGACTTAATATCCAAAATCCGCAAACTTTTCTCCAAATCACTCAAAAAAGCATTGAATTTATCATACGAAGCAATAAAAGAGAAACCGATAATTGAAGACTGATAAGTTTCCGAGGGGGCCGCATTTTCTATCGAAGTTCCAACGGAAGGACTAACATCTTTTGAAGAAATTCTATCTATTGATATGCCATAATTGGCCGCTACCGCATCAATTTGGGAAATTAATCTTACAAAATTCAGAGAGCTTGGCAAAACAGTATCTATATTTTTCTTGTCATCATCGGATATTGCATTAAACTTCTTCAGCAGGTCCTCTTTTTTGCTTTCAATGTTATTGACCATCTCCAGAGAGTCTGCGTATTTTTGTTTTTGATCCAAGAGCGTATTTATATTCCCAAGTGAAGAATAAATAAAAGCATACCCTATGGAGAGAGTGAGTACCAAGTATGCAATTATTGAAATGCCGCTCATGATTTTATATTTATGGCAAATTTGATGGTGAGTAAGTGGAAATTTGCGGGTTAACCGAAATGTTTAAATCGAAAGAAACCAAACCTTTGTCTGCCAAAGTCAAATTTGAAAATGAGATTGACTTAAAATATTTATTTTGGGAAAATATGCTCTCTTGCAAAGCAATGCTGGCATAACTTGTGGCCTTGCCTTTTAGAGCGACAGAGAGATCGCCATTATCTAGATTGTTGTAACTAAAGTCGGTAAATTGGACCGAACTGACCGTTGAAGAAGCGAGGGATTCCAAAAACCTTGACAACACTTGATGTTTGAGGACTATAGTCTTGGCTGCGCTTAATTTTTGGCTGAACTGCGACATTTCGTCAATTGTTTTTACGTCTATATTTTTATCGGCGTCAGCCAGCTGTGACTGCAAACTTTGAATATCACTTTTTATAATGCCTTCATAAATATACATAGCCACAGAGATAACTATTGAAGAAATAAACAAAGAAACAACCAAGACACCTACAATGCCAGTCTTTTTCTTTTTGAAAACTTCCGATGTCGTTATCGGCTCTTTGGGAATAAAAGATGATTGAAAATTTTGCGCCATAATTCAACAATTATTATACTCTATAAAGATACACAAGTGTAAATAAATACTGTTGATTACTTTTAATTAAAAAGCCTTTTAAATTTGCGATAAACCTCGTCATCATTTCTTTTGCCTATCAGGTAGATAATCACATCTGGTTCAAAAATTTTATATATGATTCTGTATTCGCCTATATCAGTGCGAAAGAATCCTAAAAATCCCTTTAAAGGCTTGCTGTCCGGAGGCAATGGATCTTTTGCTAAACTTAAAGTTTTCTCAAGAATTTGTCTCTTATGCTTAAAAGGAAGCTTTTCTACAAACTTCTTGGATAATTTTGATAATTTAACTTTTAGCATTTAATACGGAATCTATAAATTTTTTGCTTTCGGCAACAGTCAAAAAACCTCCTTTTTCGGCTAGTTTAGCTTTTTTGCCCCAATAGGCATCTATAATTTCTTCAAAGTTTTCATAGTGAGAATAGTCTTCTTTTGAAATAAGAACCGCCACTTTTCTGCCATTTTTGTTTATGGTAACAGGGGAACGACGAGCTTCGTCTAAAAGCCGGCCGAAATTATTTTTTGCCTCTTTGGCTGTAAATACTGTCTGACTCATATAGTAGCCATTATAGCCAAAGTAGATACTTTGTCAATATGCCACTGTTGATTACTTTATTTTTTATAACTCCCCCAAGCAACGCAGAGCGACGCCGACGGCCACGGTAAATTCGGGACCGGTTTCTTTCAAAATATTTTCAAGAAAGGCCGGCACTTCTACTTTTTCAAATGGATTGCCGGAAATTACTTCCACTTTGAAATTTTGAGCCGCCAAATCCCTAAACCCCCTGAGTGCAGACCCGCCGCCGGTCAAAAATAGCGATTTTATATTTTGGTTCTTATTTTTCTGAAATTCAAATAAAAACCTGTTAGCTTCAGCAAATATGCTATCAGCAACCACAGATATTGTCTCTGAAAGATCATTGCCATCTGCCGTTTTACCCATGCCGATGGACCTTTTCATGACTTCTGCTTCTTCTACGGAAACATTGAGAGTTCTGGCAATATTTGCCGTTATATCTTGAGAACCTCTGTTTATAGTGTGAGAATGATGAATCAGGCCTCTCTCTACCATATATAATTTGGTAGTTGAAGCCCCCATATCAAAAATCATAATGGGTCCTTTTATTCCCTCCAGTATCGCCCTCATGGAACTAAACACTTCTATCTCAAAAAATTTGGATTCAAGCTCGGTTCTGGAAATAATTTCCTTGTATTGATTGATAATATTATTGTGAATAGCTACCAGCAGAATGTTTAACGTTTTCCCTTTGATTTTATCTTTTTCATTTGAAATATTTTCTTCAACTTCCGACTTGGGTATGATGGACCAGTCAATGGTGACATCTGATATGGGCACCGGAATATATTTGCGAGCTTCAATAGGCACCATCGAGGCAAGCTCCTTTTGGCTTATAGCGGGCATTTCTATAATAGAAAGCAGTGAGGCTTTAAAAGGAATGGCTAGACCGCAAGCTTTGGTGGTGATAGCAACCTCTTTTTCAGCCAACAAATCATTCATGGCCTGCACTATTTTATCAGTAGCTAAATTGGTGGACTGCCCTATAGATACTCCGCCATAAGGACCAAGTGAAAGTTCACCGTAAGTTTCCAGTATCGCCTTATCTCCTTTCTTTTTAAGTTGCACCACCTTGATGGAAGAAGAGCCGATATCAATGCCCAAAGCGCTGGTGTTTTTCTTTTTGAAAATATCAGAAATAAAACTCATAGTGTATTATTATAATAACACAATGCCCTTATTAAAGTTAATCAAAAGTTGGGTAGAAAAAATATTGGGATTTATCCAGAATATCTTGGTGCCGGAAGATATTAAAATACAAAAACTTTTAAATTTACCAACGGGAGTAATGCGAGATCTTCTGCCCAAATCAGCCGTTTATTCAAAAGATATTTTCGTTCTTTTCGATTATCAAAATAAAATAGTCAGACTTATTGTCAAATCAATAAAATACAAAAACAATGCTAGTTTAAGAAAAAAGATTGCAATATATTTGTATGAAGAGATAGTGGATATTTCTTCTGAAATCGCTCTTTTTGAAGGTTCTTCCCCGCTCCTTGTGCCGATGCCGATGAGCAAGTTAGAGAAAAAGAAGAGGGGCTTTAATCAATGTGAGGAACTTGTCAAAGAAATAAAAAAATTAGGCGGAGAGAATATTGAGGTTTCTTATGATACCTTAAAAAAGATACGTGAGACCAAAAGACAGACTGAATTGAACAGAGAAGAAAGAATGAAAAATATAATGAATTCTATGGAAGCAGAAAATAAAATTATAAAAAATAGAGTAGTAATAGTTTTAGATGACGTTTACACCACCGGCGCCAGTTTAGCCGAAGCTCGCCGCGTCCTCCTCTCCGCCGGCACCAAGCGCGTTATCGGATTATTTATTGCACATTAAAAATTATTTCTTCTCTGCAGTTTTCTTGAAAGGAAATCCTAATGCTTTGAAAAATTCCAAGGCGTCGGATTTATTTTTAAGACTGGTGACGATGGTGGCGGAGAAGCCGAAAACATCTTTGAGGTCTTCATCGGCGGTTTCGGGGAAAACAATGTGTTCTTTGATTGAAAGAGTGTAATTGCCCATTTCATCTACAGCAAGAGGAGAAATACCTCTGAAGTCTTTGGTGCGAGGCAGAGCAATATGAAAAAGCCGATTTAAAAATCCCCACATCTTTTCGCCACGCAGAGTGACTTGCACGCCAACAATATCTCCTTCTCTAGACTTAAAAGTGGCAATCGATTTTTTGGCCCCCCTTTTGATTGGCTTCTGGCCGGTGATTTTGGCCAGTCTGTCTATTACGATATCTATCTTCTTTTTATCGCTAAAAGAACCAACACCGGAATTGACCACCACTTTGACAATCTTGGGAGATTGCATAATATTCCTCAGCCCCAATTTTTCTTTGAGTTCTTTGAATGATTCTTTTGTTTTTTCTTTCATTAATTTCATATGGGGTTATTATTTTGTAACCTTTTTAACATTAGATACATTTATAGGTGTCGCTTGTTCTATAATTTTGCCTTTCTCATTGCTTTTTTTGGGCCTTTTGTGTAATTTCTTTTTATTTACTCCCTCAATTAAAATTTGAGAAAGTTTCGGGAAAGATCTCAGTACAAGGCCAGATTTACCTTTGTCTTTACCTGTGATCACTATTACTTTGTCTCCTTTTTTTATTTTCATAATATTAAATTACTTCAGGTGCTAGAGATACTATGGCCTGCATTCCCAACTCGGCAATTTCTCTCGGGATCGGACCAAATATGCGTCCGGCTTTAGGAATAATCTCGCCTTTTTTCTGTTCTACTACAATAACAGCATTTTCATCAAAACGAATGTAAGAGCCATCTTTTCGTCTCAGTGGCGCTTTCTGGCGAACCACTAAACCGAGAAGTACCGCCTTCTTCTTAATTTCTTTACGAGGTTCAGCTTTTTGGACAGAAAAAATTACCAGCTCGCCTATTTTGGCATATCTTTTTTTGGAGCTGCCGAGTATCTTGAAAACGCGTCCTATTTTGGCGCCTGAGTTGTCGGCTATTTTTACTATTGTTCTTGGTTGAATCATACAATTATGAAATGCTTATCTTTTGATATTGGTCGGCTTTCTTTTATTTCTACTTTATCTCCAACTTTTTTGGTGTTACCGGCATCGTGCACTTTAAATTTTTTGCTTACTTTGTAATATTTTTTGTATTTCTTGTGCTTTACAAATCTGGTGATGAGGACTGTGCAAGTATCTTTCATTTTATCCGAAACAACTATTCCACTAAGTACTTTGCTGTTTGTTTTTTTCTCCGTATTATTTTTTGTTTTTTCATTATTCATGATTATAAATTTATTCCGTTCAATGCTGTCTTTATTCTGGCTATATCTCTTTTGATATTTCTTTGATCTTTAACATTCTTGCTTTTGCTTCCGGCTATACCGAAACGAATATTCCGCAAAGAGAGTATTTTTTCGTTAAGATCTTTCATCAAATCAATTTTATTTTTTTGTGTTTGTACTTTTTTCATTTTTTATTTATTCTCTAGCGACTACTTTGGTTTTTATGGGCATTTTAGTGCCGCCTTTGCGCAAAGATTCAACGGCTACCGGAGAGGTTGCACCATCCACCTCAAACATAACTTGTCCGGCCAAAACTCTGACAAGATATCCTTCAATATCTCCTTTGCCCTTGCCCATTTTCACCTCAGCCGGCTTTTTGGTAAAAGGCATGTCGGGGAAAATGCGTATCCAAACTCGGCCGGTTTTGCCTAAGTTGTGGGTAATGGCCTTTCTGGCTGATTCAATCTGTTTGGAAGTAATCCGGCCCGGAACCAAAGCTTTCAGTCCATGAGAGCCAAAAGAAACTTTTATGCCGCGAGTGGCTGGTCCAACTTTTTTTGGATTTTCGCGCATAGTGTGCCACTTTCTGTATTTAACTTTTTTGGGGAATAACATGATATTGGGTTAAGATTTCACGCTTTTATCCTTATTAAAAATTTCTCCTTTGTAAATCCACACCTTTATGCCGATTTTTCCAAGCGGCAGCTGAGCTTCGTAAAAAGCGTAATCAATATCGGCTCGCAGAGTTTGGAGGGGAATACGGCCGACTTTTTTGGTCTCCACTCTAGCCATATTTGAACCGCCCATGATTCCAGAGAGAGTTATTTTGACGCCTTTTACATCACGATTGGCAAAAGCTTTTTCAATCATTGTTTTCACCACCCTCCTGAAGGGCAGCCTCTTCTCAAGCCCTTCAGCAACCATTTGAGCCACTATCATAGCGCTCGATTCCGGCGATTTTACTTCCTTTATATCTATTTTTAACTCTTCCCGGAGGCTCATGTCGTGCTTCTTCATAAAACGAATCATGTCATCACGCAGCTTGACCATGCCCTCGCCGCTTCTGCCGATAATAAATCCAGGACGAGAGGTTTCTATAATAATTCTAAAAATTTTGACATTCCTCTCAATTTCTATAGAATTCACAAAACAATTTTTCAAACGCTTTTTTAAATACTCAAAAATTAAAATATCTCCTTTCAAGTTTTCTTTATATTTGGACTTAACGCCAAACCAGCGCGATCGCCAATCGCGGATGATACCTAGCCTATGAGCATATGGGTGTACAGTATGAGTCATGTTATTTTCTGGGGAGTTTTTCTTCTAAAACGATTCTTACATGGCTTGTACGTTTATGAATAGTGTGAGCCGAACCATGAGAAACCGGCCTGCGTCTATATAATATTTTGCCGGCATTGACGGTGATCGACTTAACCCAAAGATTGTCTGCGTTTGCCCCCAAATTTTTGCCATTGGCTATTGCGGAGTTTAAAAGCTTGTGCAAAGGACCGGTAGCTCTTTTAACTATAAAATCCAAACGGCTTTTTGCTTCTTTGACAGATTTACCTTTTATGGCATTAGCTACTACTCTCACCTTTCTTGGTGATTGTCTGTAATCATTAAGTTGTGCTGTTATTTCGTTCATTTTTTTATTTTTTAGCCGCTACTGCTTCTTTGGCTCCTTTGGCTGCGTTTATTTCATCTTCCTTTTTCTTGGCTTCCAAATCTTTCTGCATCTTGCCTCCATGTTTTACAAACTTGCGGGTCAAGGAAAACTCTCCCAATCTATGGCCGACCATGTCTTCGGAAACCAAAACTTCGATGTGGTCACGGCCATTGTGTACCCCAAAAATAAAACCCACCATCTCCGGAGAAATGACACAGCTCCTGGACCACGTCTTAATAACCCCAGTATCTTGTGGTTTTTTGCCTTCTATTTTTTTAAGCACCCTTATGTCAACATAAGGGCCTTTTTTAAGCGATCGCGACATAATAAAAGCTCAAACGAGCTTATATAATATACTACCAAATAAGCTTTTATTGTCAAATCCCATTTGCTCTTGATAGTAATTGATTTTTATAAAAGTTAAAGGGAATGGGCTACAAAAAACCTCATTCCCTTATTGTTATGGCAAAAGTTCCAGCAGTGTTGTACCTCTCCACAAACGCCATTATTTTACGAACAGCATCGCAGATCTCATCTGTGGAACATTTTAGTGGGTCTTTCGGGCGCATTTCCCGAGTTGAAAATTCAACAATTTCGGGACGCCAAGTGATTTTAATCCAGGCAAAAGAGAACATTTCCTCCTCACCTTCCCCGCGTTTTTGATGAATTAAAAACAAGCTGTAATTCATCTCGTGGCGGCATTCAAGCCGGGCTTTTGGAAAAGGTTTAAGCAAGTCTCTCAGCTCATTTTCCACAAAAAATTTTACACACAAGTGGTGTCTCTTATCTTCTCTGCGTTTCTTGAACCACATCAGAAAGAACATACTACCTCCCCTTTTACTCTATCATTCCTCCCATCAAATCAAAAGGTTGGTGAAAAATCACATTCTCTCAGGTACTTTGATGCCTAATAAATTAAGGCCTGATTTGAGGACATGGGAAACTGATTGTGTCAGGGCAATTTTGTAAGGAGAAGCTGGATCGTTTTCATCTATAATTTTATTATTAGCATAAAAACTGTTGAAAATGCTTGCCAATTCAGTTAGGTAAGTGACGATATAATGCGGAGCATATTCCTTGCCCGCTCTTTCTACTACCTCCGGAAATCTGTATAAATATCTTTCAAGTTCTGTTGTCTCCCAAGTGTCAAAGGGCGTCTTCGAACTGCCCCGATCCCAGAAGACGCCCTTTGACACTTTTTCCAAAACCGAATTAGCTCGAACACATGCGTATTGTAAATATGGTCCAGAGTCTCCTTCAAACGAAATCGATTTATCAAAATCAAAAATAATGTCTCCGCCTATGGCTTGCCTCAGTATTGAATATTTTATTGCCCCGATCGCCACAATCTCGGCAATGCTGTTTTTTCCTTCATCAGAAAATTCACGGTCTTTTATTTTATCCAGGATTTTTTCTTTAACTTGGTCAATCAAATCTTCAGCCATAATCACGTTGCCTTTGCGAGACGACATTTTGCCAGAAGCAAAGCGCAGCATGCCATGCCCGATATGGATAGTCTTGCCCGCCACTTCCGACTTTATAAGCTCAACTGCTTTGAGCACCACTTTGAAATATTCATCCTGTTCATTGCCGGTAATAACAATGGATTTATCAAAAGAAAACATTTCATATTTTCTAATGCCTAAACCCAGCTCTTTGGCCTCATAAGTCGGCACTCCTTTTGCGTTTACAAAAACTCTGGTATGCAAACCATAATTTTCGCCTCTGAAAATAACCGCCCCGTCGCTTTTCTCCAAAATATTTTTTTGGAGTCCAAGAGCAACAGCTTTTAGAGCATCTGCCACCACTTCGCTTTCCCAAATATTTTTATCAAAATTAGTATTAAGCCTTTTAAACATTTTTTGAAAATGAGAAATGCTTTCTTCTCTGCCCTCCTCATACAGCTGATTTATTTTTGGATCTGATTTGTCAAAAATTATTTTATTTAATTCATCTATTTCTGCTTTATTTTCTTCATAATTTTGTGTGCCGTAAACATAAGCCTCTCCCCAAGGAATTTCCGGTTTTTGCTTTTTCCCCCAAATTGTTTTGGCCACATGCAAACCGATATCGCCGCCGTAAGAAAGCCTTTTTATTTTGACGCCACCAGTTTCAATGATTCTAGAAATGGATTCACCGATGGCATTGCTCATCAAATGCCCAATATGAAATTCTTTAAATGGGTTTGGGTCTGTGTATTCAATTATTATCTTTTGGTCTTCAAGTAATTCATTTTTTCCGTATTCTTCGCCTTGTTCAATAATTTCATTAACAGCTTCAGCAAAAAATTCTTTTGATAAATAAAAATTTATGAAATTACCCACCACCTTTACTTCCACGATTTCTAGAATCTTATTTTCACTCAATGTTCGGCCGAAATCATTCGCGTGCCCGTCTGACACAAAAAAAGAATAATCACCATTTTTGATATCTTTGGGATGCGCCAAAACAAAATCCTCTTTTATTTTAAGCGTCTCCTTTATCCATTCTTTTATTTTTTCCTGAATATTCATTTCAATCTTTTTTATCATATCCGTTTCTTTCAAGAGCAGCCGGCACTGCATTTTCTATATTTAAAGGTTTGGTTTTTATATTTGAAGTATCTGTTATTTCAAAAGTGTTTGGGTCAAAAACAACCAAACCAATTTCCAATATTTCATGCACCCCGAAAACATCTCCACTAGTTTCCAAATCAGTCATCGCAATTTTTCTATTGCTCGCTTTCATTGTTTAATCTTATCATTTTTATATTGCAAATTCTATTTATCCTTTATACATAGATTACAGACGACCGTCTGAAATTAGTGTAATATAATTGAATAGTGGAATTAGAGAAAAAAGTAAAAAGGGCGAATATACAGAGAATTATTTTGGAAACTGTAAAGTTGGCAGGTTTTTTGGGAATTGCCGCACTTGCTCCAAATGTTTTATCTGCTATTAAGAAAATGGGGTTGGTCACGTATCCTCGGCAGATAGAATCTATAAAAAGATCTAAAGATGTTCTCGTAAAAAAAGGAATGCTGGAATATAAAAATAACCAGCTCAAAATAACCCAAAAAGGAAAAATCTACATGTTGAAAAGTTTTTCTTTGGGAGAGAATAAAAAATTGAATAAAAATAAAAAATGGGACGGCAAATGGCGAGTTCTAATTTTTGATATACCAGAAAACAGAAGGTTTGATAGAAATAATATACGGCAAGCCCTTGTCTCAATCGGATTCATGAGACTACAGAATAGTGTGTGGATTTATCCTTACAGTTGTGAAGATTTAATAACACTCCTTAAGACCGACACAGAAACAAATGAAGATGCACTATATATGGTTGTAGAAGCAATTGAACACGATGAGTTTATTAGAAAATATTTCGGACTTCCTAAGGGTTAAACGTCTTCATACACAAAAAAGAGACGACCGTCTGAGATTTGTGTATTAATGATTTTTAAATAAATGCTATACTTGTCCGCATGAAGAAAAAAATCATTATATTTGCCTCAGGAACAAAAGATGGCGGAGGAAGCGGGTTTGAAAACCTGGTTAATGCCACAAAAAATGAAACTCTAGATGTAGAAATTTTGGCCGTTGTTTCAAACCACGAAAATGGCGGCGTGCGAGAAAGAGCTGACCGTCTGGGAGTTAAATTTATTCACTTTGCAGAACCACGAACAGCAGAAAGATATAAAGAAATAACAAAAGATGCCAATTTAATCTGCCTTTCTGGCTGGCTCAAGCTTGTCACAGGTTTAGATCCAAAAAAGACGATTAACATCCACCCCGGACCTCTGCCTAGATTTGGCGGAGCGGGTATGTACGGCCACCATGTCCACGAAGCAGTTATGGAAGCTTACAAAAAAGGAGAAATAAAAAATTCGGCCGTTTCAATGCACTTCGTAACTGAAAAATATGATGAGGGTCCCCTCTTTTTCAGTCAGTCTGTTCCCATCTTGCTAGATGATACTGCCGAAACTTTGACTAAACGCGTCAACGAAGCCGAACATAAATGGCAACCGATAATTACTCAAAAAGTCCTCTCCGGCCAAATTAGCTGGGACGGCAAAAATCCAAATTCTCTAAAAGGAGCAATTTTTAATTGAAAAAATCAAAAAATAATACTGTTTGCGTTAGGTCAAAAAGATAAGGCTGTTGATAGCATTATTTTCTGATTTTTTAAGAAAAACTACTTGTCTTGAAAGTCGAGTCTTGTTCATAAGGCTTTTTGCTTTTTAGTTTAAGTTCGGCAATTGCAAGTTCGGTTCCGAGATAAATCGCGTGATCTGTATTCAAAGAATTTGCCAGAGCAATTTTATCCCTCAACTCATAGGCCGTTTTGCCTGTGTATTTTTCAAGCTCTATGCCAGTTTCCGGATGAAGTAGAGTTACAACAATTTCCTTTTTTTCAATTTTGATTTGGTAATTTCCCCTGTCATCACTACATGTTTTCCTCAGGGAATCATATTTTTTAAGCATTTCCTCAACCTGTTTGTAATAATTGTTATAAATCTGGGCACTTCCTGAAATAACAATAAGCAAGCCCGATTCAACTCCGATTGCTTTTGCAATTTCCGCCTGAATGGCTGCGCATCCGTATGCATTTTCGGGCCAGCCCTGGGTCATATCATGGCTTCTGAAAAACACCGTTAGATTTAATTTTTCATCCTGCACCAGTGCTTGTATAAAAACCAAACAAGGAGAAGATTTGTGCTTTCTCATAAGTTCATCAGCCGGATGCCAGGTCATCGCCACACAAGCTTTTGAATAAGGATCTCTTTTTAAAACATCGATAACATCTTGAATCTGGTTTATTTCGCAATAATTCTTTTTGTAGGAAACATTTTTATCAAGCCATTTACCCTGCTTGAATTCAAAATCTTTATACTCTTTCGAGTCAACTAATTTTTTTATTTCTTCCGGTGATGGATAGTAGTAGGCCCTCAATTTATTCCCGTATGTATATGCTTTGCCTTCGGGAAGCAGTGGAGACAAAATTTCTTTTTTGTATGCTTCAATTTTTTCCTTTGTCAGAGGAACCAGAAATGGGTTAACGGACAAATCCATATTTTGAGGATCGTGGATAACTACAGTCATATCGTTAATCTCTTTAACCAACCTATCCGTATTGGCATTCATCAAATTTTTTCTTCCATATTTATAAATATTGCCAATCATTTTTACCCAAGCATCAGGGATGTTTCTGCCATGAACCACAATCGGCCCCCCTTCGTAAGGGAAAGATTCTGCCGTTTTTTCATAGTCAAAAACCCGAGGTTCGGCAAAAGCATCCTTTTTCTTAAGAGTTTTGATTAATTTATTTGCCTCCTTAATTTTCTCGTCCAAAGAGGCTTTTGGCATTTTCTTATTTAAATCAATAAATTCAACGTTTTTTCTTATATTTTCAATTGATTCAACGGAAATACTTTTGTCTATATAAACAGCACTTTCAAAACCGTCTATTTTTCGGTCTTTGTTTATACCTTTTTCAAAAAATCTTCTTATGGCGTTGGCAGAAGTCAGCTCCGAAATTTTATCTCCCGAAGATTTAGAGGAATATTCTTCGCCCAGTAAAATGAAATATCTAATAAAAGGATTGCCCAAGATATTTCTTATCATAGGCCCAATGCCGGCCGGAGTGTAAAAGTTGGCGGCGATGGCCAAATTTTCTTTTTCCAGTTTAGGAATAATCGAGTCGCGCATAGTCCACAAAAAAGCTACGCTGGCATTGGCATCAGTAACTCTCGATTCGGAAAATGAAGGGAAAGCAATCCTGTCTCTGGCGGCAACTGGCCAGCCTCTTTCTCCATTGGAGCCAGTCTGATTTTTAATTGCTTTTATTATTTTTTCTTTGTTCATTTTTTTAAATCCAGCGTTTTATACTCGTAACGAGTGAGCTTAACACCAAGCCGTTTTAAATAATCTTCAACATCTTTATCCCTATCATAGCCAAAAAGATAATAGACTTCTTTGATTCCCTGATTGACTATTTGTTTGGCGCAAACTTTGCAAGGGCTTATAGTTACCATCATACTTGCCCCATCAATACTTACTCCATTCCTGGCGGCATTGCCTATGGCATTTAGTTCCGCATGGCTTCCGCGACATTTACCGCTTCCTTCTTTGAGTTTTCCATCTATTATTCTGGCACAGCCGACCTCAAAACAATGTACATCGCCACTCGCCGGCCCGTTGTAACCAAAAGATAAAGCTTGGTGTCCTCTAAAAATGACAGCTCCCACATCATAAAAAAGACAAGCAGATCTTTTTGAAATAGTAATGATTTGATTCGCCAATAAATCCTTAAAAGGAGGTCTTTTATAAGAGGGGCTTACTTTTTCCGGAATCATTCTTTTCAATGTCTCTTTAGAAACATTTTTTACCCATTTTCTTTGCATAGCATAAAAATCTTATCACATAAATAATGCAAAAAGACTTGTTTTGGAAGTTTTTTTGTATCTTAGTTTTTTGGTTCCCCTCTTGTTATAAGAGGGGTTAGGGGCGTTATTTGACCTCTACCCCCATGCTTCTGCAAGTACCGGCGATAATTTTAACTGCAGCTTCTAAATCATTGGCATTTAAGTCAACCATTTTTATTTTAGCGATTTCTTCCAGTTGTTTGCGGGTGATAGTGCCCACCTTTTCAGCTGGCGGCTTGCCTGCCCCCTTTTCGAGACCAAGAGCTTTCAAAATAAGGCTTGAAGCTGGAGGAGTTTTTAGAATAAAATCGAAAGTTCTATCTTCATAAACAGTGATTTCGGCCGGTACTATGCCTTCCATACTTTTGGTAGCTTCATTAAATTTACTGACAAATTCGCCAATATTAATACCAGCAGGGCCAAGTGCCGTCCCAACCGGAGGCGCCGGTGTTGCTTTCCCTGCCGGGAGCACAATCTTTATTTTTTTTGATATTTTTTTAGCCATACGCATTAATCTACCTTATATTTTTTTTACTTGCAAGAAATCCAATTCCACCGGCGTCTCGCGACCAAACATCGGCACAAGCACTTTGACTTTGCCTCTTTCCTCATCCACCTGTCCCACTTTACCCTCTAAATCTTTAAACGGCCCATCAACAATTTTGACGGCGTCATCAAGTGAGAGATCAATATTGTGCTTGACCTTGTCCGAATTCATTCTCTTGAAAAGATCTTCCACTTCTTTTGTCTCAAGAGGCACTGGGAAAACTCCAGCGCCGACAAAGCCGGTTACTCTCGGTGTATTTCTGACCACATACCACGAATCATCAGTAACAATCATATCAACCAAAACATAGCCCGGGTAAATTTTTTCTTCCTCTTCCACTCGCTTATTGCCTTTTATTTTTATTTTTTTCTCGGTTGGCACAATGACGTTGAAAATTTTGTCCTCCATGCCCAAAGACTCGATGCGCTGTCTCAAGTTTCTCATGACCGCATTTTCATAGCCGGAGTAAGTATGAATGGCATACCAATTTCGGCCTTCTTGTACTTGTTGCTTACTCATTTTATATAAATAAATTAAGTATCTTTGAAAAGAGGAGATCAAATAATCCTAAAAAGAGCGCTACCAATACAGAGATAATAATGACTATCAAAGAGAAAATTATCGATTGCCTTCGGGTTGGCCAATTGACGTGTGAAAGCTCTCCTCTTGTTTCTTTTATATAACTTATTATTGACATATGTTTTCTTATTAAAAAACCCCTTGCGGGGTCTTTTTATTAAATTGTAATTTCATTATACATGAATCAAAATCCTTGTCAAATTTTTATTTAATCTCATAAGTGATGCTTACATCTGAAGTTATTTTGTTTTCACCGGTTGGAACTTCTGCAACTGCCGGAACAGCCAAGCTTTTCATATCTGTTCCACCTAACCCCATTGCGCTGTTGTAGATTGGATTACTGCCGTTCTCATTATAGGAAAGAATGCTGCCAAGTCTTACTCCAAGCTCTTTAGCAAGTTCTTTGGCTTTATCTTTGGCGTCGGTTATAGCTTGAGCTCTAGCTTGAGCCACATATTGTTCCCTGTTATCAACACTAAATTCTATGCCGCTTATGCTGGAAACTGCTAATGCTCCAACTTTGGTGACCAAATCTCCCACTTTACTCGTATCCCGCACTTTAACAGTAATAGTTTGATCAACTTCATAACCAGTTAAAATCTGCTTGCCGGGCGGGCAGTAAATTGCAACTCCACCGCTTACGCCGCCTCCGGTGCTGTCCATAGTTGGAGTAGGGGGTCTCGGACAGATAGAACTTGAGTATTCATATTTCGGATAAACATTATAACCCGTAGTTTGGATATCCTTGTCTGCTACTCCGGATGCACGAACTGCCGCCAGAGCGTCATTGATTTTTTGGTTAGCTTTGTCTTGGGCAGCTTTAATAGTTTTGTCGTTCTCGGTCACTGAAAAACTAAAAGTGGCAATGTCAGGAATAGCATAAGCCTCTCCGGTACCAGAGACCGAAATGGTTGACTGCGGATAAACTTCTTTGCCGACATTTGGCAATCTTTTAAAATCTATCAGAACATTTGCCAAAAGAAATATGGAAAGAAATACCAGTGATATAAAGATCCATTGAGAAATTCTTTTTGCTCCTTCTTCTCCAAAATATTGATTGAGCATATTGTTTAATTAAAATTTTATAAAGAGAAAATTATTCCTTTTTTTCTCCCACTTCAAGTACTCGTTCGATGTCTTGAACAATAGACTGCAGACTTTCGTCTGATTTGATGACGTAGCCGACCGCTCCCATAGCCATGACATCGCTGATTTTTTTAACACTGGAAAGATTGGAGGAAACTAGAATCGGCACTTTTGGCAAGTCGGTTGATTCCTGGAGTTTTTTTAGAAAAGCGGAACCATCAAGTTTTGGCATCATCAAATCAAGAATGATAAGATCCGGTTTTTCGGATCTAAGCTTTTCTAGACCCACTTCGCCATCTTCGGCGCTTATAAGAGTATATTTGTTGGCTGGCAATGCTGCTTCCAAAGTTTTTGAGAAAAATTGATCATCATCTATTACTAATATCTTTTTCATGTTGCGAATGTTACGAATAAGACTAAGTTTAATTATATCCTCTACAAAGGTATTGTAAAGAAGAAACTGGTGCCCAAACCCTCTTTGGAAACAACGCCGATGGTACCGCCATGCGCCTCGGCAATACCTTTGGCAATGACAAGTCCCAGACCGGTGCCTTTGCTTTCCTTATCAACCGGACTCAATTTGGCTTGTTTAAAAGTATGGAACAAGTCTTTCATGCTCTCTGCCGGTATGCCCACTCCATTATCCGAGACGACCACACAGATTGATGCTGCCTTTATGTTTATATCCTCGGCCTCCGGTAATACCGAGACCTTTGATTTATCCAAATCTTCAGGGAATGGCTTTTGGGGATCATAAACAAATGCCGAAATTAATATAGAGCCACTCTCTTTGGTAAATTTCAAAGCGTTTGACAGGAAATTATTAAGAATTTGTTTGAGCGCTTGCGGATCAAATTCGGAAAGTTTCGGCAAGTTACTGTCAAAATGAGACTCCAAAGAAATTTTCTTGCTGTCAGCTGAAATTTTATAAAAAGAAATTCTGTTTTCTATTACTTCCTTTATGTCCGCTTTTTCTTTAACAACTTCAAACTTGCCCGCCTGCAGTTTGGCAAGATCCAAAATATCATTGACCAATTCAAGCATACTCGACGAGTTCTGATGAATCATACTCAGATATTCTTTAAATTGATCGGAATTTCGATCTACTCTCCCGGAAACCGCCAGTTCTACGATTTTTTTAATGCCATCAAGCGGCGAACGGAGCTCGTGGACAATCATGCCGGTAAATTCTTCTCTGACTCTTTCAAGTTCTATATCGTGAGTGATGTCATTAAAAACGGCCACCGCCCCCAGTGTCTGGCTGCCTCCTTTCTGGAGCAAGTGCAAAACCGGATAAACTCCTATTTCAAAAAAAGAATCATCAATATTTATCCTTTCCGAGACGAAAGAATTTTTATTGACCAAGGCTTCTTCCAGCCTGCCGTGAATATCAAACTTACCGCCAAGAGCAGTCAACAAAATCAAAAATGTTTATGTCCTTCTTGCCATCAAACTTTATAATTTTTTTAACAGCCGGATTGGCAACTACGATTCTATACTCAGTGTCAACCATCAGCACTCCGTCTTGCATACTTTCCACCATGGCATTCAGTTTGCCTTTTTCCATTTTTACCACCTCTTCCAGGCGAGAAACGGCCTCTGATGCCTGGGCCGTAATTTTATAAAGTATGGTCATGTCTTCTTCTTTGTACAAACCGGCATCCACATGAGCCACCGACAAAACTCCAGCAACCACGCCGCCGATGACAATCGGAATATTAAACAAAGAACCGATACTCTGTTTTATTTCGTCAACGATAATCGCTCCGGAAACCACCTCGTCCAACTGTAGCGGAATCAAGAAGGATTTGTCGGTCAAGGCAGAGAGCGAAGCAATCATCCGCTTTTTCATTTCTTTTAGAAACAAACTGCTTACCGGTTTTTCAATGTGAGTATTTATTTTTAATTTTTCCGGAGCAACAACAATATAGCCAACCGCCGTATAATCAATAAATTGCCGTAGCGAGCCGGTGATAATCTGGAGTATTTCCTCAATATTCAAAGAATACCCGGTGCGCTCCCCCAATTCTTTAAGTATGGCCAGTTCGTAAAGACGGCGGGTTGATTCTTCCCTTTCCTTTACAATTTCTTTTTCTCTTTTTTTTAGAGACCAATAAAAATAAAAAACCAGAATAACCAGTATCAAAAATATTGGGATTATTATTCCCATTTAAGTGTTCATTATGCCTTTAAGAAGTTTGTTGGCGCCAATAACCGTAAATATATAACCAAGAGCAAAGCAGACAGTACTTACGATGTTAAAACCAAGGCCTGTGTACCACGGATCAACGATTGTAGCTATAGTTCCCAACACAATTAGAGACATGCCGATACCGATATAATTGAGGACTGATCCGAAGAGTCCGCCCCCCATCTTTTTTGCCGCTCTAAAAACAATAAAAGTCGCTATAATGCCTATTACAATAGAGAGAAGCAATGAAAAATTGCCGGCAAATACCGAGGCATAAGCGAAACTGTCATTGGGAATTTGTATATTAAAATTATTCATAATTTATTTCTTTATTAAATTAATGTTGAATTGAAGGATATTTTTCAAAAATGGAATTAACCGCATTTTTAACAATCTCTCCCGAAAGAGCCACGTATTCGTCTATTAATTTTTGCAGCACGACTTGCTCCGGTCCGGAAACATCGATAACCTCGCCTTCATCTGACACTTTTCAGCCCGGGCACACCCCTGGCTTTAAGTACTGCGATTTGCGGCCCCAAAATAACAATCTGCTTTTTGATTATCTCGGTGAGCATTTGCTTGTAATCTGTATTTGTTGGTTCCATCCTGTTGAAAATTAAAAGTAATAATTACTCATATTCTACAATTAAAATAAATCCTCCGCATCCTTTTTGTGTGGATTGCAAAAAACCAAAAGCGCCGGGGAAAGTTTCTCCCCGGCGCCTGCGTCAGCAACCCTCTTTGCAGTAAGCCACTTCGCGCAACATCCAATGTTTACGCATTAAAAAACTCCTTTCTCCTCTTTCATTATACCAGACGTGTCAAGCCACTAATGAAATCAATGCATCAGATTGTTCATAACATAGTCTGTCGTGACAACGCGCGCTTTGGTTTGAGCCAAATAATCGAGAATTTGCTGCATAAGAGCGGTAGATATTTCATATCCGTCATTATTGGAAGTACCGACATCGTGAAGTCCGAGTATGAGCCATGTTTTGTTTTGTATAGCGGTGTCAATCCACTGTTTGACTTCGGCAAAGGTTGTGGGAGTTTCCACATTTTCCGTTCTCAGTTCATAAGGGTTGCTATTCCTTGTGTTATACCCGAGATCGGTTCCGCGCGCAGCTATATATCCGCTGTTTTTGACCATATTTTCTACATTGTCGTTATAATCTCCGTACGGATATGTGAACACAGAAACTGGAGTGAGACCGGAAGAGAGATAGGCATTTCGTGAGTTTTGTATTTCACCCAGAGCTTGGGTATCCGATAGGCTTGTCAGGAACGGATGTGTGAGAGATTCAGAACCTATATCAATCCCGTCTTTATTTACTTGAAGCGCTTGGCTTGTGGTCATATAATCAGTTTGATTCAAGAAGTCATTCACCACATTTTCGCTCGCCACAAAGTTGTGCGACTGAAGGAGAGGTAAAACGTTATTGAAGAAAGATGCATATCCATCGTCATATGAAAGAGTCACCAATCCTTCCGAGAATGTCCCATCCGACAATTTATTAAGAGAGACATCATCAATGGTCAGAGTTCCCACGTTCCGCAAGACATGCATAACCGTCACAGAAACAGTTCCCGGGCGAACATTGAATTCTTTTGAAACTTCAGTCCAAGTTGATGCCGGCGACAATACAGCCAGATTTGTAAACTGTCTTGTGCCATCAGCCATGTTGAACTCCACAATCAACACGCTTTTTTGGTCCGACATGTAATATTCTGAAAATGTGTAGTCAGCGTTCGCATCAACTGCTACCGGCGCCCAAATCCATTTTGCATCACCACCGGTTGGATCAGCTACTGTCACTGTAGTTTGCACTGCGCTATTGCCAGTATGCCCCGCACCAATGAAAACGATGCAACCGTAGTTCCCTCCACATCAGTAAACCAATTATCCGGTATGCCTCCTGTTTGGCTTTCAACTGATGGGTTTAATATTAAGTTTGAAGTCACGGGCGAAGGAGGAGGTGTCACCGGAGGGACAGGAGGAACCGGATCAGGAGGCGTTACCGGTGGAGTTGAAGTTGAGTCTGAAGGAGGAGGCAATCCGTTACTCCTCCTATGATGGAACCCGGATGCCCCGTGTCTCGAGGCGGCATAAACCGATGTTCCGGGTATGAAAACAAACGAAACAAACGTCAAAAACGCAATAAAAACTAATTTTTTCATTTTATTTATATATTATTTGGCTAAAAATATGCATATATTTCATGCCCTAAATATGACAAAGAACACCACACATTTGTTACAATATGTCTACGATTTACAAATTACTTTTGGAGTAATCCAATAATTATTTATTAAGCTCTTTTTCGGTTTGTTCAGCCAGATCTATAAATATATCTACTTCCTTGGCATTAAGAGTCCTTGGTTTAATGTCTTTGATGCAAAAGACTCCTACATATTGGCCGCTTTTGTAATCAACCAAAGCTATGCCTCCATAAAACCTGATAAAAGGAGAACCAATAACCATCGGATTATCGGCAAAGCGCGGATCTTTCAAAGTATCTTCCACAAAGAAAATATTTCTGGCAAGCAGAGTATGGCCGCAAAACGAGATGGCTCGCTCACCTTCCTTTTCTTTCAAACCCTGGCAAGATTTAAACCATTCCCTCTTTGAATCCAAGATGGAAAGTGTTGATATTGGAACTTTTAACTTCTTAACCGCTTCTTTGGTTAAACGATCAAACCGCCTTTCCGGTTTCGTATCTAAGATGGCCATTCTATGAACAGCTTCAATTCTCTTTTTTTCATTTTTTGGAATTGGTGCTTTTTTCATGGTACGACGATTATACTATAACCAAAATAAAAAGCTAATCTTCGCTAAACCAGTTGTTGCCTCCCAAGTGCCAAACAGAGATATTTTTTATACCCAACGATTCGAGCAAAGCTTTTTTACGATCTAAGTTTGATGCCGGTTGTGCGGAATAATAGGTGTTTCCGACTGTCCACACTTCTTCTCCTTCCGAACTAACTTTTCTTGTTGAAAAACCGGGGTAAGTTGATGACTGTGCGTATGTATCGATGATCATACTGTAACTTCCCAATGTTCCATGATATCCATAGGCAGGAATTCCAATAACTATTTTTTCCACTGGCAATTTAGATTCTGCATATTTTGTCACATTTGTTATCCAAGATTCAGGCGCAACCGGCTGTCCGACACCATAATCATATTGATAGTCGTAAACCATTATTGCTACGTAATCCAGATTGGCAAAATCTTCATACTTGAATTGAAAGCCGGCAGTTGTTAAGGCCGGTGCATCAATCATAAGTTTTTTGCCTTGAGCGCTTAGACTATTTTCCAGAGAAGTAGTGAATTTCTTGAAATTTAAATAATCTGTTGCCGACCAACTGTCAAATTGCTCCCAGTCAAGTTCTATTCCCGTAAATCCGCTTGAAACAGCGAAGTTTGTCAGTGTCGTAATTGCCGAATTTTGAAGTGGCGCGGATGCAAGCAGGGCGCTAATGCCACTTATGTCCCCCGAGATTGTAGCGTACTGATGTGCTGAATGCGCTTTTACATCGGCAACATTGCTGACGCTATATCCGTTGCATCCGTCCGAAGAAACTGTCATCTGACGCAATGTTCCATTACTTTGAACTTGATAATATTCAGGTTTTAACGTGTCCACTACCCTGCCATCGGAATATTCATTAGCAGCATTGCAAGCTGGGCTGCCCGGATAAATCCACGCCTCTGTCGCAGCTCCCGTCTGCGTAGGGACCAGAGTGGAAGTCGGCGTTGGCGCCGGAGTTGTAGTAGGAGTAGATGAAGAAAAAATTGATATTTTAGTATCAACACAGACATCACTTGCACCATTGTACGAAACACATACAGTGTTTAATACTTGAGAGGTTTTATCCGGCACATTTTTGGTAGTTAATGACAATGAATAAGATTGTCCTGCAGGAAGAGTACCAATTAGCCAATAAAAACTTGGCGCATTTGGTTGTATGCTGGAACTGACATATTTTTCATTGCTTGGATAATATTCAGTAAGCTCCGTCATATTACAATTCCCATTTCCGACATTAGTGGCAACCAAATTGTAATTTATTTCTCCTCCGGATGTAATTGTTTTACTTGCCGGAATGACTGATAACTTTAACGTGCATCCTCCTGATTTTACACTCGGTCTTATATAAGAACCGCCACGGGCTAAAGCCAAAGAAGGCATAACACCCGCTCCCAGCATGCCAACTAATAATAAAACAGACACAAAAAATACTCCTGCACGAACAGTAGGAGTTTCGTTTTTATAACTCATATTTTTATGTTTTGTACTCGAATATCTTTATTGATATCAAGATTATAATTTAAACTAATCATCTGTTAATGGCAGAATTTTAACAGTATGATAAGTAGCATGACTAGTTACAAAAAAAATATTCGGTTGTCTAATTTGTAACCGTTTTTGAGAAGCAAAAATATGTTCAAAAATAGGCACGAAATCATTCGTGTTGTAATGATGATTTAAAACCCACAACAAAATATTTTTTAGTCAACGAAAATTTCAAAAAAATCAATTTTTAGCGAACCACAAATTGCCGCCGAGGTGCCAGACGGAAACGGAATTGATACCGGCACTTTGTATGACTTTAAGTTTGTCAGACATACTCTGACTGTCCTGATAAAAATAAACGTTATTGCCGTTTTGCCAGGTCATCTCATAAGAATTGGGGTCGCGGATGGCTGTATCAAATTCGGGCTCTTTGCTTATTTGGTCGTAGGTTAGAAGCGTGAATTTTTGAGTTCCGGCAATACCTTTATATCCATATGAAGGTATGCCGAAAGAAAGTTTTGATTTGTCAGGAAATCTGCCAAGAGTCCATTTAATGGTATTTTCTATCCAGGATGTCGGAGAGATCGGCTGCCCGACTCCTGTATCAAACTGATTGTCGTAAGTCATAACCACCATGTGATCTATCGGCAATGAATTAAAATCGGTATATCGCCAGACATACCAATTTTCTTCTGTCTGGTTTGAAGTGGCCGGACCGTCAATCATCAATTTTTTATTGTCTTTATGCAAAGCGTCTCCAAGATCTGAAATAAACTGTTTATATTTTGAATACATATCGGCATTCCAGCCGCCAAAATCTTCGAAATCTATTTCAACTCCGGTCATCTTATTATCAACCGCAAACGAAACCAATGTATTAATATCGGTTTGATCATTTATAGCTGCAGTCAAAAATGAGTCCATGTTTACTGCATAATTTGATGAGAAGGTAACATACTGCTCCTTTGAATATTTTTTTAAATCAGCGACATTTTTGACAGAATATCCGTTGCAGCCGCTCTGTTGTTCCGTTAGAAACAGCATCTTGCCGCCATCACTTACCGTGAAATATTCCGGCTTTAAAATATCAATTTTCCTGCCGTCGGAGTATTCCAACGGAGCGTTGCAAGTCGGCTCTCCCGGATAAATCCAAGCCTGGATTTCTAATCCGCTCTTATTGGTTGTTGTTGCTTTTGTCTCTGGAATCGGATCTGATTTTGGTGTTGATGTTGGTTTTAAAATGTTGGTAGATGTAGAAAAAACATTATATAAAATAACTCCGGCTAAAATGACGATTGCAAAACAAACTAAAAAGACAAGTAGTGACCGTTTCTGCATACTTATATTATATTATGAAATAATATTCTTATAAAAGATTCTTCTCGATGTTTTGTTGCTTCACAAAAACACCTTTTCGATTCCAACTTTGCCAGCCAATCTTTTCTCCCCGCGCATATCCCAAAAAAGTTTTCAGTAGGGCGCTAAATTCGACAAAAGTGCTGGCATATAAAAGAAGCCATCCTATGGGAGCTAGCAATATAAGACGTCCCCACTTTTTGCCATACCTGTCAAAAAGGATTTGAACAGCAAACATAGAGCTGACCACAATAATACCGGAAATAAATGACGAATAGTCATTGATCAAATATGAATAAATATAAAGGAACGCAATAAAAAATAATTCAAAGGAAAGCTGCACGTCGCCAAAAATTGCCAGCGGCAGGATGATCCAAGAAAGAATTTTATTGTGTCTCTTCTCGGTGCTAAAAAATAAGTGACGGTATTCTAAAAAAGTTTGAAAACGGCCACGCTTCCATCGCAGACGTTGTTTGATCAGTCCGTTGAAATCAGCGGCTCCTTCGGTATAAACTACCGCATCTGGAGCATAAACTATTTTCATGCCTGAATGTTGTATTCGAACAGAGAGATCAATGTCCTCTGTAATATTGGAGGTGCTATAACCTCCCAGTTTTTGAAAAATTTCTTTGCGAAAAGCCCCGGCTGCGCCTCCTATTATATAAATAGAACCGAGCAGCGAATCACTTTTTTTGAAATAAAAAGAGAACAAAAATTCGAGATTCTGAACAACTCCAATAATATTTTGAGTATTGCCGATTTTTACATTGCCAACAGCCGCTGAAACTTTTGAATCTTTAAAATAGCTTACAAAATTTTCTATCGTGTAAGGAGGAATGTAACAATCTGCGTCAATCGAAATGATGATATCCCCTTTTGCTATAGCAATTCCTTTATTTAGTGCATGACCTTTGCCCTGTTTATCTTCTCTCAGATAAATAATATCTATATGGGATAGACCATGATGATCCAGTGAGTTTTTGTATTTTCTTATCAGATTTTTTACGTTTATTTCGGTATTATCAGTCGAAGCGTTATCTATAATAATTATTTCCATATTTTTATAGGAACTTTTAAGCAAGGCCTCTGCCGTAGTGATAATGCCTTCTTCTTCATTCCAAGCCGGAACCAGTACTGATACTTTTGGCTCGTACTTATTTGTAGCTATTAATCCATTTTGTTTATACTTTTTAAAAGCCACATAAACATCATGCCAGGGACTTATAAACATATAAACAAAATATTTAGTCAAGAGAACAGTTGCAAAAACGATAATGATAAAACGAAGAATGGGAAAATTATTTCTCTCTGTCGGCATTAAAAAAAACACCGAAAGGATGATCCATGCAGTCAAGAGATAGAGCAATGTGTATATCGGAAGTTTTTTAAACATAATTATTAATTATTTTCAAAAAAAGATACCAAAAGTTTGGCTGTCAGGTTAGAAATAAAGATAAGGGCAAGGAATACCACTACCATACGGTATGATAGAGTTTTAGTCAGATTAAAAAAGTAAACACTAAAAACAACCGCTAGAAAGAAGCCTAGAATAGAAAAAACTATGGTTTTAAATATGTTTAAATAATTCCTTATCATAGGCTTTAGTAAGATGACCCCGCCTATGGCGGCATTTGTTACCACGAGAAATACCTTGGGGTGACTAGCCGGATTCGAACCGGCGAAAACAGCTCCACAAGCTGTCGTGTTACCGCTACACTATAGTCACCATTACTGAAACCGACAAAAATATTGTGGCATAAAAAACAGAATTTTTCCACACCCAAAAAACTAGAGAAAATATCTTTTATAAAAAACTTGGGAGTGTCGGTTAAACCTTTAGAACCTCGGTGCCTTCTTTGACTTCCTTTAGAACCTTAAGACCGACAATGTCTCCCTTGCCGGCACTTTTAACCTGCTCGTGGTTTACTTGAATTGAATCTGCTGGCTGTTCAAAATCTGCTCCATGCCCTTGGAATTTGAGCATATCGCCAACCTTGAGCGCACCGCTAAGTTCCACGATGGCAACTCCTGCTTTATTATAATAATGTGTTACTTTTCCGACCTTCATAATAGGCAATTATAGCATAAAAATAATATTTTTCTCTTGTGCGCGGGAGAGGAGTTGAACCTCCACGCCCAATGGGCGCTACCACCTCAAGGTAGTGCGGCTACCGTTACGCCACCCGCGCATACTACAAAAGTATAACCATTTTCTAGCTTTTTTCAATTTCTGGAGCGAGAGTTTCAATTGGAGTTTCTTCAACTTCAGCAACTTCTCTTATATTTCTCATCTGGCGCCTTATGTCTTTGGCGGCTTTTTTGCGGATGTGGTAAAGCTTGGCGCGACGGACTTTGGAACGTTTAACCACTTCTATTTTTTCTATCATCGGAGAATAAATGGGAAAAATTCTTTCAACTCCTACACCCGAAGCTACTTTCCTTAAGGTGATAGTGCTGCCGGCTTCCCTGCCGTGTTTAACTGAAAGACAGAGTCCTTCAAAATCCTGTAACCGAGTTTTTAACTTGGCCGTTTTTTTATCTTTCTCAATTATTTTTTGGGTAACACGAATCGTATCTCCGGAACGCAGGTCCATTTTTTTTCTTTCTTCTATATTTACTGATGAAATCTTAATCATGGTATTTGAATTTATCTCAATTTTCCGACTTTCCTTCTACTAACAATAAATTTATTTGAATATTTTTTGGCGCGGCGAGACTTCTGGCCTTTGCCGGTTGGTTTGCCCCAGAGAGATATGGCGCGTCTTCGGCCTCTTCCTTGCCTACCTTCGCCTCCGCCATGCGGATGATCAACCGGATTTTGAGCAGTGCCTCGCACTGTTGGGCGAATGCCTTTCCATCTGCTTTTGCCGGCCTTACCGTAGTTTTCAAGCCTCTTTTCTTCATTTGAAACTTCACCAATGCTTGCGAAGCAGTTCTCTCTTACTTTATGTATTTCGCTCGATGGCATTTTTAAATCAACATGCCCGGCATCTTTGGCTATCACTTGGACAAAATTGCCAGCTGAACGAGCAATCTTGGCGCCACCTCTGGGTTTTAATTCTACATTGTAGACAAAAGCGCCAACCGGTATATTCCGAAGCGGCATTCGGTTGCCCTGTTTTATTTCTGCATTTTCTCCGGTTAAAAATTCTTCTCCCACTTTTATATTTTTGGGCAGAAGCACATATTTCTTTTCGCCATCTTTATAGACGGCCAAACCAATAAAGCCGGTGCGGTTTGGATCATATTCTATCGAAACAATTTTGTAGGGAATATTTATTTTATTGTATTTAAAGTCAACGTCTCTAAATAATCTTTTGTGTCCTCCGCCTTTATGGCGAACGGTTATCCTGCCGACATTATTTCTGCCAACAGCTCTTTTTCGGCCGAAGGTAAGAGCTTTGGTGGGTTTACTTTCAGTTAAAATTGATTTATAAGACACATTAGAAGTGTGTCTTCTGGATTTTGATGTTGGTTTGTAAAATTTTATTGCCATATTTTTATTTACTCGATTTTATCTCCCTTCTTTAAATACACATAAGCTTTTTTTACTCCAGCCTTGCTGCCTTTCTTGCCTCTTATAAAAACTTCTTTGGTTGGATTTTTAACAATGTTTACTTTTATAGGAACAACGTTATAAAAAACTCTAACAGCCTCGGCCACTTGTTTCTTGGTCGCTTTTGGAGCAATTTCAAAAGTATGGACATTTGATTCCGTCATAAAACTTCCCTTCTCTGTAATTCTGGGCCGCAATATAATGTCGGAATATTTTGCTTTTAAGTCTGTTGTCATAAAATTATTTTAGTCTGGATGACAAAGTTGTAATTGATTTTTCAGGATCAGTCATAATGAGATATTTGTATTGCAAAAGGTCCAAAGCATTCAGATCTTTAACTTGACCCATTTCTAAATTGCCGAAATTATTAAAACTTTTATAAACATTTTTATCTTTCGCCTCCAAAGCAATAAAGGCAGCATTATTTCTTCTTCCAATTCCGCCAAATTCCTTTATTTTTGAAAGAGAAGTGATTATATTTTTTGCTTCTTTTGTTTTGGCTACTTTTAGAGAAATATTGTCTATAAAGACTACTTCACTATCTCTAAATTTGCGGGAGAGTACTGTAAAGAGAGCTTTGGTTTTCATTTTTTTATTTATTTTCCTTGAAAAATCTCTATCTTTCCTTGGACCACCAGAAACTCCTCCGCCAACCCAAATGGGACTTCTACGGGAACCGTGTCTGGCGCGGCCGGTACCTTTTTGTCTCCAAGGTTTTATGCCAGTACCGGAAACTTCGCCCCTTGTCTTAGTGTGAGCTACCGGTGTTCTCTCATTTCCTGTCATAGATACCACCACTTGATGAACCAAAGATTCATTCCAAGGCAAACCAAAAACATTGTCTGGAAGTTTGATTTTTCCGGTCTCAGTTCCTTTTTGATTGTATACAGTTGCTTCCATTTTTGAAAATTAAAAATTTGTTTATCCTCTTATCTCAACTAATGTTCCTCTTCTCCCCGGCACCGCTCCTGAAATTAACATCTCGCCAGCTTCTTTATCAATACTAAGTACCTTTAAATTTTTAACTGTAATCCTGTCACCACCCATTCTGCCGGCCATTCTCATGCCTTTTATGACTTTGCCTCCACCTCTGCCTCCGCCGCCGATCGAACCCGGTTCCCTCTCCGAGTGTTTTTGGCCGTGACTTCTCGGTCCGCCGTGGAAGCCGTGTCTTTTGACTACACCTTGGAAACCTTTACCCTTGGAAACAGCCGAAACCGTCACCTTGTCGCCAACAGCAAAAGCGTCCACCAAAATTTTGTCTCCCTTATTGAAATTACTTGAATCAGCTTCGGCTATTTTAAATTCCCGAATCGCTGCGAATCCTGTTTTGCCATCAGCGAATCCTTCCAAACCTTTAATCTGTCCTTTCACCGCTTTAGAAATATTTTTACCTCTTCGCAAACCTGATCCAATTTGTACAGCAATATAACCATCTTTTTCTTTGGTTTTTATTTGCGAAACAGTCGCCGGTTCAACGTTTAAAACAGTAGCCGGCTGTACCGCTCCGTCTTCCCCAAAAATCTGGGTCATATTCACCTTTTTAGCTAAAATAAATTTCATATAAAAAACGCCCCTGGGCTTTTCCATAGATTAACAGAAACCCCTTTTTTTTGCAAGAGAAATACTCCTCCCTCAAATCTTCGCAACAAAAAACCGCGAGAGGCGGTTTTTTGATTTTTTTATATTATTTTTACATCTATATTCACACCAGACGGCAGAGAGAGATTTGTCAGAGAATCCATGATTTTTGGAGAAGGATTGATGATGTCAATGACTCTGCGATGCACTCGCATTTCAAACTGCTCACGGGCATTTTTATAGACGAAAGGCGAACGGTTGACTGTCCATTTTTTTATTTCGGTTGGCAAAGGAATAGGACCGACAACTTTGGCATCATAGCGGAGAGCCGTATCAATGATTTGCTTGACAGAAAGATCAAGCACTTTATATTCATAAGCCATCACTCTGATACGCAACTTTGAAATAGGCTCTTCTTTTTTAGAAGATTTTTTGCTTGCCCCGCGTAGTTTGAACTGTTTTTTTTTCTTTTTTTAATGTACTCTCTGCCATTTCATCTTATGCCACTATCTTCGTAACTACTCCTGCGCCTACCGTCTTGCCTCCTTCGCGGATGGCAAATCTTTGCTTCTCTTCCAGGGCCACCGGAGCCACCAATTTAACTTTAAAGGTGACCGTGTCTCCCGGCATAACCATCTCTACTCCTTCTTTAAGCGTCACCTCTCCGGTTACATCAGTAGTTCTGATATAAAACTGAGGCTTGTATCCGGTAAAGAAAGGTGTGTGTCTGCCTCCTTCTTCTTTCTTTAAGATATAAACTTCTGATTCAAAATCGGTATGAGGAGTGACGGAACCCGGCTTGGCTATAACTTGACCGCGGTGTACGTCTTCTTTCTTGAGACCGCGAAGCAAAATGCCGGCATTGTCTCCCGCCTGTCCTTCTTGAAGTTGTTTATTGAACATTTCAATACCAGTCACAGTTGTTTTTTGAGCAGCTCGCAGACCAATTACATCTACTTCTTCACCTACTTTCACGATTCCTCTTTCAATCTTTCCGGTAACCACTGTGCCTCTGCCTTCAATTGAGAAAATGTCTTCAATTGGCATCAGGAATGGTTTATCAAGATCTCGGACTGGTGTTGGAATGTAAGTATCCAATGTAGTTACAAGTTCAAAAACTTTTTTAGCCCACTCATCATCCGTGTCCTTAGCTTCCAAAGCCTTGAGAGCAGAGCCACGCACAATAGGAGTGGCAGCGCCGTCATAATGATTTTTGGTTAAAAGCTCGCGAATTTCTTCCTCAACTAAGTCAATCAAATCCTGTTCGGGCACCATATCGCATTTGTTGAGAAATACTATAATTTTTGGCACACCAACTTGGTAAGCCAAAAGGATGTGTTCTCTAGTTTGCGGCATCACTCCGTCAGTAGCGGCTACCACTAATATGGCGCCATCCATTTGGGCGGCACCGGTAATCATATTTTTTATGTAGTCAGCGTGACCCGGAGCGTCAATGTGCGCGTAGTGTTTATTAGGAGTCCAATATTCGCTGTGGTGGAGCGCGATAGTAATGCCTCTGGCTTTTTCTTCAGGCGCATTGTCAATTTTATCAACACCTTCAACTCGAGCACCATATCCTTCGCCTTTTTTGAGGTCAAGGATCTTAAGGATTGCCGCTGTCAAAGTAGTCTTGCCGTGGTCAACGTGGCCGATGGTGCCGACGTTAACGTGCGGCTTGGAACGATCAAATGCTTCTGCCATAATATTTTGATTAAATTTATTATTAAAAATTTTTGCGGGCAATTAAAAACCCGCTTATTTGCAATACACTATATATAACAAAAAGGAAATTTTTATGCAAATATGCCGGAGGTGGCGCGTTTGAGGCGGGAAAGCTCTTCGGAGACTACTTTATCAAAGCCCGGCACTTTGGACCTGAGGAAAGAAATAATTTTTTGATAATCGCTGCCGGCATTGCCGATAGCTTCATCAAAACCATTCATTGTTTCTTCGTCCATAATATCCACCGCCCTCTCCACTACCGATTCAAAAAGCAGATTACCTATTTTTTCGATCATACGCTCCTGTTCCCTTGAATCCAAGTCCTCAAGCCCGAAATCTTTTGTTATTTTTTTCTTAAACTCCTCATTCATTTTATTTATTTTTTATGCTGCTCTTTTTAATGCCTGAGCTCCAAGCCGTTTTATAAATGTTCCAACATCTTCATTTTCAAACGGTTTAATAACTCCTTTTGTTTTTTCCATAAGATCAACTAATACCTTGTCCATAAAAATATTGTCCTGGCGAGATTTTGTTATTTCTTCCATATCGCCAGGAGACAAACCGGACTTGGCCGAATCCCCCATACGATATTCTACTATTTTCTTGGCTGAGCGTCCTAACATCTTTTTACCCTCTTTGGTGTTTATTCCAGCTACTTTACCAACACCCAATAAGCCCTTTTTACCATATATTTGATCAATGTCATTTTTAAATGCTTCTTCCACTTTTTGGTTAAATTTAACATTGGAAACGAACAATTTAGAGTCAGAAGCAAAAGATCTCTCTAGATTGGGATTTCTGTCTCTGGCTTGAAGCGCTTCAAGTTCGGTAAGTCTGCCTTTGGCTTTTGCAATATCCATATGTGTCTGTTCCACATCTCTTTTTTTCTTATACTCATCTATAGAATTCAAGGCGGCTGTCCCAGCCATTACTGCCCCACCAGCAAACATTGTCCTACTTTCTAATTCATAAGGGGAATTTGTAAGAATATCTTGTGGTAATGGTTCAGGACTTGAAACTTCAGGTGCAGGAATTGGTTCTGGAGCAACTTCTACTTTTGGCTTAGTGGCTAAAATATCCGCCACTTTGTCGTTGGTCAGTTTTACATTCGGATTTTCTTTCACCCAGCTGGCTATTTTCGCATTATTACCAATAATAGAACTTTCCTGCGAGCTGCCCGGTTTGATTGTATCGTGTGCTTTATCTAAAATTTCTTTTATTTTAGTATTTTCAAAAAGTTTCGTGAAATCAGTTTTGTCGTGCACAGCTAAAAACCCATCTTTGCCAATTCCATATTCTCCCGGGTTTTGCATCACTTTATTTGTCATTGCACTCAAAACATAAGTTTTTTGGGCTTCGGTCATACCTTTAAATTGATCATTATTTTCAAGCGTTTTATTTAAAATCTTCCAAGTTGAATCTCCGGCAACCACTTCATGTTTCAAAACCGATGGATCAGAAAATATTTTAGGAGCAGCAGGAGTTTGTTCTAGCGCACTTGGTTTGGCTGGTTGCGCTTGTTCAGTAATAGAAAGAGGTTTCGGTTTCGTTGCAGGCTCAAAACCTTTCCTTGGTGGCAATTTATTTTCTACAACTGTACCGGTCTTGCCTCCTTTTGATTCAAGGACTGACCTAGCAGCACCACCTGCCCCCATAACTGCATGCTCGGCTAGCCCGGTTAAAAACCCCGTACCGGCGCCAGCCGCAATGGTTGTTCCTACTTTTTTCAGAGTCATTTTTATTCTTTCCTTCTTGTATCTTTTTTCTATATCCAAAAGACCTTTTGATTTTTCTTCCAAAGAAAGCTGGGAATTTTTTAAATCTTCTGTTTCTTTTTCTTCCGCTTTTTTTAATTCCTCAGCCGACCATTTTTTATTAGCCCATTCGCCCGCAGCCACGCCAGCGGTACCGGAAAGTCCCACTCGAGCCGCCCGCCACCCAAGATAACTTGCCAATCCAATTATTCCCGGCGCTACCGTAACTCCAGCAGCCAGTCCGGCAATACTGCCAACGCCAAAACTTAAAGCCATTCTTTGTGATCTTGAAAGACTCAAATACCACTTGACTGCTTTAGTGCCTAAAAGATTTTTTGCTGTTTCTATTGTTTTATCTTTCCATGTTTCTTTTCTGTTGGCTCTCAGAACGTTAAGATAAACATCATTTTCTTTTTTAACCAGCTCTTCAAATAAATAATCATTAAGGCTTCTTTCCTGTTCTTCAGTTAAAGGACCTTCACCCAATATTTTATGCTGTTCTTTTCTAATCAGACCAGCTATTTTTTCTTTATCACTAACATATTTTAATTTCAAATTTTCAACACTAATTCCAGAATCAATACTAAAATTTCCTTTCTTGGCTTCAGTTTTGGCCAAATCATTTCTTAATTTTACAAATTCTTCCCATTCTTCATTAGTTGGAATTTTTTCCACCTGAGACGGTTCTGCTGGTGGAACATTTTCTGGTAACACAACAGGGGCCGGCTCGGGAGTTATTGGTTCTGGAGGAACTTCTGCCTGTTCCGGAGGAATTTCAAGAGAAACCGGAGATTGTGTAATATTTTTATCAAAAAAATCAATTATCTCCTGTTTGTTAATGCCGAGATCTATAAACAATATATTATCTTCTATGAAAATTTTAGAATTTCCTTCGTATCTAGGATAACCTAGTCTAATTGTAGAAAATATTTCTTTTAAGTTATTTTTATTGGAAAATGATTCTATTGCTTCTCTTATTTCATTATATTTTTCTTCTGCCTTATCTAAACCTTTCTCTTCAAATTTTGCAAATTGCTCTTCATTGAATTCCAGATCAATATTTAAATCCATTAAAAGACTATTTAACTCATTCCATTTGGATAGAGGCTTTTTTGTTTCCGGAGCCGGTTCTGGTTTTACTTCCGGTTGCGGTTCTTCTCCGATACCACTTTCTCCTTCATTGTCACCCTCATCTTTATCTTTTTTGTCATAATCAAAATGTTGTTCCACAAAAGGTTCTCCATTTTCAGTTGGCGAGCCCACTTCGTCTGGTTCTCTAAAAACAATGTCTTTTATATAATCATTAACATGTTCTGCATCTGCGTCTTGGCGAATCATTAACGTTTTTTCGTTTTCGTCATACATTGCAAGATTCATCAGAGCTTCTACTATCTCTGTTTTTATGCCCGCATCATTTAATTTTTTGAGTAGTTCCCCATCTATTTGTTCAAATTTAAATCCCTGTTCTTCTTGGGGAGTATTCTCCGCAACAATTTCTTCTTTTCTTCCGATTTTATTCTTAACCTCTTCTAAACTGTTTAAATCCTCTATCAAAATAGCGTCTGATTTTTTTAATTTCAGTTTTTCCTCGTCATTTAAACTTTCTAAAAATTCCAGAGTCTGTCTGTAAATATTTTCTTTCTCGTCAAGACTTTTGCTAGGATCAATATCTAAAAGAACCTGTACTTTTAATTCATTGCTTTTGGCATTTATTTTTTCTCTTATATCAGATGCTCCTTCTATAGTTGGTTCCATACCTAAAATTATACGTTAATAGTGCTCGGAAAGAAAACTTGACTTGTTTATTACTCTAGGTATATAATGGCGGCAATACTGGAAGATAGATACTCCGCTCGAAAGCGGATTTTTTAGTAAAATTTATTCGTTAATTCGTATATCATGTTTGATTTAAAGGTTATAAATTCGGTTCTGGACCAGCTGGAAGAAGAGCGCGGCATACCCAAAGATAAAGTGATCGAGGCCATTGAGATGGCTTTGGCCACCGCTTACAAAAAAGAATACGGCAAGCGCGGACAGATAATTCGCGCTAAGTTTGATTTGCGCAGCGGTGGCGTAGAAATGAATCAGGTCAAAATTGTGGTGGATAATTCTAAAGTTTTTATGGATAAAGAATCTCTAGAGGAGGCCATCGAGACAGCGGAGGAAAAGGATGATGATCGGGTACTTTATAATCCGGAACATCACATATTGCTTCCCGACGCTCAGAAAATAAAAAAAGGAGCGATAGTGGGAGATGAGATAATTTTTCCACTTGAATCAAAGGGAGATTACGGGCGTATCGCCAGCCAGACTGCCAAACAAGTCATTATGCAAAAAATAAGAGAGGCCGAAAGATCTTCGGTACTGAAAGAATTTGGGGAGCGAGAGGGAGAGATCATTTCCGGCACCGTACAGCGAATCGAGAGGGGTAATATATTCGTGGATGTCGGCAGAGCCGTAGGCATATTGCCTTATGAAGAGCAGATACCCGGCGAAAGATTCAGTCAGGGTGAGAGGGTGAGAGTTTATTTATATCGAGTAGAAGACGGCCCCAAGGGTGTAGCTCTTCGTCTTTCCCGTTCCCACCCACGCTTTCTTATAAAACTTTTCGAAAATGAAGCTCCGGAACTTGCCAACGGTACCATAGAAATAAAATCCGTGGCTAGAGAAGCCGGCTCACGTTCTAAGGTAGCAGTGGCAACAAATGACAATTATATCGACCCGGTAGGCTCCTTAGTCGGCCAGAGAGGAGTGAGGGTAGCTACTGTCACTTCAGAACTTGGCGGAGAAAAAATAGATATTATAGAATGGTCAGAAAATCCAATGGAATTTATTGAGGACGCTCTTTCTCCGGCAAAGATAGTTTCTATCCAAATAAACGAAGAAAATCGTGAAGCTAATGTCGTCGTTTCTGAAGACCAGCAGTCTTTGGCTATCGGCAAAGGCGGCCAAAATGTGAGGCTTGCCGCTAAATTGACCGGCTGGAGGATTGACATAAAATCAACAAAGGGAGAAGAATTGGAGGTTGCGGAATAAATTTGATACAATTAAATTTATGAAAAATAGATTTCTATTGTTTGCAATGGTAGTCGCTTTTGGTGTTTTACCAATAATCTCTTTTGCCCAAAAAGCCACGCCCAATATAAGCACAACAATAAAAGATGAGATAAATGCCAGAAAAGAAACGGTGAAGAATTCTGTAGATACAATAAGACAAAATGCCATAGACAAAATTAAAGAACAGATAGACCAGTTTGTTCAAAATATTGTAGAAAGATTTGATGCCGCCACCGGCAGGTTGGAAAAATTGGCGGACAGAATAGACTCGAGAATAGCAAAAATAGAAGCAAACAAGATAGACGTGACGCAAGCCAAAGAACTTTTAGTTACAGCCAGAGCAAAAATTGAGATAGCCAAAACAAGCACTTTATATATAGACACCAACATTGCTTCTTCTACCGCAACTTCAACTGCCGCTCTCAAAGAAGAATATGGCGTTGTAAAGATCCAGATAGAGAAAGCAAAAGAAGACATTAAAACAGCCCAAACGGCATTATTAGATGTAGTTAACAGTCTTAAGTCTGGCGATAACAAATTAAAAAATTCTACTGCTTCTACCGCCACCACAACCAATCAATAATTTATAAATAACATGGACACATTTAATCCAAACCAAATGCCTCCGATACAAAGTGATTTGAGTAAAAAATCAATGGGACCTCTTATCGCCGTTATTATTATTTTAGCTCTCATCATAATAGGCGGCCTATATTTTCTTAAAGAAAGATCTTCTCAACCTGTTTATACACCAGGAGTAGCCAACGACACCATAACTGCATCCTTAAACCAGCAAAGCTCATCTGATGATCTAAATTCAATAGAAAAAGATTTGAATAATACTAATATAGACAACCTCGACCAAGGCGCTGCCGCCATTGATTCCCAGTTGCAGTGATTTAATTTTCTGATAAACTGCTTTCGTGTCATACGATATAAAAATAAAAAAACTGCCAAAGTCAGAAGTGGAGATTGAAGCGATATTACCCTCTGATCTTTTGGTTTCAGCGCGCAAAAAAGCAGTAGATTTGTTTTGTACATCTTTAGAAATATCAGGATTTAGGAAGGGGCACGTGCCTGAAAATATTGTTGTAGAAAAAGTGGGTGAAGATAAAATTTTAGAAGAAGCCGCTGATATACTGCTCAAAGAGCACTTTCCTAAAATCATAGAGCAAACCAAATTAGACATCATCGGTCGACCTAAAATTTCCATTACCAAGTTGGCGCTGCAAAATCCCGTTGAATTTAAAGCAGTTTTCGCTGTTTTGCCTATATTTGAATTACCTGATTACAAAAAAATATCAAAAGATATTTCAGAAAAGGAAAAAAGTAAAGAAGAAAAGATTGAATCAACAGATAAAGAAGTAGACGATGTGCTTTTGCAAATAAGAAAAAATAAAGCTCATTTTGACTGGCATGAGGCCCACAAAGAAGAAAGTGGGCACAATCATCCGGAAATAAAAGATGATGATTTGCCTGTTCTTGATGATGAATTTGCCAAAATGGCCGGCAATTTCAAAAATTTAGATGAGCTCAAAGAAAAAGTTAAAGAGAACATAATATCTGAGAAAAAAATAAGAAATGTAGAAAAGAAAAGAGCAACAATTATGGAAGAGCTTTTAAAAAATACTTCAGTCGAACTGCCGGAAATTTTGATAGAAAGTGAAACTGAAAAATCTTTAGCTCAAATGAAAGATGACATCGCAAGAGCGGGCATTAAATTTGAGGATTATTTAATCCAAGTGAAAAAAAGTGAGGAAGATTTAAAAAAAGATTTAAGAGACGGCTCCGAAAAAAAAGCAAAAATACAACTCATATTTAATAAAATAGCCGAGGGAGAAAAATTGGAACCAAACAAAGAAATCTTAGAAAATGAAACTAAAGAAGTTTTAAAACATTATCCTGACGCTTCCGAAACAAACGCCCGCGTTTACGTGGCTACCATCCTCCTCAATTCCGAGGTTTTGAAACTTTTGGAAAATCAATAAAACTGTGCTATACTTATAATATATGAAAAATTCATTTTTAGTTCCGACTGTTATAGAAAAAACTCACCAAGGCGAACGAGCCTATGACATTTATTCGAGGCTTTTAAAAGAACGAATTATATTTTTGAGTGGTCCTATAGATGACGACGTGGCAAATATCGTCATTGCTCAGCTTCTTTTCTTGCAGTCCGAAGATGCTAAAAAAGATATCTCGCTTTATATAAATTCTCCGGGAGGTTCAGTTACCGCTGGTCTGGCCGTTTTGGACACTATGAATTACATAAAACCGGATGTTTCCACTATGTGCGTAGGTTTAGCTGCATCGGCTGCTTCCGTAATTCTTTCCGCTGGAACAAAAGGTAAACGTTTTGCACTTCCAAATTCCGAAATTATGATTCACCAGCCTTGGGCTGAAGGGCTTGGCGGCCAAGCTACGGACATTGAGATACGAGCTAAGCATATAGTAAAAACCAGAGAAATCTTGAATAAAATTATGGCCAAAAATACCGGCCAGCCGCTTGAAAAAGTAGAAAAAGACGTTGACCGAGATTTCTTTATGACCGCCGAAGAGGCTAAAAAATACGGCATCATAGACAAAATTCTTTAAATTCTGTATACTGCCTCTATTACCATTAAATTTCGTAATTTCCTTTAATGTTTTTATTTCCCAATAAAATCAAGCGTAAACTTTTGACCGCTCCAAATTAAAGCGGAATTACAACCAAATATATGTCATTAAAATTAGCGGTGCTCTTCGCGGGCTTAGCGGCTTTGGTGGGTGTCGGTTTTGGTTATTTTCTGCGTTGGATCATATCGCTCGGCCAACGCGGTTCGGTAGAACTCCGTATCAAGCAGATGGAGCTTCACGCGAGGGAGGAGGCCAAGAAAATTACTGAGGAAGCACAAAATAAAGCCGAAGAGACTCTGAAAGAAACCCGAGCAGAATTTAAAGAAAAGGAGGAAAAAATTAAAAAGACTGAAGATCGCCTCATAAAAAAAGATGAATTCTTAGATAAAAGACAGCTTGATATAGATAAAGAAATCGAACAAGTTAAAGAAAAAATCTCTGAAGTGAAAACTATCAAGGAAAAGGTGGAAGCCCTAGAAAAACAAAAATTTGATGAATTACAGAAAGTCTCCAACTTAACGGAAGAGGAGGCCAAGAATGTCTTGCTACGGGAAATAGAAAGGAAACATGAGGAAGACATAGCTGTCAGAATGCAAAAATTGGAAAACAGCGGCAGCGAAAAAATTGAGGGCCGAGCTAAGGAAATATTAACCACTTCAATACAGCGACTGGCAAATTCGGTATCTTCCGAAGTATTTTCTACTACTGTCACCATTCCTTCTGACGAAATAAAAGGCAAAATTATAGGCAAAGAAGGCAGAAATATAAAAGCTTTTGAAAGAGTTTCCGGGGTAGAAATAATTGTTGATGATACTCCAGGACTTATTACCATATCTTCCTATGATTCCGTCAGGAGACAAGTGGCCAGAGTGGCTCTAGAAAACTTGATTGCCGACGGTAGAATACAGCCAGCCAAAATCGAGGAGATGGTGGAAAAAGCCAAACAGGAAATAAATAAAATAATTAAAGAAAAGGGCGAGGCAGCTGCTTATGAATGCGGCGTCTTTAACCTTGACCCCAGGATTGTTTCAATTTTGGGCAGACTTCATTTCCGCACTTCTTACGGCCAAAATGTTTTGCAACATTCAATAGAAATGTCCCATATTGCCGGAATGTTGGCCACTGAAATAGGCGCTAACGTAGCCGTCGCTAAAGCCGGAGCACTTCTGCATGATATAGGCAAAGCAGTAGATCACGAGATTGCCGGCACCCATGTGGATATAGGCCGTAGAATTTTACAGAAATTCGGAGCTGATGAAAAAATAATCAGGGCTATGGAATCGCACCATGGCGAATATCCTTACTCCACTTTGGAATCTTACATCGTCCAATCGGCCGATGCTATATCAGGCGCCAGACCAGGAGCAAGAAGAGACAGTGTGGAAAATTATTTGAAGAGACTTGGCGATCTCGAAGCGATTGCCACTTCCATAACAGGTGTAGAAAAAGCTTATGCCTTGCAGGCCGGCCGAGAGCTTCGTATATTTGTCACCCCATCTCAAGTTAGCGACGTTGAGGCCAAAGATATGGCTCGCGACATCGCCATTCGCATTGAAAACGAACTCAAATATCCGGGTGAGATCCGTGTGGTAGTGATTAGAGAATCTAGAACAATAGAATTTGCGAGATAAATTAAACTAATTCATATTCTTTATTTTCTTCCGGATAAATAGCGTCTATATCAAGATAATCGCGGATGCGCTGGATAAGGAAAAGGGAGGATTTGGGTTCTCCCATAATGACAAAAACATGACGGGGAGCAACTTTCTCGACAAACTCCAAAAGATGCTCCGAGTCTTTGTGAGACGAGTAACCTTCTATCATTTCTATTTTGGCCTTCACTTTAATTTTCTGCTTACTGTCATAACGCCCCCCAACCCCCCTCTTATCATAAGAGGGGGGCAAGGGAGGAATTATTTCCTTAACCCCATCCTGCAAAGCCCTTCCTAAAGTGCCCACTGCCTGATAGCCCACTAAAATAATAGTGGCACCCGGGTCTGGCAAATAATAGGCTTCGTGATTGACTATCCTGCCGCCCTCCGACATGCCAGAGCCTGAGAGTATTATTTTTGTCCCTTTTATATTTTCAATCTCTGCCGATTCTTGCGCTGTTTTTACAATTTTCAACCCTGGAAAATCAAATATGTCATCACCTCTTTTTATTTCTTCTTTCACCGATTCTTTAAAATCTTTTTCATATTTTTTATAAATATCGGTTACTTTCAGAGCCAAAGGAGAATCTAAAAATACGGGCACCTGAGGGATTTCTTTATTTTCAACCATATTGTTTATTTCATAAAGCAAAACTTGGGTTCTTTCTATGGAAAATGACGGAATAACAATGGTTCCGTCTTTTTTTATGCCTTCTAAAATATATTCTTTTAGTTTTTCCCTTCTTTCTGTCTTGCTTTCGTGATTTCTGTCTCCATAAACGCTCTCCATTACAATGTAATCCGCGTCTTTTGGAAATTCGGTGTCCGGCAAAAGAGGCGATGGTGAATTACCCAGATCACCAGTGAAGGCAGATTTTTAATGTTTTTTGGGGGAGAGTTATTTCCACATTGCATATGGCCGAACCTAAAATATGTCCAGCATCTTGCATTTCTAGAAAACAGCCGGAAAATAATTCAACTTTTTCTTCATAATTTCTACCTTCCCAAAGAGACAGAGCTTTTGCTATATCCTCTTCATCAAAAAGTACTTTGTCCGGATGCTTTACCTTCATTACTTTAAATGCATCTTCCAACATGGGTCTGGCAAGTTCCATGGTCTCACTGGTAGAAATTATTTTACCCTTAAAACCATCTCTCACCAATTTGGGTACTTTGCCTATATGATCCATGTGGGCGTGAGTAATCAAAAGAAAATCAATGCTTTTCGGATCGTATTTAAAAGGCTCAAAATTTCTTTCCTCTATCTGTTTTGCCCCCTGCAAAAGTCCGCAATCAACAAGAATTTTTTTATTTCCATATTCAAGCATTATATTAGCTCCGGTAGTAGAACCGACACCGCCATAAAAAATTAATTTAGGATTCATGTTGTTTTAAATATCCATAAAAACAAGCCGCTACAGCGCCCAAAAGATCCATTATTAAATCCATCATGGTGTCATAAGGATAATCTATCTTGGAAACCATCGTCTGTCTAAAAATGAGTTCATAAATTTCCCACGAAAAACCCACAAACATTGCACCAATAAGAGAAACGAGCAAAAAATTTGTCAGGTTTCTTTTGGGAGGACTAAAAAAGTCAGAGAAAAAGTAAAACCACAAGAAAAATAATGAGATGGCGGCACCGGCAAAAAAATGCACCACGCTGTCAAATTCATAAATGGACCAGTAAAGATGGTAAATGTTGGCAACGATATGAAGCCCGGCCACAACAGCAAAAAGAATCAGCATTTCCAAAAAAAGCGGTTTCTTCAGCATCAAATAATTTTAACAAAAAATACTTTGCGAAGCAAAGCATTTTTTGTAGGATCGCCTGAAATAATTCCCTAATTGAAAAATATTAGGTGGGTGGCTTCGATTTCAACTTTACGTTGAAAAAAGTTAGCCTCCCTGAATATGTGCAGTTAGAAAATATTGCAGGCAACCCTACGGCCATTATACCCCTATTCCAATATCCCATCCAAGTTTACATCATACAAAATCTGTTCTTGAACTAATCTGTAATTTATAAGTTCTTCTTTCTTAAACCAATGTTTTATTTCAGCCTCAGATTCTTTGCTAGAACCAGAAGCGTGGATCAAATTCCTGACCGCTCGGCCATCAGTATCGGCCATAACGTATGAATCCAACACATAATCACCTCTTATTGTTCCGACATCCGAACTTCTCGGCTCTGTGCCGCCGACAATTTTCCTGACCAGTTCTGTAGAGTGTGCCCCCTGCCAAACCATAGCCACCACTGGTCCAGAAGTTAAATATTTCTTTAATGCTTCCAAAATTTTTGCCGTTATTTCGAGTGGATCTTCAGATGGTGGTTTTTGTCCTTTGCTTATATAACTTTTAATTGTTTTCTCTCCCGTTATCCTGCGCCATTCCGGATCAAGAGTGTAATGTTTTTCAACAAACTCGGCTGTCGGTATAAGCATTTTCATACCCACCAATTTTAATCCCAGTTTTTCAAACCTTCCTATAATCTCCCCTATCAAAGTCCTTTGAACTCCATCAGGCTTTATAACTACCAAAGTTCTCTCTTCTTTTGGATGAACCATTTTATTAAAAATAATTATAATTTTGTTAAAATCTCAATTTTTCCATCATAACCAACTGCTACTGTATGTTCGAAGTGTGCGGATAATGATTTATCGCGAGTTATAAATGTATAACCATCAGAAAGTCTTTTTATTTCACGACTGCCGAGAGAAAGCATCGGTTCAATAGCTATTACAAGTCCCTCGCGAAGCTCAGGACCTTCGCCACGCTCGGCTTTGTTGGGAACAAAAGGCTCCTCGTGTACGCTGTAACCCACCCCGTGGCCTGAGAGCCCTTCTATGACACCAAAATCATATTTCATAGCCACATGTATAACAGCATCACCAATGTCGCCAATATGACCATGCGGGCGCATAGCCTTGATGGCCGCGTCCAGAGCTTCATGAGTCGCTCTGATAAGAGTTGCCGCGTCATCACTTATTTTGCCTACCGGCACAGTCACTGATGCATCGGTTATAAGACCATTGTAAGTCAGGCCCATATCTAAAGAAACAATATCTCCTTCAAATAAAATCCGACCGCCGCCTTCATTGGGAATGCCATGCACTATTTCTTCATTTATTGAAACACAAAGCGCGGCCGGATAAGGTTTCTTGGCATCATAAGGCTGGTAGCCCAAAAAAGAAGCTATGCATCCGGCTTCATCAATTAATTGCTCGGCATAAGAATTGAGTTCACTCGTTTTAACTCCAGGCTTAACCTTCTTGGCCACTTCCTTCAAAATTCGGGCGTGTATCTTGCCCCCTTCTCTCATGATAGCTATCTCTTCTTCTGTTTTGTATTTAATCATAAACCAACTTTATCCATTATCTCTTGATGCACTTCTTCTATGGTATGCTCGCCGTTTATAGAAATAAATTTGTAATCAGGATCGTTTCTGAAATATTCTATAGCCGGAACTGTATTTTCTTTGTACCAAGCTAACCGTTTGTTCATCTCTTCTTCGGTATCATCGGCTCTGCCTCTGCCTTTCATAAGTTTTTTTGCCCATTCATCTGAAACCTCAAACGAAATGATTATCGGATTTTTTCTATCATAAAATTTAAGAGCAGAATCTAAAACATTGGCCTCAACCAACCTTCTTGACATGCCGTCCATAAAAAGATGTTCGTCACCAGTTATGTTCTCCATCATCATTCCGGTCCAAATCCAAATTGGCAGAAAAACTGGAGCTAAACCGCCACTTCCGATAAGTTCTTTTATCTTTTGCGATGTAAAAGAACTGCCTTGAGCTATTTCTCTGAACTTCTGGCCCGTTTCTATATAGACAATGTTTCTCTCTGGGTCTTTCTTTTTAAGTTCTTCCTGCAAAAGAGTAGCCTGCGTGCCTTTACCACAGCCCGACGGTCCAAAAAATATAAAAGTTTGGGGAGTCATAAAATTAGTATAACAGAATAAAGAAAAAACCAAAATAGTGTTGTTCCAAGAGCCTTATCCTTATGACCTAACGCAGGAACAGCAGCTATTTTGGTTTTTTCTAGTATTCTCTGGCTGATATTTGAGCATCAACTTTTTTGATGAGATCAATGACAACGGAGACAACGATGAGGAGACTTGTGCCGCCGATAGCCACCGCGCTTATGCCAGTAAAAGCCCGAACTATAAGAGGCAAGACGGCAATGATACCGAGAAACAAAGCTCCAACCATGGTTAGTCGGAAAAGTGTTTTGGCAATATAGCCAGAGGTGGAAACGCCGGGACGGACACCGGGAATAAATGCGCCGCTTCTTTGCAAGTTTTTGGAAATGGAATCAGGATCAAAGGTGATAGCGGTATAAAAATAGGTGAAAATAAAAACAAGCAAGAAATAAGCAATTCCATAAAATACCTGATTCGATAAAATAGAAAGTATAAAAGCGGAGACGTTTTGAATGATGACATTATTAACATTGACCAAAAATTTTACTATCATTTGAGGAAAAAGAAGAATAGAGAGAGCGAAGATAATGGGTATAACTCCTGCTTGATTTACTCGCAGAGGCAAATAAGTGGAAACTCCGCCATATATTTTATTGCCTCTCACTTGCTTGGCATAGGTAATCGGAATTGGCCTTTCGGCTTCAGTGATAACCACTACTCCCCAGATAACTAAAAGTCCAGCCGCTATAAAACCTACATAAGCAGGAATCTGTGAAGGATCGAAGGCGAACAAAAGATTGCCTACATTGCCGGGCAAAACCGAGACAATACCGGCGAAGATAATAAGAGAAACCCCGTTACCCACTCCAAATTCGCTGATAAGCTCGCCCAGCCACATGAGAAGAAGCGAACCGGTTGCAATAACGATGAGGTTTGTTATGAGATTAAAAGTGCCGAGCTTAGCCAAAATCCCTTGACTTTGCAGAAGAACAATAAAAGCATAACCTTGCATTAAAGCCAGAGGAACGGTCAAAAGTCTTGAATATTGGGCAAACTTTTTTCTGCCTGTGTCCCCTTCCTCTTGATACATGGCTTTGAGTTTGGGAAACATAACAGTCATCAACTGCAAAATAATCGAAGCGGTGATATAAGGAGAGACTCCAAGCATTATGATGGAAAGTTTTGAGAGCCCACCGCCGGAAAAAATGTTTAGAAGACCAAAAAAATCATTGCCGGTTAAAAATTGCTGAAGCCTGGCGGCATCGATTCCCGGGATCGGTATCACTGCCATCAAGCGAAATAAAACTAAAACGAAAAGAGTAAACAAAATCTTATTTCTAAGACTTTTATCGCCTAATACCAGCTTGATTTTATGAATGAAGTTAGCCATTTAAAATTTTTATTCTCGGAAGCTTTCCGCTTCTGGTTTTTATAAGACCCTTTTCCAAAAGAGTTTTGGCATTAATTTCTTCTCCTTCCTTAAAGTGAGCTCTCACGCGAGAAATATTTATGGCAATAGGCTTCTCAAATCTGGATTTGAGAAAGTTTTTGCCGCGACCGCGAAGTTTGGGTAATCTTTTTATAATGTCTCGCATTTCCGGCCTTTTTTTCCTGCCGGACCTCGCATTTTGGCCTTTGGTGCCTCTGCCGGAAGTTTTGCCGCGCGTGCCGCCACGACCAACTTGTTTGGCTTTCCTGTTACTTTTATTCTTTTTTAAATTGTGAAATTGCATGTTGATGAATCGTCTTTATTCTATCTTACTCCTTAATTTTAATCCTTTCCTTTTTTAAATTTTTCAATGCCTCTACTGTCGCTCTGGCTATATTTAATTTATTCTTGGATCTGGAAAAAATTTTGGAAGAAACTTCTCTGATGCCGCAGAGTTCCAAAACAACTCTAGCTGAACTTCCGGCGATTACTCCTTTGCCCGGAGCCGGCATGATAGAAACTCTGGCACTGGAATATTTGGCTGCTGTCGGATGGTTAATTGAATTCTTTTTGTTTAAATGCACTGTAATCATATTTTTCTTAGCGGCTTGCATGGCTTTATTGACGGCAATCGGCGTATCTCCCGCCTTACCTAGCCCGACCCCTACTCGGCCCTTTTTATCTCCGATTACCATAGCAATGCTGAAACTGAATCTGCGGCCTCCGGCCACCACTCTAGTTACCCTCCTTACACTGATGATTTTGTTGTCAAATTCCTGTCTGGCTCTTTCTGGTCTCCTAGAAGGTCGGCGCTCATTTTTGCGTCTATCCCTGCTACCACCCTTGCTTAAACTAAAACCGGTTGGGGGAAGTGGCAATGCCACTTTCAAAACTTCAACAGGAACAATATTTTCATCAATCGTCTCTGTTTCTACTACTTCTTCTTTTATTTTTTCTTCTTCATTAGGCATAATTGTTTTAAATTAAAATTTTAGACCGGCACCTCTAGCCCCATCCGCCACCGCAGAAACAGAGCCGGTATAAAGATAGCCTCCCCTGTCAAATACTGCTTTGGATATTTTTTTCTGCTTAGCCTGTTCTGCAATTTCTGCTCCGACTGCTTTGGCTTTCTCTAAAACGCTTTTACCTTTGGCGCCACGGCTGGTGGCAGAAGCCAAAGTAACTCCGCGAAAATCATCAATGAGCTGGGCTGTAATGTATTTATTTGATCTGAAAACAGAAAGTCGCGGCTTTTCAGATGTACCAAAAATTTTAGCTCTGATACGCTTTCTCCTCCTGTCTCTCTGTATTTTTTTAATTTTTGTATCCATAACTATACGCTTCTTTTACCTTGTTTTCTTCTTATAATTTCATCATGGTAATGGAAACCTTTGCCTTTATAAGGCTCCGGTTTTTTCAGGTCCCTGATCTTGGCGGTGAAACTGCCGACTAATTCTTTATCAATACCAGATATGGTTAAAAGATTTTTTTCAGCTTTGACATTCAAGCCTTCCGGAATTTCAACTTCTACCGGGTGGGAAAATCCCAAAGCCAACACTAATTTGGCACCATTGACTTGAGATTTAAAACCCACTCCTTCCAATATAAGTTTCTTTTCAAAACCGTCGTTCACTCCTTTTATCATATTTTTTATGTGGGAAGCGTAAGTGCCCCAAAGCGCTCTGGTTTGATTGTTCTCTTTAACTGGAGTCAAGGAAATATTTTTATCGCTCACAACAATTGAAATATCGGGGCGAAAACTTCTTTCCAAAGAACCTTTTGGGCCTTTTACCAAAACAACACCAGAATTTATAGAAACTTCTGTTTTGTCCGGTATGACTATTCCTTTTTTTCCTATTCTTGACATTTTATTTATAGTGAGCAAAGTCGAACTACCAAATATTAAATAAAAATTCTCCTCCTAAATTATTTTTCTTAGCGTCCATATCAGTCATAACACCTTTGGGTGTAGAGAAAACAGAAACACCAAATCCTCGACGAAATCTTTTTATGTCTTTGGCCTTCTCATACAATCGGCGGGAAGGTTTTGACATTCTTTTTACATCCGAAATTATAGGGCTGCCGTCTTCTGTATAAAGTAAAGTTATATTTAAATATTTTGCATTGCCTTTGGTTTTTTTGGTCACTTCCCCCAGATATCCCTTGCTTGAAAGCAGTTCGGCTATAGCTAGCTTCATTTTTGAAAAAGGCACCGAAACACTCTCTTTTTTGGTGTTCCCGGCATTTTTTAATCTTATTATAAAATCTCCTATGGGGTCGGTTACCATGATGATTTTTTAACTCCTGGAATTTTTCCTTCATTTGCAAGTTCTCTGAAACAGATCCTGCAAAGGCCAAAATCTCCCATATAAGCTCGGCCGCGGCCGCATTTGAAACAACGATTAGTAGCCCGAGTGCTAAACTTAGGCTTTTTTGCTGCTCTTGCTTTTACTGAAGTTTTTGCCATTCTAATAATTACAACAAGTCAATTAAAATGCCCCTTCGGGCTTCCTTAAAGCTAACAAATGCAGGCAAAATAGTCAAATACAATACAATGCAATAATTCTTTGATAAAAGCTCAATTTCGTGCAAGAATAGTAAAAACAGGGAAGGGTGTCGGAGTGGTCTATCGTGCATCTTTGCTAAAGATGTGTGCCCTTTAAACGGCACCGAGGGTTCGAATCCCTCCCCTTCCGCCATGATCACAAAAAACAAAAAAGATTTAATAAAAACGGCGATTTTGATAGCTATATCAGTTGGAATTTTTGGCGTTTATCAGGTGGTGATGCTACAAAAGGCACATAGTACTTTTGAAAATTATTATGCTTTCAGGGGCTGCACGCAACTTTTGGAAAAAACTGATACTTATGGAACTTGTAAAATAGCATCCGGAAAGACGATCAAAATAGTTAAATTTCAAAATAAGTGGTATCTTGATGGCGACTTGCCTTGCGGCTTCCTTTGTTTTTAACCTCAAATTTAAACAATGATGAATAATAGATTATTTATTATCATATTTGTTGCTGTCGTCTTTATTTTAGGAGGACTGCTTTATATTTACAATCCCAATCCAGTAGAATACAAAAATCCAAATGAGAAAGAACCGGTCGCTTGCACCATGGAAGCCAAACTTTGCCCTGATGGTTCTTATGTCAGCCGTACCGGGCCAAATTGTGATTTTGCACCTTGCCCCCTGCCTGCCGGCGAGGCGAGCACTACAAACACCAGCAGTTCTACAACACCATGATAATTAAAACAGATACTTATCTTGAATCGATTTTCAGACTTTCGCCTTTCCAAAAAAAGCGCTGGCCAAAATGCGCCTCAAAAATGTTGAGAACCTTTTGAGGCACTTCCCAGCTAGATATGGAGAGGCTGGTGCGGTTAAATCAATAGAATTTTTGACGCCGGGAGAAAACGCAGTGGTCTTCGGTAAAATATCAAAATTAAAAACATCTAAAACTTTCAGGTCACACGTCGCTATCTCTACTGCAGAAGTTTTAGATTCAACCGGTAAAATAAAAATTATATGGTTTTCTCAGCCGTATATAGCCAAAATGTTTTTTGAGGGAAATTTGGTCCGTATCGAGGGGAAAATATCAGAAAGAAAAAATGAACTTTACTTTTCAAATCCTAAAATAGAAAAAATATCTCAAATACCCGAAGGTACCAGTGATTCTTTATTTTCCGGAGAAGATAATCTGAATCTCTCTCCAATCTATCCAGAAAGCAGAGGTATCTCATCAAATTGGATTTATCATGCTGTCCAAAAAATTTTTAAAAGTGGAGTTTTAGAAAATTTAGAAGACTCCATACCCGCTGAAATTTTAAAAAAATACAGCTTGCCTTGTCTAAAAACTTCTCTTATTTGGATACACTCTCCCAGAAAAAAAGATGATGCCGAAGTGGCTAGAAAAAGATTCGCTTTTGAAGAAATATTTTTTATCCAGCTTGATAGGCAGAAAGAAAAATATATCGCCCAAAAAGAAAAAGCTTTTACCATTGCAAAAAAAGGAGAAGAAATAAAAGAATTTACTGATTCGTTTCCATTCCCGCTGACCAATGCCCAAAATAGATCCTTGGAAGCAGTGCTCAATGATTTTAAAACAGGCCATCCTATGTCCCGCCTGCTTGAAGGAGATGTTGGTTCCGGCAAAACGGCTGTGGCCGCCGCCGCCGCTTTTGTGGTAGCGATGAGTAAGCCCTTCGACTTCGCTCGGGGCCGTTTGCAAACTTACGGAAGTTTGCAAACGGCTTACATGGCGCCGACAGAAATTTTAGCCGAACAGCATTTCGAATCTTTTATTGAATATTTTTCAAAATTCAAATTGCCGGTCGGACTTCTGACCGGTTCGGGAGCTAAAAAATTCCCATCCAAAACAAACAAAGAAAAGTGGACCAAAATATCAAAGCCCCAGCTTTTGAAATGGGTGGCAAACGGAGAGATACCGATCCTCATCGGCACCCATAGCCTTATCCAAAAGACCGTTAAATTTAAAAACCTCGGCCTAATAATCATAGATGAACAGCATCGGTTTGGTGTAAAACAAAGAATGCAGCTACGCCGTAAGCCAGATATCGCCCCGCATCTATTGTCTATGACCGCTACCCCCATTCCCCGCACTTTGGCTCTGACAATTTTTGGAGATTTGGATTTGTCGCTTCTTGACGAATTGCCCCCGGGACGGCAAATACCGGAAACAAAAATAGTTTTGTCCCACGAAAGAGAGGAAATTTATGAAAAAGTGAGAGCTGAGTTAAAAACGGGCAGGCAGGTTTTTGTTATTTGTCCCCGTATAAACGATCCTGATCCTGACAAGGAAAATGCCATTAACACCAAATCGGTTAAGTCAGAGACTGAAAGGCTGCAAGAAAAAATATTTCCTGAATTTAAAATATTAAGCATAACCGGCCAAAAGACAGCCAAAGAAAAAGAAGAAATAATGAAAGATTTCAGAGACGGCAAAGCTAATATTTTAGTGGCTACTTCTGTAGTAGAAGTGGGGGTAAATGTGCCAAACGCCACCGTTATAATAATAGAAAACGCCGAAAGGTTTGGTCTGGCTCAATTGCATCAGCTTCGGGGCAGAGTCCTTCGAAGTTCCTACAAACCATATTGTTTTGTCTTTGCCGAAACCAAAAGCCAGAAGACCATCAGCCGATTAAAATCATTCACCACGGCCAAAAACGGTTTTGAGCTGGCCGAAGCGGATCTCCAGCAAAGGGGCGCTGGCGATTTGGCTGGTGCTAAGCAATGGGGCGTTTCTGATCTGGCCATGGAAGCTTTAAAAAATATAAAAATGGTAGAAGCCGCCCGCCTGGAAGCCCGCACTTTGATTGAAAAAGACCCTGATTTGAAGGGATATCCCCTGCTCGCTAAACACCTTTCCTCAAAGACAGCGGTGCATATGGAATAATATAGTTATGACTAAAAAAATTTTTATTTTTTGTTTTGTAATCGCCTGTTTTATACAAGGATTTATATTTACCAAATTAGGAATGGCTGATTTCAGCATTTGGGCTAAACAAGCCGAATATGTGCAGACAAATAATCCGGCTCAATTTGATATTTTGGGTGCATATGGCCATCCGGGCGGACCTATTATTGAAGGAGTTTTAATTCTTCACAATGCTTTTGATTTATCTTATGAAAATTCACTTCTGATTTTGATGATTATTTTAGATGGACTGGCCATCGCCGGCACATGTGCTCTTTGTTTTGTTTTAAGTAAAAATAATTTGTGGTGGCCGATCGTTTTGATCACTCTTTCTTCCAATTGGCTTTACGCAAATTCCACTCCACCATCTACTATGGTGTCATTGCTGATAACTTTTTTGTGTTTGTTTTCTCTGTATATTTACAAAAAAGAAAAAGTTGAGCCTTCTCTTTTGGTTTTTTGGAGCATTTTGGCCGGACTTATTATAGCCACTCGAGTTGATATAGGATCAATAATGGTTTTTTTATTTTTGTTATTTCTAAAATCAAAAATCAGCTGGCAGCAAATGTTTTATATAATTTTAGGCACAGGTGCGTCTTTCGTTTTATTTGATCCATTTATGTGGTATATGCCCGTGCAACATATTAGCGATCTTTTATTTAAAATAATTTATCATTATGAATATTTTGCCCCAAATAGACTAACTTTTTCTGATGTTTTGACTATTTCTATCTTTACGTTTATCTCTATGTTTTTTTCAATTATATTTTTATTTATGGAAGAAAAAATAGAATCCCCTCTGCCGCCTAAACTTATTTATATTTTGCTTATAGTCACCGCAGCGCTTTATATGGTATTTCTGACGGCGGAATGCCAGGCTTCAAGATATTTTTTGCCTCTCATTAATATTTGGCAGACATTTTTGCCTTTGTTTATTTTTTCTTTAACTGCCAAATTGAGGCCGGCTTTATCAAAAATTGCCAATGTCTTTTTTGTCGCAATTTTGATCCTGTATCCCATATCTTCTTTAATTTCTTCCATACTTATAAACAAATCTTATGGCCTGCCGTTTTAAAACGAGTTCAAATTAAAATTGAGTTTTAGCAAAATTTATATTATCCTAAGGCATGCGCGCTTAGCTCAGTTGGTAGAGCACTCCGCTTATACCGGATTGGTCGGGGGTTCAAATCCCTCAGCGCGCACCACTTCGCTCTGTATTAACAGAGCTACGCGGTGCAAGCACAAAAAAGAAAGCTAGTAGAAACTTTAAAAATTAGTTGCAGGTGTCATCACCGTCCGCTTGAGTCGCGCTATTTGCCTGAGAAAAACCCTTATAATCAACACACCAATATTTGCCAGACACATTTAAAAGATTTGCGGATATGGCATATCCTGTTATTGTAGAGACACATTTCGGTGTAACTCCAGACGGCATATTGTTAATATACTGAGTTATAATTGAGTCTGTAAATGGACTGGCGGTGCATAAATTTGTGGCAGCAGCTCCATAGTTTAAATTCGTAGAATAATAAATTTCCATCGCCGCGCGCACGCCCGAAAGTTGGGCTTTGGTTTTGGCATCATTGCCTTTACTTCGCGCATTATTGAGAGAAGCGAGTACTATTGAAGAAAGCACTCCTATAATTGCGATCACTACCAGAAGCTCTATCAAAGTAAAACCTCTGTAGATTAAATTTTTATTCACATAACTCACACAATAAACTGTATACTCAATTTCAAGTAAATCAATCTCCTTTTGTGTATAAGTTTTAAACCACCTCTTCTTTTCTTTTAGGCTGGACGCCGTTGACAACCAATATTGATTCAAATTCATCCCGTTCGATAGATTCCTTTTCTATAAGCCTTTTGGCAATGATATCAAGCAATGGACGGTGCTCGGTAATAATTTTCTCGGCTTTGTCGTAAGCGTCTTTCATTATTTTTGAAACTTCTTTGTCTATCGTATCTCCAACCTGCTCGGAATATTCTTTTTCATTTACTCCCCTGCCAAAAAGAGCTTTGCCTTCCGTACCTTCCAGCGCCACCGGCCCCAAATTGTCCGACATGCCGTATTTGGTGACCATATCCCGAGCCAATGCGGTAGAAACCTGCAAATCATTTGATGGTCCGGTAGTTAAATCATTAAACACTATTTTTTCGGTGACATAACCACCAAGTGACATGGCTATATCATCCAAAAATTCTTTTTTGGATTGAAGTCGTTTGTCTTCAATGGGCAATTTGAGAGTATAACCGGCGGCTCGACCGCGACTAATGATTGAAATTTTGTGCACCGGATCAGCGTAAGGCAAGACGCTGGCCACCAGAGCATGTCCGGCCTCATGATAAGCGGTAATTTCTTTTTCTTTTTTGGAGAGGATGTGGCTTCTGCGTTCCGGACCAAGCATAACTTTTTCAATAGAGCGAACCAAATCAAATTGAGCCACTTTAGTTCTGTTTTCTCTGGCCGCCAGTATGGCTGCTTCGTTCATAAGAGAATAAAGATCAGCACCCGAAAATCCGGGAGTACGCTCGGCAACCACGATCAAATTTACATCTTCAGCAAAGGGTTTTTCTTTTGAATGTATTTTAAGAATTTCTTCCCGATCGGCGCGATCCGGCAAATCAATGGTCACTCGGCGGTCAAACCTGCCCGGGCGGAGGAGTGCCGGGTCCAAAACATCCGGCCGGTTTGTCGCCGCCATCACCACCACTTTTTCGGTCGGTTCAAAGCCGTCCATTTCAACCAAAATCTGATTTAAAGTCTGCTCTCTTTCATCATTGCCACCACCAAGGCCGCCACCACGCACTCTACCCACCGCATCGATTTCATCCATAAATATAATAGCCGGAGCCATTTTTTTGGCCATTTGAAAAAGGTCTCTTACTCTAGAAGCCCCCACTCCAACAAACATTTCCACGAACTCAGATCCTGAAATGGAAAAGAAGGCCACCCCAGCTTCGCCGGCCACTGCCCTCGCGAGGAGAGTTTTGCCTGTCCCCGGAGCACCCATCAGCAGTATGCCCTTCGGAATTCTGGCTCCGATTTCAAAAAACTTTTTAGGATTTTTGAGGAAATCTACTATTTCGGAAAGTTCTTCTTTGGCCTCTTTGCACCCGGCCACATCTTTGAAAGTAACTCTCTGTTTGGAATCATCCGGCGCTGTGATCCTAGCTCGCGACTGGCCGAAAGAAAAAGCCTGCATACCCGCCCCTTTTATCTGGCGAGTCATCAGCCAAATGAAAACGGCAATGAAAAGAATGGGAAATATTATTGGAGAAAGATTGATCAGCCAATATAAGAAGCCGCTGTTTCCATTTACGGTCACTATTAATTTACTTAAATCTGTCGGGGTCACGCCGTAGGCGGCAAGGGTTTCGGCGATGCCTACTGTGTCTTCTTTGACTGCCGTTTTAACATCGCCATTTCTATATGTGGCATCTACTGTTCCGCCCATCACAGTTAACTCTTTTACTTCTCCGGCTCTAACGGAATTGGCCAGTTCGGAAATGCTGATTTGCTGTTTACTTTTATTGCCCATAAACAGAGAATAAACAGAAATTATAAAAAATAAAATCAAAACGCCTATAATAAAATTGCTAAAAAAGGAACCTCCAATTTTTCTACTTGGAATCTTTTTTAAAATAATTTTCTTATCGTCGTCTTTTTTATTTTGTTTATTTTGTTTTGGCATATATTAAATAATAACATAAAAATGGTATGATTACGAGTATGTCCTTAATTCAAAATAAAAAAGCATATTTTAATTATGAAATTCTTGAAAAAATAGAGGCCGGTATTGAATTGCTCGGTTTTGAGGTAAAGTCGCTTAAAAAGGGGCATGGCTCTCTGGAAGGCTCGCACATTGTGGTACGAGGCAACGAGACATTTGTTGTCAATATGCAAATCCCTCCATATCAGCCGGCAAATACGCCAGAAAGTTACGACCCCCTGCGAAATCGCCGTTTACTTTTGACTAAAAAGGAAATAGAAAAACTTAATGAAGAAGAAAACCAAAAAGGATTGACAATTGTGCCCCTTTCGGTTTATAATAAGGGCAGAAAGCTTAAAATAGAAATCGCTATCGTCCGAGGCAAGAAAAAATACGATAAAAGAGAGAGTATTAAAAAACGCGACGTAGAACGAGAGATTAGAAGAAATTTAAAATAACATCATTCACGCAAAGTTTACCTATAAGGCAAATTTCGCGGGGATGACAGGTTTAGACAAATGAGATTCTTTGACAATGCGCGCGGTAGAGCTGGAAAAACTCTTAAAAAGTTTCCAACGCATAAATGCTAAAAACATTCTTGCACAAGCCAAATCTGTTGTTTCTCCATATTTTGGAGTCAACGATTTCGCTTTCGCTTACGTCAGAGCTTAATTTTAAGTTTCTCTCCTAAGCGACGGTCATCTTTCTTTCGTCCGGAGGAAAGAATGATTGTAATAAATCGGGCTTAGAATATAGAAAGTGTTTCGCTCCATATTTGAAACTAAGAAACTAGATATTTGTTTGTTTTGTTAATTTTATAGAACAAATATCAAATCTCTGTTGAAAGACAGAATAAAATTAAATACATCGCGTAGAAGCATTATCAAAACTTGTTTGCATGGGGCTTCAATGCCCCCTTCTCCACAATTTAATCCACCAAACAAGTTCTCCCGTCTTTATTTAAAGAGACTTTGTGTTCAATTATGTTTAACTTGCCGCTACTTATATCAACTTCCAAAACAAGACCAGTAGAGACATCTCTGTTCCAATACTGGTCAAAAATAAAATTGCCGAGGGAATAATAAACGAGAGAACCGCCAATTTTTTGAGAAGGCAAAATTACATGTGGGTGTGAACCAATAATTAAATCAGCTCCGCTTTGAACGAAAAGATTTGCTATATCTTTGACTCTTTGTGGAACTTCAGAATATTCATCACCCCAATGTGCATAAATAAAAACCATCTGGCCTTTTGCTTTTTCACTGGAAATTTGTGAAGCAACTTTTTGAGTACTCTCTCCCCCGAATTCGTTGTAAGAAATAAAAGAGATATTTTGTCCTCCTAAATTGGTGCGATAAATAGGTTCGCTGCCGCTTAAACCACCAAAATAATTTACTCCCGCTTCGTCTAAATATTTTTTAGTTGAAGAAATTCCAGATTGTCCAAAATTATTTATATGATTATTGCCCAAATTAACCAGTTTTATGTTATTGTCGGCCAAAAGTTTTGCTGTAGCAGTCGGGAAAGTGAAAGTGAAATTATCTGAACTCTCCCGCTTCTGACAGTAAGCTTCTTGAGGCATTTTCAGTAATAGGCCCTTCAAGATTTCCCACCACCAAGTCCGAATCTTTTAAGAAATTACCATATGACATGAAAAAATAAAATCTCCGCCTTTTGTATAACTTACCTGCCTAATGTATCTGTCAAAGATCATATCCCCCACAAATAAAATCTTGGCTCCTCTGTTTCTGACCAAAAAACAAAACCGCCGTCAACACAATCTACAAGCTTCAAAATAAATACAAAAACTTTTTTCATTTTAATAATTATACCTAATTTATAAAAAAATCGGGCTAGCATTGGCTAGTCCGATCTGCATATTGGCAAGTTCGTCAAATTCTCTGAGAGCATCTTGTGTTTGCTTCAAGAGAGTATCTCAGGCCCCTACAAATTTTAAAATTAATATTGCTTCTGTTTGGGACGATTAAGAGATGGCTTTCTAATTTATTTATTTATTTCTTAACTTCAACCAATTCAAAAATATCATGGTCTTTTTCAAACTTTATCTTGAATTTATTGAAGAAAATTTCTTGGCCCAGTAAAATATTTACATTTTGGCTATCAACGAACCACGCCGGCACTTTCATATCTATATCCATTTCCTTTATTTTGAAAGGGAAAATTCCTTCATAAACAGGGATAATTCCTTGACCTATACCTGCAATATTCCTAATTTTGCTTTTACTTAAGTCAATACCTAAGAATCTAGCATATTCAATATTAATGGTTGCTGTGTCGGCACCAGAATCTATAAGTGCGAGAGAATTTATTTCCTTGCCATCTTCTCCCTTGAGAATTATTTGCAACAACGGCCTTTTTACCATTTTCCCGCTGGAATCTAATAAGGGCATACCATCTCCACCAGCAGGAATTGTGTAATTGAATTTCATCTTCTTATATTAGGAGCATATCCAACATTCGGAAGTACTTTTATTACCACGTTATTATCAGACCTATTGTTTTTTGCATTTTTAAGCGCTGAAGAAAGAGTATCTCCTACGGCAATTAGTTTCTTATAGTTAGAAGTCAAGACAACCCATTTGTTTACATGGCTCTTTTTTATAACCGACAAATTGGGGCTTTTTATTACTTCTTCTTTAGTATTTTTCATATATCACATATTAACATAACTTAAACAAAAATATCAAACCCTAATATTAAGACAAAGAATATCTCAGTATTGTTGCTGTTTTGGGCGGTAGGAGATTACCTTTTAATAAAAAGAGTGCCCCCGAAGCAATAAAATCTTCGGGGGCCAAAAAGAGCGCTATTCAATAACCATCGCCAGACGCTGGACAGAAACGTCCAAAGTACCAAACGAGACATGTTGGCCGAGGAAACTGGTAGCCGTTTTCAGCGCATTTTTTCCCTTATGAGATCCGATTTTTTCCTTCAGATCCCCTTTGGCTGCCCACAGTCCTGACAAGAACCAGACTTCCCAATATTTTCCATCCAATCCCCGACGAGAACGCAGACACTCGAATCCGTAAGACTCAAGTTTCTCAGTCTGCATTCTGTAATTCTCTGGCGAATAATCATACCCGCAAAGATGCTGGATAGATATTGATGGCGAGTCATGCTCACCCACCATCCCCATCTCAAAAAGCTCAAGTTGAGTAGTTTCTGCTTCCGTTGGTTTTCTCCAAAACGGAAGCATTTTTTCGTCATTAATCGGATCCGGCAGTTTTTCCCAAGATTCCACAATCTCAAGCTTTCCATCCCGGACCCTTATCCAGTAAGCACCTGCCTGTAAGCAAGCTGTGACTCTTTCCTGATCTTCTTCAAGAATACCAGAAATGGTCATGCTGTCCCTACCCCAAGATGTTATTCTTGGGTTTGACTCTGTCTCTATCAAAATGCACCTCCCGTTTAGATATTACTCATGTGTAATTAAAAAGCAAATTTTAATACTGCTTCTGTTTGGGGCGATAAGAGATAGCTTCGAGGATGTGGGAAGGAGAAATTTCGAGAGAGGAGTCAAGATCGGCGATGGTGCGAGCCAGTTTTATTATTTTGTGATAAGAGCGAGCGGAGAGATCCAAAGTGCGAGCTGATTTATTTAAAATCTCTTTGACTTCATCCGATATATTTAAAATGAGAGTAATATCGCGAGCGCTCATTTCGGAGTTGGTGGATATTTTTCGGCCAGCATCTCTGAATCTTTTGGCTTGGATGCCGCGAGCTTTGATTATCCTCTCTCGCGCAGGGATGCTTTCACTTTTTTCGGCCTTTTCGGTGAGCTTTTCGTGATCAACTTTTGAAACCTCCGTCCAAATATCAATGCGATCAATAATTGGCCCTGATATTTTTCTTTTATATCTTTCAATCTGAAGCGGCGAACAGCTGCAAGGCTTGCCCTTAATGCCGAAGTTTCCACAAGGGCAAGGGTTCATAGCCGCTACTAAAATAAAATGAGCGGGAAATTTGACAGTGCCTTTGGCACGAGAAACAGAAACTACTCTTTCTTCTAGAGGTTCTCTTAAAGATTCTAGCGCTTTATTTTCAAATTCAGGAAATTCATCCAGAAACAAAACTCCTTTATGAGCCAGTGTCACCTCCCCAGGGCGAGGATTAGTACCGCCACCGATCAAAGCCACATAAGATGCTGTGTGGTGAGGAGAGCGAAAGGGTCTCTCGGCTATTAATGTATCGCCCAAGGCTCCTGTCATTGAATGGATCTCTGTCACTTCCAAAATTTCATCAAACGAAAGAGGCGGCAAAATGCCAGGCAAAGCTTTAGCAAGCATAGTCTTGCCAGTGCCGGGCGGACCATAAAGAGCAATGTTGTGACCTCCGGCTGCAGCTATTTCTAGCGCTCTCTTGGCCGCTTCTTGACCCTTTATATCGGCCAGGTCAAGTGAAATATTGTAGAGGTTCTTAATTTCTTTTTTATTTTGCTTTTTTAATTTTTGATTTATGTTGGCGTCATGGGCTATGTGATTTATTATTTCCTGCAGAGTCTCGGCGCCATAAACTCTAATACCGTCAACAAGGGCTGCCTCAGGAGCATTTTCAATGGGTAAATATATTTCTCTGAATCCTTTTTCTTTAGCTTTACGGGCAAAAGCCAAAGCCCCCTTAACAGAACGCAGACAACCATCCAAGGAAAGCTCCCCTAAAAATATTTTGTCTTTAGGATCAAAAAGAATATCTCCGCTGGCAAGCAAATATGAGAGAGCGATAGCCACATCAAGTCCAGAACCTTCTTTTCTAACTTCAGCGGGAGCGAGCGATATGACAACTTTGTGATTTTTGGATTTTGGAGATTCAAATCCGGAATTTTTGACAGCCGCGCTAATTCTATCTTTGGCTTCATCCACCGCCTTGTCTCCCAAACCGACAATAGAAAAAGAATTAAGACCCCGTGAGAGGTCCGCTTCCACATCAACTATGTAAGGTTTGAGTAATGAAGCCTGTGCACTGTGAACCTTAGCGTAAGACATAATTCATACTTTAAGACATGTGTTTTTTGCAGGTGCGAGCGGCTTGGTTGGCTTCCAGTCTATCCTTTTCAATCGGCTCGCCCGAAACTTCGCAAAATCCATAAGTGCCCTTTTCAATTTTGGTCAAAGCATCTTTTATATCATTGTATCTTATTTCCAATTCTTTAAGCACAGCAGTGTTCCCCTCGTATTCTTCTATTTTATCAGCCGCTTCATTAGGATCGGCACTATCGGTATCATCTGAAGGCTCAGCTTCCCAATCGCCTTTGACGTCTGGATTTTTTCTGCCAACCTCATTCAGTTCTTTCTCTATCAAAGAAAGTTCTGTTTCTAATTTATCCTTAAAGTATTTAATGTCTATGTCTTCTCTCATGATGGCCACTATTTTATCATAATATAATACTATCTGGCAACCGAACGAGAAACATAGGCTGATGAAATATCGCCGATGGCGGAAAGATTGTTGGTGATCAGAATAGTGTTTTTATCAAGGAAAGTATAAGCGATTTTGCTTTCGCCTTTGTCATCTACCAAGCCTCTTGTATCTTTATTTTTAACTATAAGATCTTTCCAGCTGAAAGTTTCAGTGCTCGAAGCGGTATTTAAGAAAGACAGGTCTTTGTCCATATTACCCTCCCAATCAAGCATGGCCGAAAAAGCGGTACCGAAATCATTTACGGTTATAACCAAAAAGTAAGAATCTTCTTGATCTTGAGAAATTACTCCAACCGCATATTGGTCTTTGAGTGTTCTATCCAATGCGGGAGGCAGTGATATTCCTAAAAAATTAAAAAAATCTTTGACTTTCTGGAGAGAGAGGCCGCTTGCATCGGATATATTCACAATATTAATGCCATTAGAAACCGGAAGTTTTCCGAGCTCCTCTCCAAAACTTCCGTTTGTTACGTTAGCAAGAGCAATTTCGTTGTTGTAGGGAATAATTTCTTCTTTGACGACAACTTCTGCCGGCGGCGCTTCTTTTATAAATTTAAAAACATAAAAATAAACTAAAACACCTCCACCAATCAAGAAAACGCTCAGCAAAAGTATTGTAAAGTTTATTTGAAAACCTTCTTTTTTTGGAGTTGATTTTTGAGAGGAATGAGGGTTTTCCTTTTTTTCTTTTTCTTCTGTTTCTATTTTTTCTTCTTTTCTTTCTTTTTCTTTTACCGCAACAGAAATCACCGATTCGTTTTTATTCTTTATAAATTCGGCCATATCGCCCTGATAGGTGCGCAAAGAAGAGCAATTTTTGCTTGCTATGCAAAGCGTCAATGACTCTTGCCAAAATCTTCGGAAGAGTTTTTTTTTTCTTCGGGATCCATATTTACATTATACTATTATTTTCTCTGAATGAAATTGGGGTCTGCGTCTTTGATGGAGAGTTTGAGCCGGCCTTTGTCATCTATGCCTTTTATGATTATCGGCACTTTCATTCCTATTTTCATATAGGTTTCCACTTTTTCTATTCTGAAAGGAGCAATTTCTGAAACATGAACCAGTCCATCGCTCTTGGGCCCCAGTTTTACTATGACTCCGAAGTCAGCCACTCGCACCACTTCTCCCATACATCTGTCGCCTTCTTTGTATTCTTTGACAATATCTTCAACTAAAGATTTGGCTTTTTCAGCCCCTACCGCTTCACCAGTTATATAAACTGTGCCATCTTCTTCTATATCAATTTCCACTCCGGTATTTTCCTTGATTTCATTTATAACCTTGCCGCCAGTGCCGATGACCATACCGATTTGATCAGGCTTTATTTTGATAGAAATAATCCTTGGCGCACGAGGTGACAAATCCGATCGCGGTGATTTTATTTCAGCTTCCATACAGTCCAAAATTTTATATCTGACTGCTTTGGCTTTTTCAAAAGCTTCTTTGAGAATAAATAGAGGAATACCATTTACTTTGACATCCATTTGCACCGCCGTCACTCCGTCTCTGGTACCTGCCACTTTGAAATCCATATCGCCATGTTCGTCTTCCGGCCCTTGAATGTCAGTGAGCACTTTATATTTTGAGCCATTCATCATGAGACCGGAAGCTATGCCGGCAACGGGTTTCTTAATTGGCACGCCAGCATCCATCAAAGCTATCGAGCTGCTGCAAACAGAACCCATGGAACTCGAGCCGTTTGAAGCCAAAACTTCCGAAACTATTCTTATGGTGTAAGGGAAATTTTCTTTGGTCGGCAAAATGGGAATTAAAGCTTTTTCAGCCAGAGCGCCGTGGCCTGTCATTCTACGATTCATACCGCCCACTCGGCCCACTTCGCCAACCGAAAAAGGCGGAAAATTATAATGATGCATAAATCTTTTATCGGCATGAGTTTCCATACCATCTATCATTTGAGAATCTCCTGGGGCGCCCAAGAGTCAAAGCCGAAAAGATGTGAGTGCCGCCGCGATAAAATATGCCTGAGCCGTGGAGCACCGGTGAAATACCGCCCGCTTTGGCAAAAAGCGGCCGCAATTCATCAAAACCTCTGCCGTCAATGCGTTTATTTTGCTCAATAGAAATTTTATGAACAAAATCATTAATGGCTTCGTGAAAAAGTTTCTTGGCGACTCTTTGGTCCGCTTCAGGCATATTTTCTTTTAAATATTCAAACCAAGCATCTTCAAGTGCATAAATTTTGTGCTTGCCGGCCTCGCCCATAACGCTTTCTATTTTGACCAAAACTTGGGTTTTAAAAGCCTTTTGTAAATCTTCTGGTACTTCTGTCTTTTTAATCTCAACCTTTTTCTTGGCCATTTCTTTAATCACTTTTTCTTGAAATTCTTGAATTTTATTTAATTCCTCCTTGGCTTTTTCCAAAGCTTTCATCAAAACTTCCTCTGAGACCTCATTTGCTCCCACTTCGATCATATTTATGGTGCCATCTTTACCGCAAGCTATTAAATCCAACTCATAATCTCCCCCGTCAGCTGACGGATTTCTAATTTCATAAGAAGGATTAATCAAAAACTCTTCCTGACCTTTAAGTTTTCCTATTCGCACTGCTGAAACGGGGCCGTTCCAAGGAATTTCCGAGGTGGTCAAAGCCAGCGATGATGCTATAACACCCAAAACATCAGGATCATATTTATCAAGAGAAAGCACCGTTATCACCACCTGAATTTCGTTTCTTAAATTGCTATCAAAAAGAGGCCTTATGGTTCTATCAATAATACGTCCAGAAAGAATAGCTTCATCCGACGGCCGACCTTCTCTTCTCATAAACCTAGAGCCCAAAATCTGGCCGGAAGCATAAAATCTTTCCTCATATTCAACCGAAAGAGGAAAATATTCCAAATCTTTTTCTCCTTTTGACATAACCGCGGTAGCGAGCACCACTGTGTCCCCTAAACGCAACGTAACCGAGCCGTGGGCGTTTTCGGCCAAATCACTAAATTCGGCTATTAATTTTTCGCCGCCAATCTCAACTTCAAACTTTTTAGATGTCATTTGAGTAATATAACATAAATAAAATTTTTTACTAAATTTGACTTTTTAAAAACACTGTACTATACTATCTCTCAGAGGAACCTGCGTATGGACTTGAATATGATAACTGAGATTGTGGACAATGTCAGAGCCAGTAACCCCGAGGACGACAAGGTCTACATCGACAACGAAAATACCGTTACTTTCCTTGCTCGCATGGGAGGCAAGGTTTGTAAGAACAGTCCCCAGCACGGTGGTGGCTGGATTACAGAAGTTCAAATCGGGCTGGTGACCTTTATTCATGTCAGCGAAAAAAGAATCGTCAGCTGATATAAAGCCGCCGAGCACCAGAGAGTGCTCGACGGCTTTCACTTTTTATAAATTATTTCCTCGACTCAATTATAGATGTAGCGACATTGGCGGGGACGATAGCGTAATGGTCAAATTCAATGTTGGCTGAGCCGCGGCCTTCGGTCATTGAGCGGAGAGTGGTGACATAACCGAAAAGTTCCGAGAGCGGCACTTTGGCTTTAACGACTTTCAGTCCCGCCCTGTCATCCATGCCTTCAATAAGGCCTCGTTTTGAAGAAAGATTACCAGTAATATCACCCATAAACTGCTCCGGCACCACTACTTCCACTTTCATAATAGGCTCAAGTATAACCGGCTTGGCTTTTTTGGCTGCTTCTTGGAAGGCTTGAGAGGCGGCGATTTTGTAGGCAATTTCTGAAGAGTCAACATCATGATAAGAACCGAAGGTAAGCTCGCAGGAGACATTGACCATTTTATAACCGGCGACAATGCCTCGTTCCATCGCTTCTTTGACACCTTTTTCAACAGCTGGAATAAATTCAGCGGGGATAACACCGCCTTTGATGGAATCAATGAATTCAAATCCTTCTTCACGATGAATATTTTTTTGCTTCTTTTTGTTTTTAACTTCCGGTTCCAAAGGTTTTAGATTAAGTTTAACGTGGCCGTACTGGCCTTTGCCTCCGGTTTGTTTTATATATTTGGTTTCCGCTTCGGCCGTGCCGGTGATAGTTTCTTTGTAAGCGACCTGCGGCGCACCGACATTGGCTTCAACATTGAATTCTCTCTTCATCCGGTCTACGATAATATCCAAATGGAGTTCACCCATGCCTGAAATAACTGTCTCGCCGGTTTCGGAATCGGCTTTGACTTTAAATGTCGGGTCCTCGTCAGAGAGTCGGTGGAGCGCCATGCCCATTCTCTCCTGGTCGCCCTTTGTTTTTGGTTCAATGCGCAGAGAAATGACCGGCTCGGGAAAGATGATAGTTTCCAAAATAATGGGATTGTTTTCATCGCAAAAAGTATGAGAGGTTTTAGCGGTTTTTAGACCGACAGCAGCGGCAATTTCTCCGGCAAAAACTTTTTTAACCTCTTCTCTTTTGTCTGCTTGTAGCCGTACGATACGGCCCAGTCTTTCTTTGTCTCCGGTTGAGGCATTGTAAATATAAGAACCCGATTCAATAGTTCCCGAATAAACTCTGAAGAATGTCAGCTGGCCAACGAATGGATCGGCTTGGAGTTTGAAAGCCAGAGCGGAAAATGGTTCCTCATCTTTCGGATGTCTTTCTATTTCCTCCCCATTTCTCGGATCAATGCCTTTAATGGCCGGCATATCAAGGGGCGAAGGCAAATAATCAACCACCGCATTAAGTACAAGCTGCACGCCTTTATTTTTCAAAGCGGAACCGCAAAAAACAGGGAAAACTTTATTGGCAATCACAGCCTTACGCAAAATTTTCTTGAGTTCTGGAACCAGTATTTCTCCGCCGCCAAGGAATTTTTCCATCACAGCATCATCGTTTTCTACAATTCTCTCCACCAACTCGGCTCTATATTTTTCGGCATCAGCTTTTAAATTTTCAGGAATTTCAGATTCAATCACATCCTCGCCGAGATGGCCTTCAAATTTGTAGGCCTTCATTGTAAGCAAATCGATTTCTCCTTCGTGCTTGTCTTCTTCTCCTATAGGTATTTGCATGCGTACCGCCTTTTTTGAAAGACGATTTAAAATTGACTGATATGATTTTTCAAAATTGGCACCGGTTCGGTCAAGTTTGTTTATAAAGCAAAGCCGAGGCACTGCTGCTTCTTCGGCATATCGCCAGTTTGTTTCGCTTTGAGGTTCCACTCCAGCCACTCCATCAAAAACAATAACTGCTCCGTCAAGCACTCTCATCGATCTTTTAACTTCAACAGTAAAATCAATGTGTCCTGGGGTATCAATAATATTAAAACGAATTTTGTTTTCTTTTTTCTTTCTCTCTTCCTTATTCAAATAAGTTGGTGCCCAAAAGCAAGTAATAGCCGCAGCAGTGATAGTGATACCTCGCTCTCTTTCCTGTTCCATCCAGTCGGTTGTAGTGTCTCCCTCATGCACTTCGCCTATTTTGTGCTGGCTGCCGGTGTAATACAAAATGCGCTCGGACGTCGTCGTTTTGCCTGCGTCAATATGGGCTATGATGCCGAAATTTCTAACTCTCTCTAAAGGATAATCTCTTTCCATAATATACGAAGTAACGAATAAGTTAACGAATTGCTACGAATAAAATAAATAAAAAGTTCCGTAAGGAACATTAAAAATATACACTAATAGAGAAAATTTTGCAAAACTACCACGCGAAATGGGCGAAGGCTTTGTTGGCTTCGGCCATTTTGTGGACGTTTTCACGTTTCTTCACGGCGTCGCCTTCGTTTTTGCTGGCCATTATGATTTCTTCCGAAAGTTTTTCAGCCATCGGTTTGCCTTTTTTGGCTTTGGCCGCGTCAATAATCCATTTCATTGAAAGATAGACTTTTCTCTCCGGTCGCACTTCCCTCGGCACTTGATAGTTGGCGCCCCCCACCCGGCGTGAGCGCACCTCCATGGTTGGTCCGGCATTTCTTAGGGCTGTGTCAAAAATTTCCATTGGGTTTTCTACCTTGAGCTTATCTTTTATTAAATCAAAAGCGGTGTAAACGATTTTTCGAGCAGTATTTTTCTTGCCTTCCTGCATCACATAATTTATAAACTTCTCCACCTTTTGAGAATTGAATATGATGTCCGGTTTGGCGATATTTCTGTTTTTTACTTTTCCTCTCATACTTTATTTATTATCTTTTGGTCTTTTAACTCCATAACTTGATCTGGAAGTTCTTCTCTTTTCTACCCCACCAGCATCCAATCTGCCTCTCACTATGGTATAGCGCACTCCAATGTCTTTGACTCTGCCGCCGCGAAGCATGACCACGCTGTGTTCTTGCAAATTGTGTCCGATACCGGGGATATAAGCGGTCACTTCCATACCGTTGGTCAGGCGGACTCTGGCAATTTTGCGGATAGCTGAGTTTGGTTTCCTAGGAGTTTTGGTGGTCACTTTGGTGCAAACACCACGTTTAAAAGGAGAAGGATAATATACCGGCCTATTTTTAATTGCATTAAAACCGCGCGCCAAAGCCACCGCTTTTGATTTGGAGCGGAGTATTTTTCTCTTTTTTCTTTTTAATTGATTTATTGTAGGCACGTTCGTTTTACTCAGTGTTTAAACATTCAAAATCCGCCTGAGCGGACAAGTACTAATCTAATATAAAGCCAGTAAAAATGCAACCTCGTATTTATTTCATTTCCAGCATATCTTTCACTTTTTCAACTATGCTGTCCATACTTTGTTCTGTTTTAACAAGAAAACCAGCACCACCATCTTGCATCAGCCGTGCGACGGACCCAGAATCTGAAACGGCGGTAAGCATGATAACTTTGGCTTTTTCACCCCACTTATCTTTTCTCAGTTTGCTAAGCATTTCCCATCCGCTCATTACGGGCATCATAATATCAAGCAATATGATATCAGGCTGTATCTCAAGCGCCTTATCTAAACCCTCCTGGCCGTTCTTAGCTTCCGAAACTTCAAATCCTTCAATTTTTAACTTGTCTGTTAGTGCCAATCTTAGATTTTCATCATCATCCACCACCAGAACCTTTTTTTTATTTTCGTCTGACATATTTATTTTTATTGTTAACTTTTAAAATTTATGGTAAAAGTGCTGCCCTTATTCTCTTCTGACACAAAGCTTATGCTTCCACCCATGGCTTCCATTATTGATTTTACCAAATATAAGCCAAGACCGGTACCCTGGCTGCCAACCAGACTGCGAACATTGTCCGCTCGGAACAATTTTGTGAAGATTTTATCTTGCTCTCCTTCCGGAATACCAACTCCCGTATCAGAAACAATTATAGCTTTTTCTCCAGAAGATTCCTTGAAAGTGATAATAATAGTGCCTCCATCTGGCGTATATTTTACCGCGTTAGAAACCAGATTTTGTATCACAATCCGCAAGAATTTTGGATCACTTTCAATATCTTTCAGATTGTCATTGTATTGCTTCACGATATTGATCTTTTTTTCTTCAATTTGATAAGAAAGTTCTATAAGTACGCTCTCGCAGAGTTCAATAACATTAGTCGGCTTTGATTCCGGTTTAATAGAGCCAATTTCAATTCTTGAGACATTGAGCAGGGTTTCTATAAGATCAATCATTCCCTCGTTCACTTTGTGTACCCTGGTTAAATAATCTTTTTGTTTAGGAGAAAGTTCTCCTATTTCTCCGGAAAGCAACGTGTCCATATACCATTTGATGGTTGCTGACGGAGTCCGCAGTTGATGCGAAGCTAATGATACAAACTCAGTTTTTGCTTTATCCAACTCTTTCTGCTCCGTTATATCAAAAATAGTGGCCAACCCGGATCGTCCGTTTTTTATTGGACCTTCCATTTTAAATATGGAGAGCAAAACCCATTTTGTCTTGCCATTTTTGGTTATCATTCTCACTTCTTCTCTATTTATAGGTATATTTGATTTATAATATTGCATAAATTTCTCCGCCTTTTCAAGATCTTCTTTGGGTTGATAGTAAAAAATATTTTTACCAGTTATTTCTTCAGAGACAACACCAAAAAATCGCAGGGCTGCTTTGTTTGGATCCAATATATTGCCTTTGTTATCAAGTGTAAGATAAGGCACCGGGGCTTCTTCATAAATACTCTCCAATTGTCCCAGTGACGCATATAGCGATCGCGTTATTCTTCCAGCTATAAATTCTGCTCTGGTTTTTGATGACAAAAGCAGATAAAAAATATATGACACTAGAACGCTAGAAATAATCAATAGAATATCAATTAAAAACAGGTTTAATTCACTTGGGAGCATACTTTGCTCTAAGTTAAAAGAAAGGTGAATTAAAATATACAAAATAATAAAGGTCAGTGAAGTTATAAGGGCGTGTTTTACTAAAGTTCCAATACTTTGCATATATATCAATATTTAAATTGGAAGTCCGGTAAGCCAAGTGAAAAGGAAACTGACAACGGGACTCATTACTTGCCAAAGAAAGAATATGAATATAAAAACGAGAATGAGGCCGTATTTTTCAAAATATTCGCGTACGCGTTGCCATCGGTAAGGCAAAAAGGCGAAAAGTATCTTAGAGCCGTCAAGCGGCGGAATGGGTATGAGATTAAATATAGCCAAAGTGATATTTATAAGAACCACATAACCGGCCAAACTCAAAAAAGATTGGTTCGAAATTCCATATCCAGATGCGAATCTGATAATAACTCCAAATATGACTGCCAAAGAAATGTTTGATAAAGGACCGGCGATGGCAACAATGGCTTCGCCCCACCTTTGGTTTCTTAAATTGTAAGGATTGAAAGGTACCGGTTTGGCCCAGCCTATAATAAAACCGCCAGCAAAATAACCTATTAAAGGCACCAGGAAAGAGCCGATGGGATCAAGGTGAGAAATCGGATTTAAAGTAAGTCGGCCTTGATACTTGGCTGTCGGATCGCCCAGTGCCAAAGCGGCATAGCCATGCGAGACTTCGTGTATGACTACCGACATTATTAAAATGATGACTACAAAGATAAAATCCATGACCATATTATATCATTTTATACAACCAAATTCATAAACTGCTTGCAAAGATTGAATTATCTGTTAGTATGTTTGAATTATGGCAAAAGAATGCGCAATAACAGGAAAATCATCGCAGATGGGCGGTTCCTATTCAAACAGGACTCGCGCCACCCAATTTAATCCTTGCGGCAGCACAAGGAAATTTGCAAATTTGCATAAAAAGAAAATTTTCGTTCCCGAACTCAACAAATCTTTCATCCTGACCCTCTCGACCAAAGCCATCAAAACCATTCAAAAAAACGGCGCCTACGCCACTTTAAAAGAAGCTGGAATTTTCTAAAAAACAAAATCAAAAAATAATTTTCTGAGGCTCGTCTTGCAAGAAAATTATTTTAGGTTTTTTGTTTTTTATTCTTTTTTCAAATTCACCCCATCACTTTTGAAAACAATGTCTCCGAGCTGGTCGGTGCGCAGGATTTTGGCGCCGAAGTTCCTGAGAGTGTCTAGAGTTTCTTGATTTGGATGACCGTATTTATTGTCTTTACCAACTGATATGACAGCATATTGCGGAGAGACGGCTGAAACAAAGACTTGGCTGGTTGAGGTTTTGGAACCATGATGACCGGCTTTGAGTACATCGCTTTGCAGAAGGGTCCCTTCTGTATCAACAAGATAATTTTCAACGGCTTGCGGCGCGTCACCAGTCAGCATAAATTCGTTTTCTCCATAAACCAACTTTGCCACGATAGACGACATGTTTGTATCAGTGCTTGGTGAATCTATGACAGGAAAAAGAATTTGTAAAATAGTCCCGTCCCCCAAATCAACGTTCATACCTCTTCTTGCCAATATTTTTTTAATCCCCGCCCCACCCCCGGACGAGTTAGAGCTAGCAACAATTTTTTCAACTTCTTTATACGAGGAAGATTCACCTGGAACTCCGGGTTCCATAAAAATATTTACTTTGTATTTTTTTAAAACATCAGGCAAGCCGCCGACATGATCCTGGTCGGCATGAGTGGCAATGACCACATCGATAGAGCGATCATAAAAAGGCATTACTTTTGACAGCTCCCGTAATACTGCTTTACCTGGACCGGCATCAATAAGCATCTGGTTGCCGCTCGGCGCTTCAATATATATGGCATCGCCCTGGCCAACATCCAAAAAAGCCACAGTCAAAATGCCGTTTCTTTCTTCTCGCCAAGCGGCATAAATAGAAAGTGTGGCACCAAGTAACAAAAGAGAGAGTATAATTAGTCTTAACTTAGTGGATCTCATTAATCAAATAATATAAGAGTTATGAAAAAATTTGAAGAGAAAAAGTTTAATATTCCAAAATTAGAAGGTATTTCGGAGAGAAATATAGATGAGCATCTAAAGCTCTATGCCGGCTATGTGAAAAACGCCAACCTTATCCAATCAATGATAGAGATGTACGATAAGGTTCCCGATGAAGGCGGCAAATATTCAGTATCTGAAATCACTCGCCGTTTTGCTTTTGAGTTTAACGGCATGAGAAATCATGAATATTATTTTTCTTGTTTTGAAACTGGTCCAAAAGATTTGGGGGAAGGAAGTGAATTAAAAAAAACAATAATAGAAGAATTTGGAGATTTTGATAAGTGGCTCGACAGATTTAAAACTATCGCTCTCACCAGAGGCGTCGGCTGGGCGTTTGTTTACTGGGATTCGCACACCAAACAACTTTTAAACCAGTGGGTAGACGAGCATCATTTAGGCCAGCTCGCATCATGTTCGCCTATCCTCGCCCTTGATATGTGGGAACATGCTTTCGTCTACGATTATCCCACGTCAGAAAAGAAAAAATATGTGGAAGCCTTTTTCGCCAATCTGAACTGGGAAGTTATTGAACAAAATTTTCAAAACGCACAATAATTTTTGTTTCTTAATTTCCAAAACAAAATTCCGTAACCCAAATACCAAATAAAAATCACCCAGAGTGGCAGGATGTTCACGCTTATGGCCACAAAAGGAATGGCGGCAAAAATTTCGGTTAGTTTGATTACGACTTCGCTTACAAAATAAGAAACAAAACCGAAAGGCCAAGATAAAAGCAAACCGACTTGAGTGGGGATCATACCGACAAGGCCGGTTAAGAATCCAAAAAGCATCACGGTTGGAATAATTGGTAAGACAATTAAATTGGCAATAAAAGAAATCAAAGAAAAGGTGCCGGACATTCTTATAAGCAGAGGTAAGATAAAAATTTGGACGGCAAAAGTGGCGGAAATAATTTCTCGGAGGCCAAATTTTGAGGGAATAAAATTAAATTTTTTGACTACCAAAGAATCAATAATGGGACTCCAAATAATAAGCCCCAGAGCGGCCATAAAAGAAAGTTGGAAAGACGGATCATAGAAAATAACGAGCGGATTCCAGGCAATCATCAAAAAGCCGGCCACAAAAAGAGCCCGCAGAGCATCATTTGGCCGGCCCAAAAACTTTGCCATGATGGCAATCAAGGCCATAATGGCGGCGCGCAAAACCGTAGTGGTAAACCCGACCATAGCCGAAAAAATAAGGATACCCAAAGCAGAAGCGATTAAACCAAACTTCCTCCTGCCAAAGTAAGAAGTAAGTGACAAAACACCGGCCGCCACAATGGTCAGATTTTCTCCGGAAAGCACCACAATATGAATGAGGCCCACTTTTTGGAAATCATCCAATAAGGTCTGGCCAAGAGATTGCTTGGCGCCAAAAATCAAACCGGCAAGAAACGAGGAGTTGGGCTCCGGCACCACATTCCCGATCTTTTCTACAAAATATTTTTTTAGATAATATAAAGAAGAAATAATTGCTTGCCCCGAGTTTGCCCTAGGGTTGCTTCCCATTTTTTCTATGCTTGGATAATAAATTACAAAATGAATTTTATCTTTTGATAAATATGAAATGTAATCAAACTCGGTGCCATTATCATTGGTAAAATTTTCCGGCAATAGCAGTTTCCCAGAAACTTTTATTCTAGTGCCATATTGGAGTTCAGGATATCGGTCGGCAACAAGAAGTATGAGACTTTTTGAATCAGCAGGTCCTACTATGTAATGAGTAGAAGTATCTCTCACATCAGGCTCTTGCGAAATAGTGGCTTCAAAAGAAACTTTTTGGCCAACAAGTTTTAAAAGATTTTGATCTGGGGAGGTGTCGACGAAACTCATTCTCAAAATTCCCAAAGCAAAAGCTAAACCGATTATCAAAATATTTTTTCCAAGAGATACTCCCTCTCTTTTAAAATAAAAAAATAAAATTAAAGAAACTAGGAACAACAGAACTCCGACGCTCCACCCCAAATGAAAAAATTTTTCAAAAACAATTCCTATAGAAAATGAAACGACAAATTGATATATCATTTATGAAACGATGTAACCCTCTTTTGGCCCTTCATACAAATCAACTTTTTTATCATCCGCAAAACTTGTCGCGATTTCATCACATCTTTCATTAAACTCGTGACCTGAGTGTCCTAAAACTTTTTTCCATTCGATTTTTCTTTTTGAAGTTTCTTCCAAAAGTTTTTCCCACAAATCTTTATTCAAAACTTCTTTTTTATTTTTAGTACGCCAATTATTTTTCTGCCAATTTTTAATCCAAATTGTAATCCCTTTCATCAAATATTCTGAGTCGGTGTGTACTTCGATGCTCTCAGTATCTGCGAAATTTTTAGACATATATTTTAAAGCTTCGATAGCTGCCATCATTTCCATTTTGTTGTTTGTCGTCTTCTCTTCCCTTCCCCCGATTTCTCTTACATTTTCTCCATCAACAATAATTGCTCCAAAACCACCGGATCCCGGATTTCCTTTTGATGATCCGTCTGTATAAATAATTATTTTATTCATGAAACTATATTATACGTAAAATTAAAAGAAATCCACGATGCGCAAACGAATTTCAGAGGAGCCGTTATAAAAAGATTTTTCAATGTTGGCAACCAAATTTGTTTTGATGCCTTCTTTAAGAGTGTCGCCAAATTGATCGAGAGAAGCAAAAAATAAAATAGCTCTGATTGTTTTTGAGCCGTCCCGCAAATCTATTGAGAGATGCTCTTTGGCTTTGCCAAATCTATTTATTTTTTCAGGTAAAACGTTGCGGAAAATAAACAAGGGCTTTTCATTGCCGACACCAAACGGCGCCAGACTCAAAATTTCTTTGACAGAATTTTCACAAATGTCTTTCAGGTCTATTTCCGCATCAACCAAAGTCTCCAAATCATTGTTTACGATATGAGTGGAAGCTTCAACCAAAGCATCTTCGAGAGTATGAATTTTTTCAAACAAAACAGAAAATCCGCCGGATAATTTGTGGCCGCCAAATTCAGCGAAATAATCTGCTGTCTTCTCCATCAAAGCCACTAGATCAGTCGTCCCATCAGATCGGCAAGAACCTTTGAGCAAACCTTCCGCTTCGCCCAGATTAGGATCGGAAGCGCGGCCCCAGAGAAATACCGGCCGATTATATTCTTCGGCCAGCGAGCCGGCAGCCAGACCCAAAAACGCCGGCCGCCAGTCAGGATTGCCCAAAACGATAATCGGTTTCTCTCCCCCATTTTCAAATTTTTCTTTTACTTTTTTCTTGGCTTCTTTGACTATGCTTGCAACCGCGCCTTTCCTTTCATTATTTATATTATCCAAATGTTTTACATAAGCATCAGCTTCCGCTTCATTCATCGCAGTTAAAAGTTTGAAAGCATCACGCGGGTGACCCATGCGCGAAGCGGCGTTGATGCGGGGAGTAATCATAAAAGCAATGTCATCTTCAGAAATATTATTTTTATTTATTCTCAAACTATAAAAAAGTTTTGAAAGTCCGGGCCGCTTGTTTTTGCGCAAAACTTTCAATCCATAAAAGGCCAAGACTCTATTTTCACCAACTAAAGGCACCATATCAGAAAGAGTGGCCAGTCCGACTAAATCAAGTAACCATTTTTCTTGACCCTCTTTTAATAAATCTCTTTTGGTTTTTAAAATAGCTTCAATAAGTTTCCAAACCACACCGCAACCGCAAAGTATTTTTTCGGGATATTTAGAATTTTCTCTTTTTGGATTAACTATGGCAAAAGCTTTGGGTAATTTATCTCCTGGTTCATGGTGATCGGTAACGATTACTTCTATGGCTAATTTTTTGGCGTGTAAAATTTCTTTGTGGTCCCTTATACCGCAATCAACTGTTATTAAAAGTTTTACTTTATCCTTAGCCAATTCTTCTATTCCATCGCCGTTAAGACCATAACCTTCAAGATGTCTATCCGGAATATAATTTATAAAATTGTTAAAACCAATAAGCTTAAAAAAATCATGCAGCAACGCCCCGCCCGGAATACCGTCGGCGTCATAGTCGCTCCAGATACCAACACGTTCGTTATTTTCAATAGCTTTCAAAATTCGGTCAACCGCCTTTTTCATATCAGGTAAGAGAAACGGGTCGTGCAGATGTTTTACAAAATCAGGATTTAAAAAATCATCTATTTCTTTTTTTGTTTTTATACCTCTATTATACAAAAGCTGTTCCACCAAATTGTCAGAAACTTTGGGCTTGACACTGTATTTTTTAGGCATAAAAAGATGATATCATATAAAGCATGAAAAACTGTATCTTTTGCAAAATAGCAAACAAAGAAATTCCGGCTCACATTGTTTATGAGAATGATAATTTCGTGGCTTTCCTTGATATTAATCCTCAGTCCCCCGGCCACGTTCAGGTTATTCCCAAAAAACACTACCGCTGGGTTTGGCAAGTGCCAAATGTCGGAGATTATTTTGAAGTTGTCAAAAAGGTAGCTTTGGCACAACAAAAAGCTTTTAACACCGAGTGGGTACTCTCAAAAGTTGTCGGCGAAGATGTTGAACATGCTCATATATGGGTTTTCCCAGCCGTCAAGGGCGATCTCAAAGATTTTGAAGGAAATGCAAAAAAGATAATGGAAAAACTGAAATAAAAAAACAAAAACTACTGTTCCAAGAGCCTTATCCTTATGACCTAACGCAGGAACAGTATGTTTTTGTTTTTTATCAGCTCTGTAACGCTTCTATACCAGGTAAAGTGCCGTTGGCCAGGAATTCAAGCATAGCGCCGCCGGCGGTTGAGATGAAGCCATGAGAGGAAATCTCTTTTTTTATTTCCGGCTTCAAAATAGCCAGAGTGTCTCCCCCACCGACTATAACTTTGGCTTTTGATTCGGCCAGAAATCTGGCTAGAGCCACCGTACCCGCCAAAAAACCTTTTTCATAATTGCCCAAGGGCCCATTCCACAAAATAAATTTGGATTCTTTTATTTTTTCACTCAAAATTGTCAAAGTTTCGGTGTTGGCATCCAGTGCTGCATAATCGCCAACAGGAAAAATTATTTTGGGGTTATTAGCGAAAAACTGGCCCGAAGCAGGCAAGCTATTTGCTCCTCCTATAAAAATATAATCTGCAATATTTAAAAACTTTTCAACCAAAGGTAGCTTGGTTTCAAATTTGGCGCCACCCAAAATCAAGAGAAACGAGTGTTCCGGATTAAAAATTTCCGATAAATTTTTATATTCTTCCATAAATCTGAAACCTGCATAGTGAGGCAAAAGTTTAGGCAAGAGAACAATTGATGCATGAACTCTATGAGAACAAGGGAATGCTTCGTTTACATAAATGTCGCCAAAATCAGCCAGTTTTTTGGCAAAATCCTCATCGTTTTCTTTTTCCATCCAGAATCTCAGGTTTTCCAAAACCGCCACCTCTCCGCATTTTAAATTTTCCAAAACTTTCTTGCCATCTGGAGATGAAGCATTCCAGGGATCTCTCATAAACTTTACTTGCGTATTTGGGAAAAAATTTTGAGCTTCTTTGGCGACATTTTCAAGTGAGTCCGCCCCATCGCCGAGATGGCTCATCACTATTACTTTGGCTCCTTTATCTAAAGCAAAATTTATGCTTTTTAAGCTCGCTTCAATCCTTGAGGCATCTAAAATTTTTCCTTCCGCTATAGGCACGTTCCAATCTGTTCTCATAAGAACCATCGTTCCTTCTATTATTTCTGCCTTTTCAATTGATTTGATCATATTTTTATCTCTTCAAATCCGCCGCTTTTAAGATTGCAGAGAATTGTTCGGAAATGAGAGAAGCATGGCCGACCAGGAAGCCGTCTATGTCTCCATACTCACAAATTTCCCTAGCGTTTTCGGCTTCTACTGAGCCGCCGTAAAGGATTTTGGCGCCACCAGCAATATCACGTCCAAACAGTTCTGTTATAACTTTTTTTATAAATAAAGTCGTTTCGTGGATATCGGTCGGACTCATAGCTTCTTTATAGGATTTGCCTATGGCCCAAACAGGTTCGTAAGCGATCATGATGCCGACCAAATGTTTTTTTTGCAAATTAGAAAGACATTCCTTTAATTGATTTTTTATAAATTCCAGATGGTTTCCTTCTTTGTCTCTTTCTCTTTCTCCAACACAAAGAATGGGCGTAAGATCGGTATCAAAAGCAATCTGCATTTTTTTTCTTACCACTTCATTACTCTCCCCCATTGTTCTTCTCTCCGAATGGCCGATTATGCAAAATTTGGCCCCCAAACCTTTTACCATTTCCGCGTTGACCTCTCCAGTAAAAGCGCCTTTGATCTCGCTAAAAATATTCTGCACTCCTAAAAATAAATTCTTGGGATAATTTAATTTTGAAAGTGGGAAAATAAAAGGAAAAGGCGGGCATATGCATACATCCGTATTCCTAAGTCCTTTGGCTGCTAATCTGCTGTTATTAAAGGCTTTTTTAGCATCAATCAGAGTTTCCGGCCTCATCTTCCAATTAGCCACCACTAAATTTCTTTTTTTCATTCTCATATTATAGCACTCAAAAATCTGTATGTGTTAAAATTAAAATAATGATTTTAGTTCCTATAAAAAAAGATTTTAAGAAATCTAAGGCGGGGTTTACTTTGGTTGAATGCGTGGTAAGTGCCGCTATCTTTGCAATTCTTGCAATGGCTGTATACGGCATTGCTTCGAGCATTACTCGCGGAGCTCTTTTTTACAGACAGGATATGACGATTTCTCGATTGGCCGACCAATACTTGGAAATTGCCCGCAATATTCCCTACTCTCAAATAGGAACAATAAATGGCAACCCTCATGGCATTCTGTCGGATCTTCCTAATGCGACAATAGCGACTATCGATAACACCAGTTATAAAATATATTACGCGGTGAGTTATGTGGACGATCCTGCCGATGGAACCGCCCTGGCCGGAACAGATCCCGCTCCGAATGATTATAAACAGATCAAACTCTATATTCAAAATGTAACCACTGGCCTCGTATCGAATTTTCTGACTACCATTGCACCAAAAGGTCTTGAGGGTTTAAGTAGTGGCGGAGCCTTGTCCATACAGGTTATTAATTCGGTCGGTCAACCGGTACCTAATGCCACAATTACTATAACTAACAACGCCTTGACTCCCAGAATCAATTTGACACGAACTGCAGACTCAAGCGGGAATTGGATCGAAGTCGGATTACCAGACAGTGCAAACAGTTATCACATCGTAGTAACCAAAGGCGGCTATTCAACCGACCAAACATATCCAATAAGCGGGCAAAATCCGAATCCTATAAAAGCCGACTCAACAATTTCGAACGGACAGGTTACTAGAGTGAGTTTTGCCATAGACCAATTAAGTACCCTGGTTTTTAACACTTTGAATCAAACTTGCGGAGCTATGGGAAATATCGGTCTCGAAGTGCGCGGTTCAAAACTTATCGGGACGCCGAATGTTTTAAAATTTGACAACAATTACATTTCGGATTCAAACGGCCTGATTACTTTAAACAATCTTGAGTGGGATAATTACACACCGATTCTTACGGCCGCTACCAACATGATTTACGGGTCTTCACCGATACAACAAGTTAATTTGTCGCCAAATACAAGCCAGCAATTCGCTTTAATTCTCGGGCCAAAAACAACAAACAGCCTGCTGGTTATTGTAAAAGATTCTTCAACACAAAATGCCATTGAAGGTGTAAATGTCGAATTAAAAAGCACGAGTCCATCAAGCGATGGGAGCGGGATAACTGGTGGTAGCACATGGACACAAAATAGTTGGACAGGGGGTAGCGGACAAATTTATATCGGTGATCCAACAATGTATTCGAACGACAGCGGAAGTATAAGCACCGGAGTTATTCCTTACGGACTGCGCTTATATTATAACGGGACTTTGTATAGTTTGAGCGGCACGCTTACATCTTCAACTTTCGATACTGGGACAGCTTCAAGTACTTACAGCACCATAAGCTGGCAACCAACTTCGCAAGATCCGGCGACCAGTATTAAATTCCAAATCGCAACTAATAATGACAATTTGACATGGAACTTTGTCGGCCCCGATGGCACAAGCGCCACTTACTATACCGTATCCGGAACAATGATAAATTCAGTAAATAATAACAGCCGCTATGTTCGTTACAAAGCATTCTTAAATACAACCGATACTTCCAAAACTCCGGTGCTAACCAGTGTAAGCATAAATTATGTTTCCGGATGTTCCACACCAGGACAAGTAATGTTCCCGGGTCTATCAGCCGGATCTAATTATCAGTTAATTGCCGGTATAACCGGTTACAGCACCCAAACTATTAACAATATAAATATAAGCGGAAATAATGTTTTACAGGTATTACTAAGCCATTAAAAATGTCCATAGAAAATATCAAAAAAAATAACAGATTGTTCGGGTTCACTTTAGTTGAAGCCTTGGTTGCCGTTTCTATTTTTACAATGCTGATGATCGGCGTAACTCTAATGCTAAAAGATGTTTTCTATACATTTAACCAGCAAAACTTAACATTGAACAGTATTGATGCTGCACGCCTAGCTTCATTTAATTTTACCAATGAAATCCGCAACGCCGCATATGGCAACGACGGATCATTTCCTTTAAACCAAGCGAGCAGTTCACAAATAATCTTCTTTTCAACTTATGGTGCTAGCAGCAATAATATCAACAGAATCCGTTATTACATTACAAACTCGACATTATACAAAGGAGTCATTGTACCCACGGGTAATCCGCTTACTTACGGCTCGACCGAAGCAACCTCTTCGGTGTTGACGGGCTTGGCAACTACAACCACATTTTCTTACTTTGATGGAAGTTACGCAGGCACATCCACACCACTGTCTCAACCGGTAAATGTCAACGATGTTAAGTTTGTCCAAATCAATCTTGTCATAACTAAACAAGAAATCCGCAACGCCACTACGACTTTTCTTGTTTCCGGAGGCGCGGCAATGAGAAATCTGAAAATTAACTTAGGAAATTAATGAAAGTAAACAGAAACAAAAAACAAATAGGAGATACTCTTGTAATTCTGATTATAATTATTTCCGTTTTTTCATGCATGATGTTTTCGCTTATAAGCCTTATTTACTCCAGAATGAAAGCCCTGGAAACCAATGTTGCGGGAGAGGAAGCTTTTCAAATAGCCGAGGCGGGTATTAATTATTATGTCTGGCACCTGGCTCATTTTCCATCTGATTACCAAGACGGAACAGGTAGGGCCGGACCATACGTCCACACGTACACCGACCGTGATACGGAGCAAAACATTGGCCAATTCAGCCTGACAATCACTTCGCCAATCGTCGGATCAACTATTGTTACGATTCAATCTACCGGTTTTTCCACTGCCAATCCAAATTTCACACGAACAGTAACAGCCAGGTACGGTGTTCCCTCTCTCGCTCAATATTCATTTTTAAGCAACGATATTATTTGGATTGGCAGTGACGAAACAGTTAATGGACAACTCCAATCAAATAATGGGGTTAGATTTGACGGTACCGGCAACGCACCGATTCAATCAGCAAAATCAACATATACTTGCAGTTCAAATCAGGGTTCCCCTTGCCCGGCTACCGAAAACGGAGTTTGGGGCAGCGCTTCGCAAACGGTTAAAAATTTCTGGCAATTTCCGGTACCGGCTGTTGATTTTTCTGCACTGACATCAAACTTAGCCATTATGAAAAGTAGCGCCCAAAGCGGAGGCATATATCTGCCGCCATCCAACGCCAGCGGATATTCTCTGGTTTTTAATTCAAACGGAACTGTCAGTGTTTATAAAGTGACCAGCCTCACATCAAACCCAAGCGGGTGGGATGTTTATTCCAACCCCCAAAACGAATACACTGATTATAACAACAGAACATTGCAATACACACAAACCATACCAGCTAACGGCATAATATACGTTGAAGACAACGCGTGGGTAGAAGGCACAGTTAAGGGTCGCGTAGTAATCGCCGCCGCAACATTGCCTTATAACTCATCATCCGCTCCTTCAATTTATATTCCTCACAATATTTTGTATGCTGCAAAAGACGGTACAAATTCTTTGGGGCTCATCGCCCAACAAAATGTTATCGTTACTTATCACGCAGATGATAATTTGGAAATAGATGCCGCACTCATTGCTCAAAATGGCAGCGCTGAATTTTTCTACTATCCAAATAACATTAAAACAACCATCTCTATATTCGGTTCCATTATGACTTTTGGCCAATGGACATGGACATGGGTTGATGGCAACAACAATGTTTTATCCGGCTACAGAAATACCATAGATACATATGACAACAATCTGCTTTATAGTCCACCACCAAGTTTTCCGCTTTCATCCTCCGGATATCAATTATTAAATTGGACAAGCAATTAATTATGAATATTTTTAAAAAAATAATTTTGATTATTACCTTATTTTTATGCATACCGGCATCGTCTGTTATTGCTAAAATAATGTTGCCAGACAACGCAAAACTTCAACCGATACCTGTTCATGTTTATCCCAATATTTCAGGAAACGCCAATGCAAAAGTTGGTTCCGGCTATCAAAATTCAGGAGCAGCGAGTGAAGTAGTTGCCAAATCCGCCATAGAAGAAACCTCTTCTACAAATGTGGATAATCAAAAAAATTCTAGCACCTCGTCCGGTATTTTTTGGCCGATTTTTTACCTTGCAATCGCTTTTCTGATAGCAACCGTTTTAATTATTTTTTACTGAATGGCGTTTACGAGAGAATAGGTCGGTAGCATCATAGCGATAGCAAAAATACCGACTGCAATGCCAATGAGAATCATCAAGAAAGGTTCTATAATGGTAGAAAGATCTTTGGTTTTCTGGTCCACTTCATTTTCGTAATAAGTGGCGATGTTATCCAACATTTCGGTTATTTTGCCGGTTTCCTCACCTACTGCCAGCATTTCACCGACAAAAACCGGATAAAGATTGCTGTTTTCGTTGGAAAGAGAAGCTGACAAAAGTTCTCCTACTTCCACTTCTTTGGCGGCTTTGTCCAATAAATTTTTAAAATAATGATTCTGCAAGACATTGCTGGCTATACCAATGGCAGAAATAATATCCACTCCGGAGGAAATGAGAGAGGAAAGGGTTCTGGCCGTCCTAGCGGCATTTACTTCCTTGGCCATATTTCCAATCATTGGCGTATGCAGAGTAACAAAATCTAAAATATCCTTTCCTTTTTTGGTTCTAAGTCCAGCCAGAAAACCGAAGACAACAACTATAATTGTTATTATGGTCATAATAAAATTAGTTCTCAAAAAGTCACTGATGGCTATAATAATTCTAGTCGGTAGAGGCAATTCTATATTAAGACCCTTAAATGTTTCAGTTAGTGTCGGCACCATATAAACCATAAGAACAATGCCTATAACCACCATTAAACTCATAATAACTGTGGGATATATCATGGCTCCTTTTATTTTACTTGAAAGATTTTGGGATTTTTCCAGCTGATCGGCAATGATTTTCAGAGAATAAGATAATTTTCCAGACTCTTCTCCGGCTTTAACCATTGAAACGAATAAGCTCGAAAATATATCCGGACGAGCTTCAAGAGATTTAGACAATGTCTCTCCCCCATTTACCGAGGTACTAATTTTTTCCAAAATTGCAATAAGATTTTTATTCTTTGATTGTTTTTGCAATATAGAAAGTGCTCGAGAAACCGAAAGGCCGGCATCTATCATTACAGCCAAATTTTTGGCAAAATTTATGATCTCTTGAGACTTTAGTTTTTTCCTAAATGAAAAGAGATTGAAAGAAACTTTTTTTGATTCTATTTCTTCGACCGAAAGTATTGAGGCGTTTCCTGCCCGCACCGCCGCATAAAGTACCGCCTTGTCTGAGTATTCTTTGGTTTCTTCATGTTCCTCCCCGTCTTTTATAAATTTGTATTTGTAAGTTGGCATTGTTAGCCATAATTATAGCAACAATAAAAAATAACTCATCCCCAACCCTTCTCTTACAACAAGAGAAGGGTGCCTGCTACTCGATTTTTGTGGTTCATTCCATTTCTCCTGCTACACCAAAAAGAATTTTTAATTTGTTTCTATTTTTGGTTCTTATTTCAAAACCTTTGTAAGTCGAGAATATAAAAACTTTCTTAAATATCCAAAATCTCAAATAATAACCAACTATCTTTGGAGGTTTTACAAATTTAGGAACTCTGTATTCACTATCATCTTCGTTCTCAATTTCTGTATTAAGAAAAGTATCGTTTCCAAATCCTATTTCAGCATAAACCTTTTTCATTTTATTTGAGATAAATCTCCGTTAATAACAGTAGGTTGCATAGCTACAAGCTCTTGATAAAAAACTTTTAATTCTTCTGGTAATGGATTTAAGACATAAATAGGTTTATTCAAAACGTGAGCGTAGCCCATTTCCAAAAAACTGTTGCCTCCCAAATAGTTTTTGATGCCATTTTTGTCTTTATTTACCACAAGAATAGTGTCAGAGGTTTTTATTTCTTCATAATATCTTTGAATTAAATTATTTTTTATTTTTCTTTCAGCTCCTTCCAATGTGCCCCAACCTGACGCTCTGTTTAATTCTGGGTCATTGATATAATCAGCCAATCCTTCTGGTATTACTACTTCAAAACCTCTTTTTTCAAGAGTTTCTTTTATCTTCATTATTTCTTCGGCGAAGGAAACGGAGCTACAAATTACAATTTTCATATTTTTGTTTTTAAGCCCTTTTCTTGTTGTAAGAGAAGGGTTTGGGATAAGTTGTTTATAATTTTACACATATTATCAATCTTGTCTAAAACTTCATCATTCCAAAATCTTATCGTGGTTATATCTTTATCTTTTAAAAATAGTTCTCTTTCTTTATCATAGACCATGGGATCTTTATGCTGATCGCCATCCAATTCTATAGCCAATCTAATTTGTGGACAAAAGAAATCTAAAATATATGGTCCAGCGCTGTATTGGCGATGAAATTTTAAATTATTTATTTTTCTCCCTCTAATTTTCTGCCACAAAATCTTTTCTGCTTCTGTTTGATTTTTTCTAAGCTCTCTCCGTCGGAATTTTTGAATCTGATCGTTGTACATAACTTATTTATCTATACTAGTTGCGCGAAAG
>CAWJAC010000003.1:0-46196 GCA_963840745.1 Candidatus Zambryskiibacteriota bacterium | reverse complement strand
AGATTATCCTTGCCGCAATATTGAGTCGGATTGCCTTCTATCCAGAATTTTTCAAAATTATTTTTATCTTCCGGCCATCCTAAAGTAGAAATATAATTTACCAGAGCGTCAAACCATACATACATCACCTGTTCATCATCTCCTGGAACAGGTATACCCCAAGACATTTTGGTCTTAAGCCGCGAAATGGAAAAATCTTCCAATCCCCTTTCCACAAAAGATTTTATTTCATTCAGGCGAAAATCAGGCACTACAAAATCCGGCTGTTTTTTATAAAGATCGAGCAGTTGTTTTTGAAAAACAGAAAACTTAAAAAAATAATTTTCTTCGTCTATAAACTCTATCTCCAGATTCGGATGGATTGGGCATCTACCATCGACTAATTCTGAATCTGTCTTTTCTAATTCACAACCAACACAGTATTTTATTTTATACGCTTTTTTATAAATAAAACCATTCTTGTCGCATAATTTCCAAAATTCCTGCGCCGCTTTCTCATGATGTTCATCGGTAGTCCTTATAAAATTAACATCCGGAGAAATCTGGAGCAGTTTTATCAGTCCGCGAAATTTTTCGGCATGGCTATCTACAAATTCTTTGACGTCTTTACCAACTTTTTGAGCTTCGGTAAATAGTTTCTGCCCATGTTCATCTGTTCCGGTATTAAAAAACACTTCAAAACCTTCGAGTTTTTTTGCTCGCGCGATTACATCGGCTCTCACTATCTCCATCGCAAATCCGATATGAGGATCGGCATTCACGTAAGGCAAAGTGGTTGTTATATAAAAATTTTTAGACACAAAAAAATATTATTTTTGTTCAATACTTTGCAAGCGCTCCGCTTCAGCTATTTTGTCTTTCTCAACATCATTCAGAAATTCTATAAGCATGGTAGCCACCGGCACCGAAACGAGGAGGCCGACAAATCCAGCCAATTTGTAACCGATAATTAAAGCCAAAATTGAAATTATGGGTGGCACTCCGACAATTTTGCGGACTACCAACGGATAGATGAGTTGATTTTCAAACTGATGAACAATAATGTAAAGGCCGACAACTACAAGTGCGCTTGCCATACCATTTGTAACTAAAGTCAGTGTCACGGCTGGAATAGCGGCAAGTATCGGACCAAAAAGAGGGATAATTTCAAACATACCAGCCAGCACAGCAAGAAGAAGCGCATTATCAACTCTAAGCAAAGTCAGCCCCAAAAATACAAGCATGGCTATAATAACAGCCAACACCACTTGTCCTTGCATCCAGAGACCAATTTTATGCTGAGATCTTTTCCATAAATTCAATACATATTTTTCATTTTTGGCCGGAGTGACAATACGCAAAAAACTAGAAACCCCATCGGATTCAACTGAGAGATAGAAAGAAAGCACCACCACCAAAAGAAAGCTTAAAATGCCACCAAAAACGCGGCTTGCTGTAGAGAAAAATCCCTCTGAAAAATTTGATACGGTGTTGTTGATTTGTTCGACTATTTGAGAAAGAGAAAAAGTTTGGGAAAATCCTTGTATGGCCGAATTTGAAGACAAAAGCTCATTATTTTGCAGAGGATTCCAAACTTGAAATTGCCCCAAATACCCAGGCAAATTAGAAAGAAGTGTAGCCGATTGGCTAAGGAGCGGCAAAAACAGAAAATAAAACATTACTACAAGTGCCATAACAGCGACAAAATATATAAGCAGAACTGCAAGAATTCTGGGCACCCTCCGGCGCAAAAACCACTGGGCTCCCGGCTCTACGGCAGAAGCGATTATAATTGCCAGGAGCACCACCAACACAATGTCTCTCAAATAATAAAAGATGGCAAAAATTAAGACAATGAGTACTGCCTTCAAGATGGTGCCTGAACTTATTTGGATTATTTTGTCATTTCCCCGAGTAGCCATAATCTACACTATAACATCTTTTCTTTTAGATATGAAACGAGGTTGTTTTCTGAAATTCTTTCTTGTTTGCCGCTGTCGCGATCGCGAACTGTCACACCGGCAGATTTTTCCAAAGTATCAAAATCTATGGTCACACAAAATGGCGTGCCGATTTCGTCTTGCCTTCTGTATCTTTTGCCGATGTTGCCATTATCGTCAAATTCGCAAATAAATTCATTCTGCAAGTTTTCAAAAATTTCTTGGGCTTTTTTAACTAATTCTGGTTTATTTTTAAGCAATGGGAAAATGGCTACTTTTATTGGAGCCAACTTTGGAGCAAATTTTAGGTAAGTTCTGGCTTCCCCATTCATTTCATCTTCAGTATAAGCATCACTCAAAATAGCCAAAACGGTGCGGTCAACTCCCAAAGAAGGTTCTATAACATGCGGAACAAATCTTTCTTTTGTTTCTTCATCATAATAGGACAAATCAACACTAGACATGGTTGTGTGACTTCTTAAATCAAAATCAGTTCTGTACGCAAGACCATAAAGTTCTTTTTTGCCAAAAGGATAATCAAATTCAAAATCAATAGTGCGTTTTGAATAATGAGCCCGCTCCCCATCTGGCACTTCAAGTTCGTGAATGTGTGATTTTTGGAGACCAATTAATTCGCACCAATCAAGTATTACTTTTCTCCATTCATCAAAAGATTTTTCCCAAGTCTCTGACCTGATAAAATACTCAACTTCCATTTGCTCAAATTCTCTGGAACGAAATACAAAATCTCGGGGCGCAATTTCATTTCTAAAGGCCTTGCCGATCTGGCCCAAACCGAAAGGCAATTTGGGATGAATTGAATCCAAAATATTTTTAAAATTAACAAACATTCCTCCGGCTGTTTCTGGCCGCAGATAGCTTAGGGTGGCAGAATCACCAGCACCAACAGATGTTTTAAACATCACATTGAACTTTTTACCCTCGTCCGTCTGATCGGTAAAACCGGAGACATGACCGCTGGCTTCCCAGGCTTTGGGATTCATTATTATGGCTGCATCCATACCATACATATCTTTTCTGCCGTTAATAAATATTTTCCACCAAAGGTTTTTGATATTATTTTTGAGTGCTACGCCATACGGCCCATAATCCCAAGTACCAGCCAAGCCTCCATAAATCTCCGAACCTTGAAATACAAATCCCCGCCTCTTGCATAGCGAAATTATTTTTTCCATTTTATTATCATTTTTTTCTGCCATATTGTTTTTAACTTATCATTATTGCACCACCTTGTCATCTTCTATTTTGAAACTCGGGTCTCCTGAAAAATTGGTGGCGACTGCCGGCGCCGTCGTCTCTATTTTAAGTCCTGTCATCTTATCAATACCGGAAAGAGAAGCTTCACCTAATATAGTCGGGCTTTGCCCGATTTGGCTAAGGCTTGGCAGAAATTGCAGTTGGAAATATATTTCTTTTTTAGGAGAACCAAAACCAGTATTGGGTAGGAGCGATCCTACATTCCAAACAACTTCGTTGGTCACTGGATCAAAACTAAACAATTCACTGCTCGGATTTTTTAAATTAGTCCATTTTATATAGGGAGGCAAAGTGGCCCTGACCTCCACATTGCTTACCTGATTAAACGAATTGCTGATACTCCAAATCACAGTATAAGTGGTAGGTACATTGGCTTTGGGCGGTATCGGACCGGAATTTTCAATATTGCCCACAGATCTTGAAACTGTCGACGAAAAAGATACATCGCTGCTGAGAATAATCTTTCTTGTTTCCGTAGTGGAAACCGACTCTACTGAACCAGAATCTAAGATTCTTTCACCATTGGCAGTTATAACCATATCTATTTCCGGTTTTGCGCCTTTGACTATATTTGCGTACAAAAGCGGCGACAGGCGAAAAGATAAGTTTTTCTCAGAACCAGGATCCATTTCAGAAAATTCCGGCACAGATCTTTTATCCCAAGAAATAGTGTTGTTGGAAGATTGGAAAAAGCCGTTATATCCCGGTGAAACAGAGAGCGGGTCGAAAGCACCACCGGTAAAAGCAACCTCAACCGAGGTATTAAACAGTTTAGACGGTAAATTATTTGTGACTGTAAAATTGGTATCGACGCTGCTGCCGCCTTGACCAGCAAAATCACCGCTGCCTCCACCGACAGAAACATCCAATCCGATGAAAGATTTTTTTACCAAAATCGATTCCATTAGCTGTGAAAATGGAATGGCTATTACTCTTTCATCATCCGGACTTGCTGTTCCAGCGTTTATTTTAAAGACTTTTTCTTCATTATCTTGGCCAACAATATTTCCTTTTATGGAAATTGTTTTCTTTTCTCCGGAATCAAGTTCTGGAATTTGCCAAATATTATTACCGAAAGATGCTTTCGGTGTTGAATCTTCAAAGACAAAACCAAACGGATATTCAACATTAACCAAAAAATTATTTACTTTATCTTTGGAATTTGAAGCCACTTCTATATTGAAAGAGACTTCCTGATTTGAATTAACTTCTTTTGGGTAAGTGGGGGTGATTATGATCGGAGAGGAACTGATGGATATTTCGTAAATTTTTTCTTTGTAAAACAGAGCGCTTGAATTTTCCACTCTGTATTCCAAAGAAATTTTTATTTGTTTCAAGTCATCTTTTTCACCAAAGAAAATTGCTTTGATGTTTTGGCCATAACTTTCTCCAGATTTTATTTTGTCTAAAACAAATTTTTCCTGAGTAAGCTCTTTAGTAGGATCTGCAACTGATCTGGTGCTTGTTGGATATTCAACAAGGAGAGAAGCGGAATTAAGATCGACGCTGTTGTTGTTTATGATATTTATATCCAAAGAAACTTCTTGACCGCCGGGAATAGAAAGCGGCCCAACCACTTCTATATCCACATTTTTTGAGGAAACTGAATTTATTCCGCCAAAAAATACGTAGGCTGCTACACCGACAGCTAACACAAAAAATATTACGGAAAAGATAAAAATTTTTTTAATAAAACTGTATTTTTTGTTGGTAGCTCGAGAAAATCTTGCCACCAATTCATCAAAACCACCGGTTTTGCTGTTTGTCCATCTTTCTTTCACCTCTTCATTTTCTCCGTTAATTCCTTCGACACCACCTTGATTGGGTGACTGATTAAAATCTGATCGGCCTTTGTCAATTATATTGGGAGCACTTCTAGAATAGAGTTTCTTCTCAAGCCTATTCAGTTTTTCTTTTTTTTCATCATCATATTGCATAACTCTTAATTATATCACGAATATTACGTCGCTTTGAGAGATTCGTTAATGAGAGCAATTATTTTTGACCTTCGGGGAGCAATCATTTCCAAATCTTTTATTTCTATTTCCGAGGAGGATATTGGAACTGTAAGTTTCCGGATCGTGTCCCATAAACCCAAGTATGTGCAAGGCACGTAAAAGGGTCAGACATTCGGCGAGGGCAATATCTTGTTCTTTGGCTGTTACCAAAAAATTTAAGAAATTTGAGACAACAGAAAAAAGCGGGGTATGAGCTTCCTCTTCGCTTGTGAGTTTCTTGATTAAATTAAGAATGTTGCCGACAATTTTTAGTTTATCAGGAAAATTTCTAAACAATTCAAAAAAATTCTTTTCGGCCCGGCTGCTGACCACCCGCCAGCCGCTTTTACCATGTACTAATGAAAAATCGCCAAAAGAAAAATCTTGGCAGCCGCTTCGCAGTTTTGAACGAATGTTTCTGCCTCCCTGCACACGAGCGCTTATCAAACCAAAATTTTCTGTAAATATATTTGCCCGCTTACTACTATCTCCTTCAATTTTACTTCCAACCACAATGCCCTTGGTATGATGTTTACAATACACAAAATTAAATTTATTTAATTTTAATTTTCAATTTATAATTTTCAATTTTCAATTCTTCGCTATCATTATTTTCAAACAAGATTTTGCTTACATTTGTCGCTTTTTTTATTTGTTCCAAAACAGAGTTTAAGAATTCTTCGCCCTTTTCATCTGTTTCAACCACAAGTTCAATAACATCAAAAGGCATCAGCTTTTTTTCTTTTCTTAATTCCTGAACTGTCCTTACAAGTTCTCTGGCATCACCCTCTTTTTGCAGTTCTTCTGTAATTTTGATATCCAATTCTACTTTTGTCTCCAGTTTTTCATTGAAAGAAATGTTTTTTACGTTTATTTCGTCTTTTATAAGTTCCAAATATTCTTCCTTGCCCTTTAATTCATAATTCTTAATTCTTAATTCATTTAAAGGTTGTCTTACTTTTATGCCAGAGGCCATTCTTTTTTCAAGCGCCAAAGACACTACCTTTCTCACTTCTTCCATATTTTTAATAATTTTTTCATCAATTTTTCCTTCTTCCGGCCAACTACAAAGATGCACACTCTCCGGATCTTTTTCAGATTTTAATTTCAAATACAGATTCTCGGCAAAAAACGGTGTAAAGGGTGCCATATATTTGGCAAGCTGAAGCAAAACAAAATGAGTAGTGGCCAAAGCATTTTCCTTGTCTTCTTTGTTTTCAGATCTAAATCTGTCTCTCGAGCGCCTTAGGTACCAAGTGGAGAAATCATTTGCAAAGTCCCTGATTCCTCTAGCTGCTTCAAATACATGGTATTCCTCAAGATCTTGGCCTCCTTCCTCCAAGAGAAGGTTTAATTTGGAAATAACCCATTTATCCAAAATGTGTCCGCTTTTAAGAGAAGGTTTTACGTTTTCGTCCCTATATAATTCATAGAATGACAGAATATTTGATACTGGATTAAATATTTTTTTTACCACATCATCAACCGTTTTTTCATCAAAATTCTTTGAATCTCCGGGTTGGTTTACTGTGTACATCCACATGCGCAAAGCATCAGAACCGTATTTATCTATCATAAGCCAAGGGTCTACAATATTGCCAAGAGATTTAGACATCTTCTTGCCATTGGCATCAAGAATATGTCCCAAGCAAATTACGTTTTTAAAAGCTTTGCCTCTTTTCATAAGAACACCGATTGCATGCAAAGTGTAAAACCAACCCCTGGTTTGATCCACAGCTTCTGAAATAAAATCGGCCGGATATTTAATTTCTTTTTGAGATTCCAATCCATCTTGGGCAAAAGGCATCGAGCCCGAGTCGAGCCAGACATCCATTACCTCTTTTGTCCTCTTCAGTTCATTTCCCTTCTCATCTACAAGCTCAATTTCATCAATATAAGGTTTGTGCAAATCAAGTTCATAATTTTCATTGTGAGGTAAAGGTACAAAGAAATATTCAGAAATTCCTCCAATTTCAGGACTTAAAGCGTCTATAATCTGTTTTGATCTTTTGGCATCTGCCCCTTCAAGTATCGCCGGCAAAACTTCAAGAAAAATTCCATGAGTTACAATTAAAATATTCTCCCCTTTATGTTTTGAATCAACTTCATACATAAAATCACCAACTCTGTTTTTGGAATCCTGATAACTTTCTCCGCCTGATATTTTGTCATCATAATTTTTCATATTTGATTTTTCATATTCCAAATAATCATTAAAAGATTTTAAATGAAAATCACCAAAATCAAATTCTCTGATTTTGTCATCAAATTTTATTTTGCTTTCATCAAAGCCAATTTCTTTGGCGATTATTTGAGCTGTTTCTCTTGTTCTTAAAAATGTAGAACAATAAATTGCATCTATTTTTTTATTTTTAAGATTTTTACCAGCTTCCAAAGATTGATCTTCGCCTTTTTTGGTCAAATGATGAGGAAAATCTGGTAAATTGCTGGCTATATTCAAAACATTATGCTCAGCCTCTCCGTGCCTCATCACGAAATATTTATTTCCTGATTTTTTGGTATGTTTTTTTAATTCATCAATACTCCCAATAACTAAAGTCTTGCCTTCACTGTTTTGCCAGACAGGAAGAGGGGTCCCCCAATAGCGTTCACGCGAAATAGCCCAATCCTTCACTTCTTTTAGCCACTCCCCAAACCGCCCTTCTTTTATGTGAGCTGGTACCCAATTAATATCCTCATTTTCTTTCACGAGGGTCTCGCGCAAGCTAGACATTTTTATATACCAGGAATCCCTAGCGTAATAGATAAGGGGGGTGTGGCAGCGCCAACAAAACGGGTATGAATGTCTATAAGGTTCGTTATGGAAGTAAAATCCTTTTTTCTTAAGGTCTTCTATAATATCTACATCAAGAGTCGGTTTCCCTTTTTCATCTTTTTCTTTAACAAATCTGCCAGAGAGAAAATCCATTCCTTCTTTGAAAGTACCGTCATCTTTTACTATGTGAACCTTAGGTAAACCAATTTTATTTCCTAATTCAAAATCCTCTTGACCGTACATAACCGCAGTATGAACAACACCTGTTCCGTCTTCGGTAGTCACAAAACCGGCATCATAAATCTTAAACGCTTTGTCTATTTTTTCCTTTTCTGAATCCGGAGCATTTTGTTCGAGATATGGATAAAGAGGCTCGTATTCAAGTCCCAAAATATTTTCGCCTTTAAACTTACTTGACTCTTCAACTTTATGCCCAACAAGCACTTTTTCTATTAGATCAGTAGCTAGAATTAAGAGTTCGTCTACATCATCAATTTTGACAGCGCTATAAGAAATATCTTTTTTAACGGCCAAGGCAACGTTCCCTGGCAAAGTCCACGGTGTAGTTGTCCAAGCTAAGACATAAGTTTTATCGTCGGTCTCCCAATCACCTATTTTTTGACCGGGCAATAATTTAAATTTAATAGTTACTGATGTATCTTTGACATCTTCATATCCTTGAGCCAATTCATGACTTGAAAGGCCGGTGCCGCAACGTGGGCACCACGGCACCACTTTGTAATCTTTATAAAGAAGATCTCTTTCGTTTACTTTCTTTATAATATTCCAAACCGCCTCCATATAGTAATTTTCGTAAGTCACATAAGGATTCTTTTGATCAATCCAATAACCTATTCTGTCTGTAAATTTCTCCCACAAATCAACATACTCCCAAACGCTTTCTTTGCATTTTTTATTGAATTTTTCAATACCGTAACTCTCTATTTCTTTTTTTGATTTAAGTCCCAACTGCTTTTCCACTTGAAGTTCAACCGGGAGACCGTGAGTGTCCCAGCCGCCTTTACGACGGACATGAAAACCTTTCATTGTTTTATAACGAGGAAGAGTATCTTTAAAAGCCCTGGCTTCCAGGTGGTGAATACCGGGCTTACCATTTGCCGTCGGAGGACCTTCATAAAATACAAATTCGCCCATTGGTGCAGGTTTTTCAAGAGATTTTTGGAAAATTTTGTTTTCTTGCCAAAATTTGAGTATTTCCTCCTCCCTTTCGGCTATTTTGCTTTTTTGAGTTTTATTTTCCTCTGACATATCCAAAATATATCACTTTTCAGCCGTTTTTAAAAGATTTTTAGCATTTTCAAATTCGGTTGGCAAAGGAGATTCTATGGTTATATGAGTATGATTGGGAAGCTCTAATTTTATTGAAAGAGCATGCAAAGCCAATCGATCAAAGCCTAAAATTTTTTCCGTAGCCTCGCGAAGCTTTAGCGAAGTAGGGTTAGGTCCATACAATTTGTCGCAAACCACCGGATGCGAAATTGATTTTAAATGAACTCTTATCTGGTGAGTTCTTCCTGTTTTTGGCCTGACCTCGAGATATGCAAAGTTACGGGTAATGTCTTCAGTTTCTTTTTTGTTTTTATCCATCTTAATATAAGAGGGGTCTACACGAAGTGAGGGGGTGATATTTTTTTGCATAATTACTTTATATTCAGTCACAGCCTCTCTCATCTCTCCTTTGGCACCATGTTCCGATGACCATCTTCTGAAATCAGCCGCGCTTTTGCCTATGGGTTTATCTATTATTCCTGAAATTTTGTCTGCTGAGAAATTTCCCCAAACAACAGCATTGTATATTTTCTCAACCTTTCTGTTTTTAAATTGTTCTTTTAAAAACTGATGAGCTTCTTTGGTTTTAGCGACAATAATCACCCCGCTGGTATCTTTATCGAGCCTATGAACGATGCCTGGTCTTTTTATTTTTTGTCCATTTTGTAAAGTTTGTTCCTCCCCCACCTCTTTCAAATCTGGATAATTTTGGTTTATCCAATCCACCAAAGTCTCCTCTTTTGTTCTACCGTCAGAATGCACCATTAATCCCGACGGCTTGTCTAAGGCTAAAATATATTCATCTTCGTATAAGATTTTAATTTCCATGGCTTTAACTATGCCATAAAAATATGCTATGGTATATGTGTTGCGCGGTTAGCTCAGTTGGTAGAGCGCGTCATTTACACTGACGATGTCGGGGGTTCGAGCCCTCCACCGCGCACTGCTCCCGTAGTTCAATGGATAGAACGGAAGGTTTCTAACCTTCTAATGTGGGTCCGATTCCCCCGGGGGCACAAACAAAATCTTTATAGCGAAGGGTCATGAGATGGAGAAATTTTTTGGTTTAGAAAAATATTTCTCTTTTCAATGGCACTTTTGAGTTTATCTATATTCATAGTGCTTTCAAAATTTTCTGAAGATGATGTTTTATAGCTTCCAAAATACTGGGAGTAGAAAAGTTTAAACCCGATCGAGATCGTGACTATAATAATTACCGCGCATAAACCAAGGGCCACAAACCAAAATAAATCAACATCAAAAATCTGCGACCGCAAAGATCTTAAGGATGGTAAACTTTTCTTTTTAAATTTTGAAAAATTAAATTTCATTTTTATTTTTCTCTAAAAACTATAAATTCAACAGACCCAGACCAATTGCCTGGCACATTGGCATCCAAATTGACTTTATCAATTGAAACTCCAAAGGGCATCTTTTCCAGTCCGTCTAAAAAGAGCATCATATTTTTCCAAGAACCTTCTGCGTTCATTTTTACATCAACATCTTCTTTGGACGGATCTGCTCCATCCGCCGCAACATCAATGGAGCTGATTTCAGATTTAATGGAAGAGGTTTTAGCAACTCCTTCTATTTGTTCTATAAATTTTACTTCATCACCTTTTTGAATAAAGAAATCTCTTAAAGTTTGTATTGGTCCACTATTTGCCTCGGCTATGGACTTAATTGCCCAAAACTTCTCTTCTTTAAATGACTCGGAGCTGGTATCGCTATAAAAATTTTTTACTTTGTTTATTTCATTAAGAACAATTAGCAGACCAACAAAATACAGAATGATACTAAAGAGAGCGATTATTGCTGCAAATCTTACAACTTTGCTTTTTGGAATCCAATTATTCATTTTCAATTAAGATATTTATAGAAAAAGGCAGGTTTTCGTCTTTGGTTAAATTTGAGACCGGCACTTCAACATCAGAAAACAAACCAGATTCTTTTAAGAGTGTTGAGAAGGACATTAGAGAATCCCTACTGACAGCTATTCCTGAAACTAAAATAACGGTACCGTTATTCCCATTATAATTTTGATTTTTAGAAAATGATATCGAATTTATCTGCACCCCTTTTGGCAGATTGTCGACAATTTTGGAAAAATAATCCGCCACCGAAACATTATGGATATTTGATTGGAAAAAACCCAGTTTTGAACTGATCTCGTCCGGTAAACTTAAAATTTTATTGATTGAATCGCTGTTTTCTGGTTTCAAAAAATAACTATCGGGAGCAGTTTTAGAGAAATAACCAAAAGCTAAAAAATAAGAAGGTAGAAACATAACGAAACCAATCAAAAAGGATGCCGATAATAGAAACATAGCCACAATGGCAAAACGAAGTTTTAAACCCTTTTTTAAATCCTCTTTTTCTGTTTTTGGCAAAAGATTCATTTCTTATAAATTTATATTATATCGGACAAGGCCGCCCCGATTGATCCAGCGAAGCTTAAAGATTTTTCAAAAGGAATGTCAGGAAGATATTTATCTATCTCAAAAACATTGGTCCACACATTGGATAATTTGATGTTTTTTAGACTATAGTTAGAGTCATTTATCGCTTCAACCACTTTTTGAGCATTTTCAAATTCACCGCAAACAAAAATGGATTTGATAGGCTGACTTAAGTTTGCATCATATCTCAAACAATATTCTAAAAACTTTTCGTATTCATCTAAAAATTCCTTTTTATAATCACCGTTTGAAACGTTTCTGATGGTAGAAAAACAAACTATTTTGTTTTTTATTAAATGAACTCCGATTTTGTTTTCTCTCGCGTGAACAATACAAAATGTTCCAAAAAATTTTTGAGGAATGATTGCTCTAGCAATGGCTTGGGATTCGTGGGCACAGCCTACCGGTTCAAATCCGGCTCTGCGAAATGCTTCCAAAAATTTCTCTACTTCTTTTTTAACACAAGCAGCCACTACCACCGAAGCAGTATAGCTCGAGTCAGATTGAAGTATCTGGATTGGCACAAAATCGAAAATAGTTTCGCTCAAAGAAAGAGGCACATTTTCTTCAATGATGAAAGCCACCGCTTCTGTTATGTCGGCTCCAGTGGCGGGTATTGAAGCCGAAAATACATAGGTCAACTCATCCGGCACAGTAAAAAAAACAAACGGTGAATCAAAATTTTTCTTTACAATGGAAAGTTTTTTAACAATTTCCTCCATACTCGCAATCTTGCCTTGAACTATCGATCCTTTTTCAACTGAAATGATAGTGCTTTTAAAACGAGGCCCTCTTGATTTTTTATCAAATGAAATTGCTTTAATACTGGTGTCAGAAAAAGAAATTCCAATATAAGGCGGTTTTAAAAATTTTGGCGGTGGAAAATATTTAGAGAGAAATCTAAATTTCATATCCTTATTATAACGCCCCCTACCCCCTCTTACAACAAGAGGGGGTTTCTGAAGCCCCTCTCTTAACTATAAGAGAGGGGTTGGGTGAGTTATCTATCAAGATAAGATTGGAGGATAATAGCGGCAGCAGAGGCGTCATGCATTTTGTTTTTGCCCTGAATTTGTTCCGCTTGGCTAGAGGTCATAAATTCAGGCTCAAACGAAACATGCAATTTTGTTTTTTCTTCCAATATCTTTTTGAACCTTTTTATATCTTTCATTATCTTGTTTGGCTCATTTTTAAAATCTTTTGACTCTCCCATCACAATTATATTAATCCCCTCATTCCCTATTATATTTTCAATTTCAGCCAAAAGATTTTTGTCATTCGCCAAAACCTCGCGCGGAAAAGCCATCTTGCCCCCTTCATCCGAGACAGCAATCCCCACCCTCTTACTTCCAAAATCAATGCCTAGATATTTCATGGCATAATTGTGAGATTCGTTATATTTTGGCCCCCTTGAATGGAGGTGGCAGTTTGGTCAATGCACTGTTCCGTTGAAAACCACTCCGGCACCCGTCCATAAACGGAGATATTACAATATGAATAGCCCTACACAATGAAATCAAAAATATTATACTTTATTTATGATAACCATAGATGATTTTAAAAAGGTTGAAATAAGAGCCGGAAAAATAATTTCGGCAGAGCCGGTAGAAGGATCGGAAAAATTGCTTAAACTTTTGGTGGATTTTAATGAAGAAAATAAAAGACAGGTGCTTTCAGGAATAGCAAAATACATTTCTCCGGAAGAATTGGTTGGAACAACTTGCACTTTTGTAACAAATCTAGAACCAAGAGAAATAATAGGACTTAAAAGCGAGGCTATGATTATGGCATTATCAGGTGATTCGCCAGCCCGGCAAATTTTTCTCATTGCTTAAAGTTCCGGAAAATATCCCCCCCGGAAGTATTGTTAAGTAATCAAATATAGTAAAATATGAGTAATGGAAAACGAAACTATTTTAGAATGGGTGAGCCCCGAACATCATTTTGATAAAAAAACCAATGATTGGTATTGGATACTGGGCGTAATAATTTTGGGTGCTTCGGTTTTGGCATTTTACTTTGGCGATTTTCTATTCGGCATATTTATAATAATTGCCGGGTTGACCGTGGGCATGCTTTCATACAAAGAAACTAAAATAATTCCGGTAAAGATAACAACTAAAGGCATAATTTTGGGCAAATTTTTATATCCTTGGCTCTCTTACCGATCTTTTTGGATTGAGGATGAGCATGTTCACGGCGCTCGCATCCTGCTGCATCCAGTGAATTCTTTCCTGCCTCTCGTGGTCATTCCGGTAAACGAAGAGGTTGATCTCAATGACATCCGCGATATTCTCCTTGAATTTTTAGCTGAAGAATTCCTCTCCGAATCCTTGATTCACAAATGGTTTGATAAACTCTTGGCGAGATAAACTTTCTTGTCCTCCCGAGAGGAATCGAACCTCTATCACATCCTCCGCAAGGATGCATCCTATCCGTTGAACGACGGGAGGTTTTATTGTCTAAAAGTTATTTTGAGTAGACGGGATTTTTTGCGGGAAGCGGTGTTTTTCTTGATGAGTCCCCTCTTCTGCGCTTTGTCTATAACCTTCTGAAGTTTGGGAATAAGTTTTTGAGCTTCATTTGTTTTTTTGGCAGCAACTAATTTTTTATATTCTTTAATAACGCTCTGCATTTCGTTTTTGCGGCGCAAATTGAAAACCTTCTTCCTTTTGGAAGATCGCAGAGCCTTTTTGGCTGAACTCGTTATTGGCATACAGAGCAATATACCAGAAAGCAAAAAATAAGCAAATCTGCTATATTGTACTCATGTTTGGCCATATTACAGGCAAAATATTTGATCTAAAAGGAACAAAAACTATTGTAAAGGCTGGCGGCATTGGTTTCGTGGTGCACAGCACTCCTTATTACCTCTCAAAACTTAAAACCGGATCGGAAGCAAACTTCTGGACATATACCGCCGTCAGAGAAAATTCAATAGATCTTTATGGATTTGAAACAGAAGAGGAACTGCGGGTTTTTGAGCTTTTGATAACTGTCTCAGGAGTCGGTCCCAAGTCGGCACTTGCCATTCTCTCCGTAGCCGGAGTAAAATCAATCGAAGAGGCGGTCGGAAGTGGAGACACATCATCACTTACCAAAATTTCAGGCATTGGCAGAAAGACGGCTGAAAAAATAGTTTTAGAATTAAACGGCAAACTTATCACAACCAGAAAAGGAGAGCTAGGAGCAAGCGAGAATGTTGATGTCTTTGACGCTCTTAAGTCTTTGGGATACAGGGAGCGAGACATCCAAGAGACGATCAAGAATTTGCCAAAAGACCTGGTCGGAACAAATGAAAAAATAAAATATTCCCTAAAAAATTTAGGCAAGTAAAATGCAGGAGTCAAAATTCTTAGAAAAAATACTTAGAATTGGGAGAAAAATTATTCCAAAACCTATATTTGAATTTTTTCAGCCTATTTATCATTACAAATTGTCTCTGCTTGGAGCTATTATTCATCGTTTTCCCGGCAGAAAACTTACAGTAATAGGCGTGACCGGTACCAAAGGAAAATCGACAACCACAGAAATTATAAACGCCATCCTAGAAGCTGATGGCAAAAAAACAGCACTTGCTAATACAATAAGATACAAAATAGGAGAAAAAGAATGGAGAAACATGTTTAAAATGACTCTGCGTGGCAGGTTTTTTACACAGAAATTTTTGAGGCAAGCAGTTCTCGCCGGCTGCACTCACGCCATAATAGAAATTAGTTCCGAAGGTGTGCCCCAATCGCGGCATCGTTTCCTTTTTTTGGACGCTTTGATTTTTACAAATCTTGCACCAGAGCATATCGAGTCGCACGGTTCTTATGAAAATTATGTCAAAGCCAAACTTTCCATAGCAAAAGAACTTGAGGGCCAAAAGAAAAACTTTTTTTCTGGCCCGGTAATCGTGGTTAATGTAGATGACAAAGAAGGACAAAAATTTCTGGATCTTGATATAAAAAATAAAATCCCCTATTCTCTTAGCGATGCCATAGCCGTGAAGGCAGATGACAAAGGTTCTTCTTTTCAAATTGGCAAAACAACCATTCATAGCAAATTGCCGGGCGTTTTTAATGTTTACAATATGCTTGGCGCAGTTGCTTACGCCAAATTTGCCGGTATCCCAGATCAAAAAATAAAAGAAGGACTAGAAAAAATAAATTTTGTACGCGGCCGAATGGAAAAAATAAACGTAGAAAATCCGCCAGCTGGCGGATTTGATGTGGTGGTTGATTATGCCCATACACCAGATTCTCTAAAAGCCGTTTACGAGACATACAACAAATACAAAAAGATTTGCATTTTAGGCAATACCGGCGGAGGCAGAGATAAATGGAAAAGAGAAGAGATGGGTAAAATCGCCGACAAATATTGCGACCAGATAATCCTGACCAACGAAGATCCTTATGATGAAGATCCGCTAAAAATCGTGGAAGATGTAAAAAAAGGAATAAAGAGGAAACCATGCGAAATAATTATAGACAGGAGAGCCGCTATTAACAAAGCCATTCGACTCGCTATGCTTGCTCAGGCTAATCAAAACAAAGTAGCAGTTCTTGTTACTGGTAAAGGCACAGATCCTTACATCATGGGTCCAAAAGGCAGCAAACAAGAATGGGACGATGCAACAATTGTGAGAGAGGAACTTAAGAAAATTTTGAAATAAAATGCCCGAACTACCTGAAGTACATACAATTGTTACGGATTTAAAAAAACTTATTCCGGGACTCCAGATCACGGATGTTTGGACTGATATCCCAAAATTTAAAAAAATAAAAAAAGAAGTTGTCGGGGAAAAAATTTTAAAGGTGGAGCGCCGGGGAAAAAATATTTTAATAGATCTTACTAGCGGCAAAACAATTCTCGTCCATCAAAAAATGACGGGGCATTTGATGTTTGGCAGATGGGAGTTGAAAAATAAAAAATGGGAAAGTGTGTTGCCGGGAGCCATGCGTGATGACCCGGGAAATCGCTTTATTCATCTTTTGTTTTTTCTTTCCGGTGGTAAACACCTGGCTCTCTGCGATATGAGAAAATTTGCAAAAGTTATTGTTCTTCCGACTGAAAAAATTCCAAAAGAATTTGAAAAAATGGGGCCCGAGCCGCTCCATAAAAATTTTAATTTTAAAAAATTCTCTGAAATTATGAGAAATAGGAATGGAAAAATAAAAAGTGTTTTAATGGACCAAAATATTATTGCGGGCATCGGAAACATTTATTCAGATGAAATTCTCTGGCTAGCTGGTATACATCCGCTTACAAAAACTTCCGGTTTAAAAGAGACCGAGCTTAAAAAAATATATGGGTCCATAAGACCAGTCCTAAATAAAGCCATTAAAGCTCGTGGGAGTTCTTATATTGATTACCGCGACGCCCAAGGGAAAAAAGGCAGATACCAGGAAATGCAAAACGCTTACGGACTTAAAGGGAAAAAATGCAAAAAACGCGGATGCGGTGGTATAATAGAAAAAATTGTGGTGGGAGGAAGAAGCGCTCATTTCTGCCCCAAGCACCAGATAAAATATGGATGATATTAAAGAGCCGTTAATTATATTGCTAGTTTTGTTCATCATTATTGGTTTTGCCTATGATCCGCTTAAAAAAGCCAACCTAAATAAAAGCAGCAGTGTAGGCCAGACTTCCTCTTCAATTGGAACAGCAAGCCAAAATCCAACAAGTCAAAATTCGGGATATTCTTCAAATAAGAGTACGGAAGAAAGCATAAATGGTGCGGCACAAGATATAAAAATTTTACAGGAAAATATAACTAAAGAAATAGAAGCAAGCAAACGCTCGCCTTATTACGGCAAAATCAGAATGTCGAGCATTTCAGGACTTTATCAAAATGACCCAAACAAAGAATATCTCACACTTTACACTAACATTGGTAAAAACGAGACCATAAAAATAACTGGCTGGTACTTGAAAAGTGAGGTCACCGGTTACTCCGCTGTTATTGGCAAAGCGGCTCTATTGCCTTATCCATCTACCAACACAGAGAGTGACGTGATTTTGCAGCAAGGAGACAGGGTTTATTTGACTAAGGGCTTCTCCCCCATTAACATTTCCTTCCGCACAAATGAGTGTACCGGCTATTTTGATCAGTATAGAATTTTTTACCCAAGTCTTTCTTTGCAATGCCCACGACCGCAGGATGAAAAATTGCCGACATTTTCGAATGTTTACGACAGAATTGATGAATGCGTGGCCCTCTTACAGAGGATACCGAGGTGTACTATTGCAAGCAGCGCATTTATAAGAGACCTGCCCGATACCGTATCGCCAGCCTGCAAAACTTACATAACTACCAAAATAAATTACAACACTTGCGTTGCTCTACATTTTGGCGATACCACTTTCCCCGGCAATGAATATCGTCTCTATCTGAATAAACTTGACTCTCTCTGGCGTCCGGTTCATGACAATATAGATCTTATTGATGAAAACGGTCTAGTTGTAGATTCAGTCAGTTATTAAGGAATATAAAACAATGCCGGCACAGACCGAGACGTTTAGTGATTCTTTTTTGCCGCGCATTGTAATTTGGGCGATAATGTCGCAAAGTTTTAGATCTTCTTTTGAAAGTCCATCAACTTCGTTTCCAAAAATTAATGCCAGATGCTGACTACTAGCTACTGACTGCTTAATATTTCTATAATCAATAGCTTTTTTATCTTGTTCTATTCCTATAACTTTCCAAGCTGAAAAATTGTCCAGATCCCTAATAGCTTTAGACAAACTTTCTATCTTTTCCCATTCCACAAATCTCTCTGCTCCCAAAGAAGCTTTGGTCAGCCCCTTGTTTTCTCTGCCAAATCTATCTGTTGGAGCCGGAGTATAGCCAACTAAGATTATTTTTGAAACACCTGCAGCATCGGCTGTACGAAATATAGAACCGGTGTTCTCGCTGCTTCTTATATTATTCAGAATGACAATTATTTTCATAATTGCTATAATACAGCTATGTTAAATCCATTTCCAGACTTGCTCACATATTCGCTCCTCTCGCCTCTTATATTACGCGTTGTTGCCGGTCTTATATTTATAGATTTGGGCGTTTTGGCTTTTAAAAATGAAAAAGAAAGATGGCTGGCTTCTTTTTCCACCTTAAAAATACCAAACCCTAAAATGGCAATCAAAATACTTGGAGGCATTGAAATCGTTGGGGGAATAATGCTTATCTTAGGATATTATACTCAAATTGCCGCTCTCATTTTAGGACTTCTAACTTTCGCTGAGGCTTATATTGAATATAAAGAACCGGAAGTTCTTAAAAGAAATATTGTTTTTTACGTTATGCTTCTCGCCATTGTTCTTTCTCTCCTCTTTTCCGGCGCCGGCGCTTTTGCTTTTGATTTGCCACTATAAAATTTTGTGTTATATTTTTCTTTATCCGCCCATAGCTCAGTCGGTAGAGCAGTTGCCTTTTAAGCAAATGGTCGCAGGTTCGATTCCTGCTGGGCGGACATTAATAAAATGCAAGAAAACTCCGCGCGTTTCGTATTATTAAATAGCGCGGAGTTTTCTGTTGAGTTATATGTTGTTTTATTTGTACCGCCCCGCCGGGCGGGGCTCGAGAAAGGCGTGTGTTTTTAAAAGAAATTTTTGAGTTTTGCATAATTTTAGATTATTATGAGATTATTATCGTAATACACCCCATATGACCAATAACTGCCATTTGAAGTTACTATGTAACATTTCGATTGGACTGGTGGTCATAGTGCATAGCTAGCAATACAGTAGATTGTTATAGTGTGGTGAATTAATAATATTTATGAGTGATGAAGAAATATTAAAACTTTCTTATAGTAAGCCTTCCCGCTTTGAAGAGCTTTTCGATAGACATCAAAAGCGATTTATGAAGGTTGCCCGGCGGACACTGCGGTCAGAAGCGGATGCGGAGGACGTGGTGCAAGAAACATTTGTGAGAATTTATAAATATGGTAAAAATTTCCCATCAAATGGGGGTAAGTTTACCCCTTGGACCAATACTATATTAAGAAATTGTATGGCCGACCGGATAAACAAATATAAAAATGCGACCGTAACTTTAACCGAGGAAATAGAAGATACTTCTCCAGATTTGAGTCAGGAGGAAGTTTTCGAAAACAAAAGCTATGTGCAATCTATTTTAAATAAAATAGGTGGTGCCACGGCCGAAATAATAAATTTAAGATACGTTTTGGGCAAATCATTCAAGGAAATCGCCAAAATATTGAATATTAAGAACAGTACCGCTAGAGTCAGAGCTTACAGATCCAAAAAAATATTTATGCAAGAATATAAACAATTAAACAAAAACTATAAACTACTATGAATAATATTTTGGATTTAAAAAGACGAGTGATGGCCCGTATCTATATGGCATACTTAAAGAGTATTTTTATGGAGTATCCTGATTATTTTATGGTTGCGTTATTTATCATCACCTCCCTTATTTTGGTGTCTGTTCATGAAATATCCATAAGCAACGTATTCAACAATCTGCCTAAAAATAACTTGATATCTGCTTTTGATTTTTTGGTGGTAGCTGTCCGAAACACCAGTTGGGCTATACAAGCATTGATTGCCGGTTTTCTAATTAGAGTTATTATTGCCGGATCCAAATTGACTCAGAAAAATATAAATATCAACTGGATCACAGCAAAATTTAGATACTAAGAAGAGCTTTCTCCAAGCTTACATTCAATTCTTCGCCACCCATCCTGGAACGGTGATATATCTCCACGAGCTTTGTGTAAAAATATTTAAGGTCTTCCCTTTTCCAATTTTTGGCATCTCTTTTTGATTTGTTGTATGGGTAATTTTTCAGTCCGAGATCTTCTTGGTTCGCCCCCATTGTTACAGCAGTCATGTCTCTTACTTTGCTCACAATTTTGTGTATGAGTTCTTCCGCTTCAACGCCTGAAAGTTTAAGTTTTTCATATTCAATCCAAGCTTTTTTGGCGCTTTTCTCCCCCACTGCATCTTGCAGAGCAAATGGGCTATAGCCGAAAATTTTCTCTTTTTTTTCTTTAGGAAAAGAGCTCTCTTCTTCCTCAAAAACACCTTTATATTCTTTAAATAAATTTATTTGGTCCATAAAATTATTTCATCTCTCCCCAATTTTGGCCTATAGCAGTGTTTACAACAATCGGTACTCCTAGGCTTTGTTGCAAAGTAATCACGCTTTCCATTATTTTTTTGGCCTGCGGAACAAATCTATCCAAAACCTCGTCTTTGACTTCATATACAAGCTCATCATGAATTTGCATTACGAGATGCGTCGAATCCGCCAGATTTTCTTTTTTTATAAAAGTGTTTATGTCTTTCATGGCAATTTTTATGATATCAGCTGAAGTGCCTTGGATCGGAGCATTAATCGCCATTCTTTCTGCTGCCGCTTTTATAAAAGGAAGTTTGGATTTTATACCCTCAAAATATCTCCTCCTACCGAAGAAAGTTTTGGTATAGCTGTTTTTTGCCGCTTCCAGTTTGGCATTGTCTAGATATTTCGCCAAGCCAGAAAAATTTTCAAAATAAGAATTCAAAAATTGTTGCGCGGTTTTGCGATCTGTCCCAAGGTTTACCTGCAAAGCGTTCACCCCCATACCATAGAGAATGCCAAAATTAATGACCTTGGCCTGTCTCCTCATTTCCCTGCTTACTTCATTTTCTGAAACTTTAAAAACTTCCGAAGCCACGGCAGAGTGAATATCTTTCCCGTCTTTAAAAATCTCAACCAGTTTTTGGTCTCTCGACAAAAAAGCCGCTATTCGCAATTCTATTTGGGAATAATCAAACGCTACAAACTTGCTGCCTTTTGGCGCAAAAAAGGCCTTTCTTATAACCCTGCCTCGCTCACTGCCAATGGGAATATTTTGGAGATTGGGACTCTCTGAAGACATTCGACCAGTAGCTGCGCCAGCTTGAACAAACCTCGAATGTAAACGGGAAAAACCATCAAGAGCTTTTGGTATAGGCTCTATATAGGTTGAAATAAGTTTTCGTAGTTCTCGGTATTCCAAAACCAGCGGCACGATAGGATGCAAATCACGCAATTTATCGAGCTCGGACTCTTTGGTGGACTTGGCGCCACCCGCGGTCTTTTTTTGATTTTTTACAGAGAGGTTCAATTTGCCAAACAAAATTTCCCCCAACTGTTTGGGAGAAGAGACATTGAATTCCACTCCGGCAACTTGCCAGATTTTAGTTTCAATTTTTTTGAGCTCTTTTGAATATTCTTCCCCTAAATTTTCCAAAAACTTTTTGTCCACAGAAATTCCATATCTTTTGGTTTCTTCCAAAATAGGAATGAGGGGCTTTTCTATTTTTTCAAAGACAGAGAGACTGTCTCTTTTTTTAAGCTCATCAAAAACGATTTTTTTGGCTTCTTCAAAATTTTGGGTGCCGGCGAAATTAAAAAGATCTTCCGGTTTCGGATTGGTTATATTAGAATCAACTACCCAGAGAGCTACTAAAGTCTCTTCGGGGTCAGCAGGAAAGTTCTCTGGAGAAAAGTCTGGCCGAGCTTTAGCGAGGAGACCCGAGGACTTTTCGGAAGAGAATCTTTCCTGCTGACCAGTTAAAACTTTTTTCAATCTTTCCCCCATATTCCTAAACTCCAATTCTCCGAAAAGCGTCTCTGCTTTTTTAATATCCAAACCGTCTTTCCATTTTTTATCCGGCAAAACAAAATCTATTGGCGCGTCCCGGCGAATGGTAGCGAGCATTTTGGAGAACTTAGCCTCCTCTTCCCCATTTTTAAGTAATTCTATAATTCCTTTTCTAATGCCTTTCTCCTCAAGTTTTTTAGGATCCTTTTTTAAAACTTTATAAATATTCTCAATACTGCCAAATTCTTTTATTAAATCAGTTGCGCTTTTTTCTCCTACGCCGCTAATTCCAATAATATTATCTGAAGGATCGCCGCGCAGACCTTTGAAATCTACCAGGAGAGCCGGTTCAAAACCATATCTTTCTTTAACTGCTTTTTCATCGTACAAAATAGTGTCTTTGATGCCCTTTTTTAAAGTGTAGACTTTCACATAGTTATCATCCACGAGCTGAAGAGTATCCATGTCACCAGAAGCAATAACAATATCAACATCATTACCTTTCATTTTTTCAACTATGGTACCGAGCATATCATCAGCTTCAAAACCTTCTTTAGAATAAATGGGAATGTTTAAGACTTCGCAAATTTGTTTTGATTTTTCAAGCTGAAGAGCCAACTCATCGTCAGTTTTTGCTCTTCCTGCCTTGTATCCTTCATAAACTTGGTGCCTGTAAGTTGGTTTGGGCAAATCGTAACAGGCCACAATATAATCGGGTTTGAGATCGGAAATTATTTTTAAAATCATTGCCACCAAACCATAAAGCGCCCCTGTCGGCTCGCCTTTGCTTGTGGCAAAATCAGGCAAAGCGTGATAAGCCCGATGTATAATGGCGTGTGCATCAAGCAATATTAATTTTTCTTTCGTTTTCTCCGACATGTTCGAATTTTACCATAATATGGCTCGGTATGATGCCGACGATTCTGTCGGCCCATTCTATACAAATTAAATTTTTTGGGTCAGAAATGATTTCCTGCCAGCCCAAATTTATCATCTCTTCTTCTTTTTCTATTCTATATGCGTCAATATGTATCAAATGCTGAAAAAATTTATTTTCGAGCTCGTATATTTTTTCAATAACAAAAGTGGGGCTTTGTATTGTCTCTTTAATACCAAAACTTTCAGCCAAATATTTCATAAAAGTAGTTTTGCCGCTTCCCAACTCTCCATATAATCCAACAACCACCGCAGTTGCAGAAGGTGCCCTTCTGTTTAATTGCTCTGCAAAATCAACGGCAATTTTGGCTGTTTGTTCAACATTTTTAGATAAAAATTCCATAAAAGGATTTTAGCATAAAAAAAGAAGGGAGAATTCTTCTCCCTTCTTAGTAAACCCCCCTGGGCCCACGAAGATAATCGATTTGCCAATCCTCTGTATGAAATTGGCCGTCCGTGTAGATCATAAACCTTCGCGAGTCGGTGCCAGCATACTGGCCCGGCGTACAACCGGCGGCTTTTTTGTCGGTCTCCGCTGGTGTCGGCGGGCAAACTCCGCGAACAGTGATGACTATGTCTCGCCGTCCCAGGAAGTTGTAGTACCCGCGCGACACTGTGCCACCCGAAGGAATCATGGCGTTGTGGAAGGTTCCATCGGCCAACTTGAACATCACCGGCTGGCCGTTTTCATAAACCTCAACCGGAATGTTGGTGTTGTTACTTAACACCACTGTCAGAATTGGCGGAGTAGCGATTGAAGCCAACCTGCTCCAACCGCCGCCACCTCTAACTGCGCAGCCGCTCGCCAAAAAGACGAGTGAGATGGCCAAAAGAGTCAAAAAACCGTTATTTTTCATAGAACCACTCTCCTGTTTTGTATTATACACCCATTGGGTATAATTGTCAACCTCACCGAAATAATTTATTTTTGTATGATATAATTTATTTATGGTTATTAAATTCGACGAGGACAAGCAGAGGCAAAAGGTTGAGGAGTTGCGCGAGCAGGAAGAGGAAAGCTTAGCTCAGGTGATGTCCAAAAAATATGGGCTACCTTATATTGACCTCGATGTTAATCCAATAAACATTGATGCCTTACGCATTGTTAAAGAAGAGGATGGGAGAGAAGCAGAAGCAGCCCCTTTTAATATAATAAATAAAAAAATATCCCTAGCGATCGTCTCCCCCAATGAGGATAAGACGATATATTTGATTGAAAGTTTAAAAGACAGGGGTTATACCCCTATGCTTTTTATGGCCTCCCACCAAAGTCTGCAAAAAGTATGGGGTCGTTATAAAGATTTATCATATTCAATGGAGACAAAAGGCGGAGCGCTAAACATTGCTAACGAGGAAATTCAGGACTTAGTTAAAAGCGTAAAAACGGCTCCGGATATAAAAAAATCCATTGAAACAGTTTTGGCCCAAAAGAAAAGTTATCGCATTTCAAGAATATTAGAAATAATACTGGCCGGAGCCATCTCTATAAATGCTTCAGACATTCATATTGAACCGGAAGAATCTTCGGTTAGACTCCGATATCGATTGGATGGAGTTTTAAATGATATTTTAAATATTGATTACGGCACTTACGGACTTTTACTCTCTCGCATTAAACTTATTTCTAATCTTAAATTAAATACCAAAGGCAAGGCCCAAGATGGCCGATTTAGTATAAAAATTGAAGACGTTGAGATTGAAATACGCACCTCGCTTCTGCCTGGCGGTTATGGAGAATCAGTGGTTCTAAGGGTCTTAAATCCAAACGCCATTTCTGTGCCTTTGGAAGAACTCGGTATAAATGAAAAACTTCTTGGCATTATTCTCAAAGAACTCCAAAAGCCAAACGGCATGATTTTAAACACCGGTCCAACCGGTAGCGGCAAGACCACGACCCTTTACGCTTTTTTAAAGAAAATCCATACACCGGAAATAAAAATAATTACCATTGAAAATCCTATTGAATATCACCTCAAAGGTATAGTGCAAACCCAGACAGACGAGGAAAAGGGCTATACATTTTTGGAAGGATTAAGAAGCGCTCTGCGTCAAGATCCAGATGTTATAATGGTTGGTGAGATTCGCGATGAAGAAACAGCCGAGATTGCCATTAACTCAGCCCTGACCGGACATTTGGTTTTTTCCACTCTACACACTAATAATGCCGCTGGTACTTTTCCCCGACTCATCGATCTGGGAGTTAATCCAAAAGTTATCACCTCAGCCATCAATATAGCTATGGCCCAAAGGCTTATAAGAAAGCTTTGTAAAAAGTGCAAAAAGAAGGCGGTTTTGGAAGAAAAAGAAAATAGTTTGATAAAAAAAATTATAGATAGCATTTTGGATAAAAATTATTTAAAAGGTTTGGATTTTGAAAACGTGTATGAGGCAGTCGGCTGCAAGGAGTGTAATTTTACCGGGTTTAAAGGCAGAACAGGCATTTATGAGGCGGTGCTAACCGACGAGAAAATAGAAAATATTGTCAAAGAAAATCCGAGTGAGAGAGAAATAAACAAAGCCGCCGAAGGCCAAGGTATTTTAGACATGAAACAAGACGGCGTTATTAAAATACTCCAAGGCGTCACCTCCTTTGACGAACTGCGTCGAGTGATTGATCTAGGAGAGTAAAGTTATGCACAAAATTGATTGCTCCTCTGCAGGTTTTGTGAATAATGAACTTTAGATTAAAATAAATTAGGGATACAAATCTCTAAGTGGCACTTTCAATGTTTAAACCAAAAGCAAAACATTATTCTGAGGAAAGAGCCAGTGATCCCTCCCGAAAGACGGTACCGGCACTCCCTTGATTTAATGTCAAAACCCTATCGCTAGGGCCGCCACTTAGAGATTTGTGTCTCCAATTCATGTAGAGTATATCATAGAGCATAAAATATGTCAAGGAATAAAAAAAACAACGAGAAAGAACCGGAAAGCAAAGATTTTGAATTTATTGACCAAACTCTTAGGCCTTCCAAGTGGGACGAATATATTGGCCAGGAAAACATCAAAAAAAACCTCCAAATTCTTCTCTCCGCTGCCAAAGAACGAGAATCTCCACCCGAACACCTGCTATTTTATGGGCCACCCGGCTTGGGTAAAACAACACTGGCACATCTTATAGCCAAGCAAACTAGTAGTCAAATGCGCTCCACTTCCGGTCCGGCCATTGAAAAAGTCGGTGACTTGGCGTCAATTCTAACCAACTTATCTCCTGGAGATATTCTTTTTATAGATGAAATACACAGATTAAATAAAACAATTGAAGAAGTACTTTACCCCGCTATGGAATCGAGATCACTTGATATTATTATTGGTAAAGGGCCTTCGGCGCGAACCATTCAACTTGAATTGCCGGCATTTACTTTAATAGGGGCAACGACCAGGGTGGCAATGCTTTCTTCTCCGCTGCGTTCGAGATTTTCGGGAGGAATTTTCAGGCTTGAGTTTTACAGTCCGGACGAAATAATGAGCATTATTAAACGTTCGGCAAATATTTTGGGTGTGTCTTTAGACAAAACTGCAGCAAAAGCCATAGCCGAAAGAAGCCGATTCACTCCAAGGACAGCCAATTATCTTTTAAAAAGAACTCGTGATTATGCTCAGATAAATAAAAAAGATATTGATGAAGAAGTGGTCAACGAGACATTTAATCTTTTAGGTGTAGACAGCGTCGGACTCAATGCTTCTGATATGGCTCTTTTAAAGACCATTGCTCATAAATTCAGAGGCGGACCGGTTGGTCTTAACACCCTGGCCGCTTCCCTATCTGAAGAAGAAGCAACTATTGAAGAATTCAACGAGCCATATTTGTTACAAATTGGTTTCCTTGAACGCACTCCCCGCGGCCGCGTCCTCACCAGATACGCCTACAAGCATTTGGGTCTTGATTTTCCGAAAGAGAGGCAAGAGAAATTATTGTGATTAAAATATAAATTATGTCCGGACACAACAAATGGTCAAAAATAAAAAATAAGAAAGCGGTGACAGACGCGCAGAAGTCTAAGATTTTTGGCAAATTGGTGCGTTTTGTTGCAGTTGAGTCTAAGAAAGCCAAGGGAGACGTAAACGCTCCGAGTTTGAGAGCGGCCATTGAAAAAGCCAAAGAAGCTAACGTGCCTAGCGACAATATTGAAAGAGCTATAAAAAAGGGTGTTGGAGGAGAAGGGGGCGAAATGGAGCAAATTACTTATGAAGCTTATGGGCCGGGCGGATGTGCTTTCATCATTGAAGCTTTGACGGAGAATAGAAATAAGGCGGCACAAGAAATAAAACATATTCTTACTAAAAATGGGTACGAGTTGGCGGTGCCGGGCTCGGCCACTTGGGCTTTTGAAAAAAAGGTTAGCGGAAGTGAATGGACGCCCAAAAATACTATACCGATATCAGAAGAAGATGGCGCAAAATTAGAAATTTTAACAGAAGAGCTTGAAGAAAATGACGAGGTCCAAGAAGTTTTTACAAATGCAGAATAAAAATATTATTCTTGGTATAGATCCGGGTTATGGCAGAATGGGAATAGCTGTAATTAAAAACGAGAAAGGCAATCAAACACTGATTCACTCTGAATGTTTTGAAACAGACGTTAAATTGTTACATTCAAAAAGATTGCTTCTTATAGGAAATAAAATTAGAGAAACAATAAAAAAATATAAACCAGATCAAATAGCAGTTGAGACTTTACTTTGGAGTAAAAATAAAAAAACGGCTTTGCAAGTAGCCGAGGCCCGCGGAGTAATATTGGCAGAGATAACCAGATGCAATGTTGTTTTAAGAGAATTTAATCCAAACCAAATAAAACTGGCTGTTACCGGCTATGGCAAAAGCGACAAAAAACAAGTCATTTATATGGTGGAGAAACTGATAAAAATGAAGTCCCTGGCCGGCAAACAAAAAAGACATGACGATGAATATGATGCTGTAGCAATCGCCCTCACTTGTGCCGCCATTTCTTTATCCACAGATATGCTTGTCTAAATATTGCAAAAACATTTTAATATGATAAAAAGTATTAGTCTGAAATTAAAAATAATTTTTAAATCATGAATGATGATGATCAATTAGATCCGGTAGAAGATGTCACCGAAGAAGAGGAAGAAGAATTTGATGCAGATGGTTTGTTGATACCGAAGAAAATCAAAGAAATTGACGAGGAAGATGAGGATGAAGAAGAAATGTAAAAGATTATTGCGGTTTCAAAATAATAAAAGTTTTTTTACCTATTTTTATTTTTCTTTCAGTCTCTCCTATCATTTCGTTGACATTGCTTATTTTTTTATCCGGATAATCAGAAACGGCACCGGCCTCTACCAGACGGCGAAATTCAGATTTTGATTCTACAACTTTATTATTTACCAAAACATCTATAAGTTTTTCTTCTTTTGGGGCGTCTAAAATTTTGGCATCATCCGGAAATTCTCCTTTGCTAAAAGTATTTTTGAATGTGTTTTCAGCTTCTTCTGCCGCCTTTTCTCCATGATATATCTCGGTTATTTCCTTGGCTAGTTTCATCTTGATATCTTTTGGGTTACTACCACTTTCCAATTCCTTTTTGTATTTTTCAATTTCAGACATTTCTAATCTGGTGGTTAATATAAAATATTTAATGAGCAATTCATCCTTGAGCGACATGACTTTGCCATACATATCATTAGGTAAATCGAAAAGATTTATAACATTACCCCAACTAGAACTCATTTTTCTACCATCCAAGCCTTCAATCAGTGGGTTAGTCAAAATATCTTGCGGTTCCTGTTTGTAATATCGTTGCAAATCTCGTACCAGCAAGTAAATTAAATCTCTGATCAGTACCCCCAATTTCAACGTCCGCTTTTATTACCACCGAATCATAACCCTGCATTAAGGGTACATAATCTCTCGTAGTGAAATTCGTCTACCGTTATCTAATCTTTTTTTAATATTTTCTCTCGATATAAAATCGCTCAAAGAAAAAACGTCTGCTTGTTCACCTATTTTTTTATAATTTAATTTTTTCAAGCCATTCACTATTATAGTGAATTTCACATTTACCAATATCAATAATTTTTCCGGCTTGTTTAACATAATCTTTTAGATTTTTTTCAATTATATCTTCAGTAAGCATCGGCCTTTCACTTTCTTTGTCTGAAGTGTCACCTATAAGTCCGGTGAAATCACCAATTATCAAAACTATTTGATGACCAAGATCTTGAAAATCTTTGAGTTTTAACAAGGGTATGGCTCTGCCTATATGAATATTTGGACTTGTTGGATCAATTCCCAATTTGATACGTAATTGTTTTCCACTTTTTAGCTTTTTTCTAAGATGTTCCTTGTCAATAACTTCCTCTACTCCACGCATTAAAACCTCGTCTATTTTATTTTCATCAGTTATTATTTTTGGTTTTGTATTGCCAAACATATAAAAATGCTACCATAATTCCGCTTTTTGGCATAATATATAGGGATGATAAAAACTTTCATAAGAAAACACCTATTTGTTATTAAAACACTAGCAATGCTTTTGCTGTCAGTTTTTTTAGTATTAGTAGCTTTAATACTCTTTTGGATAAGCACTTTTAAAGTGCCAACCACAGAATCAATACAAGAAAGAATAGTCACTGAATCAACAAAGATATACGACCGGACCGGACAAATTCTTCTTTATGATACCGGCGGCAGTGTGAGGCGAAGCACCGTGCCCATAGAAAACATATCCAGATATATCAAAAACGCCACTATTGCCATAGAAGATAAAAATTTCTACCAACATCACGGCATAGAGCCATTGTCCCTTTTGCGAGCATTTTTTATAAACATTATGACCCTTAGCTGGAGCCAGGGAGGCTCAACCATTACCCAGCAAGTAGTCAAAAATTCGATTCTCACAAACAACAAGGATGTATCAAGAAAATTAAAGGAACTAGTATTGGCGGTAAAATTGGAACAAATACTCTCAAAAGATGAGATTCTGTCAATGTATCTGAATGAAATACCCTATGGCGGCAATATTTACGGTGTAGAAGAAGCTAGTCAAGCTTTCTTTGGTAAAAAATCTTCGGACGTGACACTTGCCGAAGCGGCCTACCTCGCGGCTTTACCGAAAGCGCCGACATATTATTCTCCATATGGTCCAAATAGAGACCAACTTGAAGGAAGAAAAAATTTGGTTTTAAAAGAAATGTTAAATAACAATTTTATTACTCAAAATGAATATAATTCCGCCATGGCAGAAAAAGTTTCTTTTGTTCCAAAGGGCGACTCTAGCATAAAAGCCCCGCATTTTGTTTTTTATGTTCTAGATTACATCACAAAGAAGTATGGGGAAGAGGCCCTTACCAACGGGGGGCTGCGTGTTACAACTTCACTGGATTACGATTTGCAGTCTATAGGCGAAAAAGTGGCTCATGATTACGCTTTGCAAAATAAAATAAATTTCAATGCAGAGAATGCCGCTATTGTAGCCATAGATCCAAAAACCGGAGGGATACTGACCATGGTTGGCTCAAGAGATTATTTTGACAAGGAAATAGACGGGGCTTTTAATGTCACCACAGCCAAGAGACAGCCCGGATCAACAATAAAACCATTTGTTTATTCCGAAGCTTTCATAAAAGGCTACACACCTGATACTGTTCTTTTTGATGTAAAAACCCAATTTTCAACTTCTTGCGCCCCCAACAACCTAACAACAGGGAATGGCTGTTACTCTCCGGACAACTTTGACAATATCTTCAGGGGACCAATCACCATGCGAAACGCTTTGGCTCAATCTATAAACGTACCCTCTGTAAAAGTTTTATACTTGGCCGGTTTAAGTGACTCAATCCGGTTGGCCAGAGACATGGGTATACAATCTCTTTCCAACAAGGGAGATTATGGGCTGACTCTGGTTTTGGGAGGTGGTGAAGTTACTCCCCTTGAACTTACCGGAGCTTACGGAGTTTTTGCCAATGAAGGCGTTAGGACAGACATCTCCCCCATTATTGAAATAAAAGATAAAGATGGAAATATTTTGGAAACACACGACCCAAATCCGACTCAAGTTTTGGATAAAGAGATTACCTTGAAAATATCAAATATTCTTTCTGACAACGTCGCTAGAGCGCCATCTTACGGACAAACTTCCGCTTTATATTTTCCGGATAGAGATGTGGCTGTTAAAACCGGTACCACAAACGATTCCAGAGACGCTTGGATAATGGGCTACACCCCCTCAATTGCTGTCGGGGCCTGGGCTGGTAATAATGACAACTCACCAATGGTTAAAAAAGTAGCGGGTCTCATCGTCGCTCCCATGTGGCGGGCTTTTATGGATCAAGTATTGGTTAAATATCCAAATGAACAATTCGAGGCGCCTTTAGTGGAAGATAAAACCCAATTGAAGCCTGTCCTCCAGGGTATATGGCAGGGCGGCATACTAGCCAGTTCAACTCCCGGAACTACAATGGTCACGGGTGGGGTTCATTCTATCTTAAATTGGGTCAATAAAGATGACCCGAGAGGCCTCATGCCAACAAATCCTTCCGATGACTCTCAATTTAACAATTGGGAATACGCCGTCCGCCTCTGGGCACAACAAAATGGTTACGGAAATGATCAGCCGGTTATTTTAAACCAGAATTAATAACCTACTAAACAATCTTCAAAAATATTTTTGAAGATTTCAATTGCTCTTCAATTTGAGACTGGTGCATAAAAATTTCGTTTCTAAAAACCGGATTACATTTTAGTTTTACATTGTCCCCTTTTATTAGAAGCTCTTCTTTTTTTAATTCCACTCCCGTTTCTTTTTTTATTGCCTCCAAAATCAATAATAATTTTGTATTATTATCTTTTTCAAGATTTAAAAACTTTTGCAAAAACCCGGCAATACTATTCATATATTATCTATTCATCGGCATCACGATGTAGAGGAAACTTTTATCGGTGGCTCCGTTTATAGCCAAAGGCTTGCCAATGCCGCCAAAACTCAAAGTTAAGCTGTCAGAAGGAATCGATTGCACGCAATCAATTACGTACCGACTGTTGAAATTCAATTCTATATTTTCGCCGGAGACCGAAGCATTGATTGAATTATAATATTCACCGACATCATTATTTTTTGATTCTATATTTAATGATTTCGTTTTAGTATCTACCTTTAACTTAACCTGATTCAAAGAGTCTGAAAAAATATTTGATGTTTTTATTGAATCTATCAAATCTTCCTTTAAAATAGTGGCGGTAGTACTAAATGTTTTTGGTATTATTTGTTTGTAATCTGGGAAAGAGCCGTCTATAAGCCTTGAGACTAAATAAATATTCTCGGTAGTAAAAGCGGCTTGGTTTTTTTCAAAAACAATGTTTATGTCCCCATTATAATCCTCAAATAATTTTATTATTTCCGAAACATTTCTGTAAGGTATCAAAGTTTGAGGAAAATCTGTGGCGATTTTAGTGTTAACTCTTTTTTCAGCCAAACGGAAAGAGTCGGTGGATACAAAAACCAGATTATTATCTCCTTTATATATATAAACGCTTGATAATTCAGGTTTAATGTTTGAATTTGAGGCGCTATACCAAACTGATTTAAACCCCAAAATAAGATCTCGACAATTTATTTTTATTATTTTAAGATCTTTTATTTTAGGAATACTTGGAAAATCTTCATGCGGCATGCATTTAATGATCGCTGAATTTTTATTGGAAGATATTTTAAGATTATTATCTTTAGTTTCAAAAACTAAATCATCTTCCTTGATTGAAGATAGCACTCCAAGTAGAATACTGGCCGGCACCGCTATGGTGCCTTTCTCTATGGTTTTAACTTTTAATTCAATTTCTACTCCAATATCCAAATTGGTTGATTTTACAATAAGTTTGTTGTCATTTAAAACATCTAAATAGACACAAGAAAGAACTGGTAAGGTTAGATGCTTATTTGCCAACTTTGAAGCTTTTTGAATAACAGACTCTATTTTTGATTTATTGCATTCTAATTTCATTTTATTTAATTTAAATTTTTATATTCATATTATACTGTGGATTGGTGGATTTGTTAAATAAACCTTATTTTTGATAGTATTATTAATTTTTAAATTTTAATTAGTGTTTATAAGTAGGTTTTAATAATTTTTATTTTTTTAAATTAGTGATTTTAATAACACCTCACACACATTCAATAAACATTTAATCAACAACTAATTAACCAATAATAGACCTGATTTCTTGTATTTCTTTTAATAATAAAACATCACTTTTAACTTCTCTTTTTATTTTCTCACAGGAATGGATAACGGTAGTATGATCCCTGCCTCCTAATTTTTCCCCTATTGACGGATAAGAGATGCTGAAGTCTTCTCTTAAAATATACATTATTATCTGTCTTGGTTTGATCACTTCCTTTTTTCTGGTTTTTTCGTAAATTATTTCTTCTTCTATTTTATAAAAATCGGCTATTATCTTAACCACTTCTTTATATGATAACAATTTCTTTTGTTTGATGCTATTTTTGACCAAATCCTTAACCTCATTAAGGGTTAAAATTTTATTTTTTGTTTCCGTTTGGCAGACAATTAAGTTTATAACACCTTCTAAGTCCCTAATGTTGCCTTTTATAGATTCAGCCAAATAGTCAATAATCCCTTCATCTATAAAGAGATTTATGCTGGCACACTTGGATTTTATGATAGCCACTCTTGATTCTTGGTCTGGAGCCGGAATATCCACAACCATACCAGCGGCAAATCTCGATTTCAGTCTGTCTTCAAGGCCGGTTATAAAGTTTGGATGTTTATCGCTGGAAAAAACGATATGTTTGTTGCTGTCTTTCATTATATTAAAAAGATGGAAAAGCTCCTCCTGGGTTTTTTCTTTACCGGAGAGAAATTGAATGTCATCCATTATGAGCATATCGTATTTTCGATACTTCTCTTTGAACTGGTCCACTTTGTTTGCTTGAACGGAAGCGACATAATCGTTACAAAATTTTTCAGAAGTGAAATAATATATTTTTTTTGAAGGATCAATGGCTTTGACGGCATTACCCATAGCTTGTATGAGATGGGTTTTGCCGTGCCCGGTATTTCCATAAATAAAAAAGGGATTGTAAGTTATCCCAAGGTTTTTTATAACTGCCTGAGCCGCGGCGTAGGCCAATTCATTGAACGGTCCGACAACAAATGATTCAAAAGTGTATCTTGGGTTTAGGTTATCATCTTTATTTACACAAAATTCCGACAAAGGCAGTTCCCTGGTTGGAGAGGCGGCTTTTGTTGGAATATATTGGTTTTTTTGCTTGCTTTCTTCCTTGATTACATATTCGAGCGCATGTACTGATTCGGAAGATTGACGCAGAAGCTTTAGTACAAGGCTGTGGAATTTTTTCATCAGCCACTCTTGAACAAAAGTATTGGGGACAGACAGATAGATCACCCCATTTTCAAAGCCGGAGATTTTGGTTTCTTTAAACCAGGTCGCAAAATTTGCTTTAGAGACTGAAGATTCTATCTCTGTCAAAACATTGTTCCAAAGCTCTTTAGTGTCCATGCAAACCATTATATATTCAAATTACATTTAAGGAACTTGTGTTTATTCTGTAATTTGTTTATAATTTGTGAATAACAAGTTGATAATTTTTAAGAGCTAACTTCTAATAGGATGTCAATTACACACCAGCCCAAAAAAAGAAAGAGAATGAGGAGCCACGGCTTTTTGAAACGCAGCAGAAGCTCGAATGGCTCTAGAGTCTTGCAAAGCCGCCGCCGCAAGGGTCGTAAAAAAATATCAGTCTAATATTTAATGTTTCCCAAAAACAGAAGAATTCCAAGAAAAATGTTCCCATTACTGTTAGATGGGGCAAAAACGTTCAAGAATAACCTTTTTTTGTTAAGGTTTGTCCTAGCGAATCAATTCCAGAGCCGTTTTTGCTTCTCTGTTTCCAAAAAAGTGGCCAAAAATGCAGTAGTGCGCAACAGAATGAGACGTGCCGGTTACCAGTTACTCGAAAGATACCTTCCAGAAATAAAACCAAACGTAATTGCCAGTTTTTCTTTCAGAAAAATTCCAAAAGACAATGAGGAAATTATTAAAAACCTTGAATCAATATTAAATGATAGCCTTCTTTAAAACAATAATTTATATACCCCTTTATAACATTTTAGTTCTTATCTTGAATATAAAATGGGTTGACGCTGGTATTGCCACGGTTATTTTAACTGTGCTGGTAAAAATAATCCTCTACCCTCTCGCCAAAAAGTCTACCGTCGCCCAAACCAAAATGAAAGAGAAAGAGGGAGAACTCAACTTAATAAAAGAAAAATATAAAGATAAACAAGAACAAGCCGTCAAAGTGATGGAATTTTACAAAACTAACAACATCAACCCTTTTTCCAGTATTTTAACCATAATTATCCAAATTCCTATTATATATTCGCTTTACTTCATATTTTTAAAATCCGGTTTGCCTCATATTGACACAAGCATTATCTACTCTTTTGTAAAAGTACCAATATCAGTCTCTATGAATTTTTTGGGACTTATTGATATTTCCCAAAAAAGTATTATATTGGCGCTCTTGGCTGCGGCCAGCACTTTTTTACAAATGCACTTGGCTTCAATTGGGACGAAGGCAAGCTCGCTAAGCAAAGGCAACGTCGGCAGTGGGACGGCAGATTTTGGAGCAATGCTGAACAAACAAATGAAATACACTATGCCACTTATAGTATTTTTCATTTCTTGGAGAATATCAGGCGTAGTAGCTCTCTACTGGTTTGTCAGCAATGCAGTTGGAATACTACAAGATATTTATGTCAGGAAGCAGATGGCTACTCGCTAACCCTCAACATCCACAGATAACCGTCGACTTTGTTGCGGAAAATAAGGTGGGATTCATCTGGGAGAGAGTGATATATCAACCACGTCGATCTTTTCTTGGGATATTGAAGAAACATCGGCGACGGTGCTGGTAATATTATTAACCACATCTATTTTTTTGATTGAATCTTGAGTTGAAACCAAGCCCTTGAACCAGACATCCGGATAATTGCCGCTCGGGAATTCATAAGGTACGGCGCAATAAAGGGTGGCGGTTTTGCTTTTTGCCGATTGGGCGCATTTGTCAGCCAAGGTTTGGGTCTGAGGAGATATGCCAGTTTCAGCGACCCCTATTTTTTTGATGATTTTAGTTAAAACATCAAATGAATAATTATAACTAACAGCCTCGGAGCTTCCTTTGGTTTGCATTATGACCGTATTGCCAGAAATCCATTTTGGTATCCATTCGGTGAGTGGGTTTGTATTCACTAATGTGGCACCCGTGCCGTCAGGGTTAGCAACAAACCAATTTGAAAGTAAACCGTCTGTTGTGTAGTAAAAAATTTTGGTACCGTCCGGCTTTATGGTTATTTCTTTTATGTCTGTCGGCAGTTTGCCTATGGTTGTACTAAACGGAGTCAGACTCTCGCTGGTACTGCTGGCATTATTTTTAACTAATTTTACGAAACTGGTTTCAATAATCTGGCTTTCTGAATCTAGAGTTTGGGCCAGAAATCCGGAACCATCCGGTAGCCAAAAGGCTCTTATTATTTTAGGGATGGTAGTATTGGTGAGCCTCTCAATTGCCAGCGAATCAGATCTAGCCTCATAAACATTGCCTGTGCCCTTTTCCACAAATCTCACTACACTGGTTGTCGCCATATTGAAAACCACGGCGCCAGCTACCGGTTCACTTGATAATTTTCTTAGTCGGGGGATTGGTCTCCCCGCTTCCGAAGTTGCCGAGTTTGAAGCATTTCCTTCTGCCGGTGTTGTTTCCGTTGTTGTGCTTATCTCTCCATTGCCACTGTTTCCAAAAGGCAAATAATCTCTTATTGAAAACCCGACAGTGTTTCCTCCGGGTCCTGATGCCGGTTTTGAAGTCAAAATCAAAAATGCCGCTATGCCCACGATCACCAGTATTCCTATTATCAATAATATTTTTTTACTCATTTTATTATGATGTTTTGGGGATAACAGTTATATCTATATGATCTCCTTCGGGATGGACTTGGTAGTTAAAACCGCCCACCGAAATGTTATAAAACCCATTTGTTGTCATAGAAACATTATCTTGTGCCTGAACCTGCTGGCCTATAAAATTTTGAAAAGCTGCTCCGTTGCCCTGCGTGTTAGAAACGTCGGCTTTGAATCCTGATTGGTGAGATAGGCATGTCGCTGGGTCGTAGCAAGAGTGGCCAGTTTCGGTGCCTCCTGTAATAGCAAGTTGGCCACAAGCGGTCCCGCAGGTTGTTTTTAAGGCATCCAGTCCGGCGACCGTATCGGAATGCATTCCGGCAACAGAAGTACAGTTTGCGTTTGTGGGGTCAGTACAGTTACCCGTTGAGCTGAATGTAAATCCGTTACCAGTCAATGTTGCTGATGCTTGATTTTCGGTCAACAATTGGTCAGTAGTATTTAGGTTTACGTTCGTACGGTCAATAACACTTACAGATGCTCCTCCTGCCCCTACTGCGGCTGGAGCGGTGGTGGTGACTGCTGATATGTTTAAATTTAGGTTCAGAAGATTTGGATTGATGGTGTAGAGAATAAGCCAAGCGGCAATAATCAAGACCAAACTAAGTATGGCATTTTTTATCCTTTCTTTGCCGGCGCTTTTACCCTGTATAGCGTCGGAAGACATATATTGGAATCCGCCAATAACAATATTGAGCACCGCGGCCACAGCCGCAAGGCCAATTAATAGATTAAAAAGCCCAGGTAGATACGTTTGAAGATTGGTCTCACCGGTGCCAACCGGTAATGTGCCCGGTAGTGGAGCCAAAGGAACATAACTCGTGGTTTGAGCCGAAATTTGTATTACTGGAAAAATAATCATAGTTAGTATCGCCAGTATTCCGATTTTTAAAATTATTTTTTTCATTTAATTGCCAAGATTTATTTGTAAGCTGCCGTCGGCTTGCTGCAGTATCCTGTTTGAATTTTCAACTTGCAAAGAGATATTGGATATGCCTCCCGTTTTATCCTCCGGTTTTTTAAAGATAGCGGTCATTGAACCGGAAAGAAAGGGCACTTCTTGGCCGTTTAACTGCCACGTATATTGCAATAGGCCGCTTTCCTCCTTGGTGAAATAATATGGCGCCGCCAAAATTTGCACTTCGTCATTTTTTAAATTAAATGAGCCGACTAGCCCTTCATCAAAAATATTACCGTAATACGGGTCATTTTGGTAAAAAACTATTTCTGGATCAACCGGAGTGATATCAACAAGACCTTGAGCAACCAAGTTATTTACCGGATCGGTCACTAAAACTTTTATGTTTTCTTCTCTACCGAGCAACGATCCATTCAGAGTCACAACATTTTTGCCATAACCGCTTTGATCTTGGTAAACGTTTATGCCGTTTGACCATTCATAAATTAAATTTTGAGGTGATATTCTTTTACCATCTTTGACAAACTCTGGCATGGCCACAAGCTTTAAAATGCCTTGTTTTGGATGCAGGGCCTTACCCTCATAAAACGGCGGCACGTAAGATTCGGCTTCCCAGACCACATCAACACTGGCCGGATTTAAGGTTAAAGTTTTTGAAAAAGAAGCACCGCTCAAAAGCTTGATTCTTATTTCTATTTTTGTCTCCTGCCCGATAGAACCGGTCTTGAACGAATATTTAGTTTCTCCTTTGCCGTTCAGGACTGCCTTGCCGTCTTGATACCATGTGATATCGGCAGAATTTAAATCATCGGTATAGAGAGTGAGATTTATAGAAACTATTTCGTTTGGTCTTGGATAATCCGGAATAATTTCAACTCCTAATTCATTGGAGAGGGCGTAAGGCACGTTGACATTCACGTTCGTTTGAGCGGATGAAACAAACGGCAAAACCGCCAAACAAATACTTGCCATCGTCAAAAATTTTATAAACTTGCTGAGCATTTTTTCTATTATACCATTTCCTTTGTCTATAATTCTCTGATTGTTGATTACTGTTTTGTTTTTCCTTGAGCCATGCTGGCCGCTTTGCCAAGAAGACCGCCTTTATCTTCGGAGCGAGTGGTGAGGACAATGACCAAAACACCCAAAGTCAATTCTGGTAAGATATCAAGGCCCGGTGTAATACCGATTAGGGCTTGAATGCCCATAGCCGCGAGATTCTTTGGATTTTTGGTAAAGCCCACTCCGAGTATTTTAAACCAAATCCAAAAACCAACATCGGCACAGACTGAAATAATAGGGCTCAAAATCTCTCCTATGAGTAAAATATCTAGTATTGCCTCAAAGATATCTATGCAAGCGGCCACAATAACCATCATGGCGCCCATCGCTTTGCTTATTCTTTCTCTTTTTTCTTCCTCAACCTGTATCTGTTGAACCGGTCTCCTTAAAGGTGTTTTGTTTTGTGTTTGTGGAGATGTTTCGTCCATATTTTATTTCTGTTCCTGCTTCTGCTTTTTCATCGCCAAAATTTGGGAAGGGTCGGAAGTGATGATTTGCTCTTCGGTGTAGGAGGCGATTATTTTGATGGCCACATGTTTGAGGCCGGCAAAAAAGATACCCTCCCCTACCCCTGATTCCAAAAGCAGATATTTTTCCTCATTGGTCAGATTGAAGACTTGCTGCAGTTTATCAACGACTGTTGGAGACTGTTTGAGCAGAATTTGAATGGAAGAGTTTGAAATAATCGGAGTGCCGTACGGGGATTTTAAGAAATCTTCCACATCTTGAGTGATAGTTGCCAGTCCCAAATAATATTTTCTGCCTCTTTTGGCCAGCGAAAGCAGGAAGGAAGCCGTATCTTCAGATCTCATCATCCACCACGCTTCGTCAATTACCAGAAGTCTTTTTTTAAGTTCTCTTCTGATGGCGTTCCAAATATAGTGGGTAACAATATACATAGCGACCGGCTTGAGTTCGTCTTCCATGTCTCGTATGGAGAAAACCACGAATTTTTTATTGATGTCTACGTTTGATGGTTGGTTTATGAAGTTTGACCAAGTGCCTTTGGTATATTTGGTCAATCTTTGGGCCAAAGATTCTCCCCCTTCCATGCCCGAAAGCACCATTTCAAAATCGGAAAGAAGCGGTGGTTCTACATTTTTAAAATCGGAATCGACAGTGATGTCTTTAAGCGCGTAAGTCTCTGTAATGGCTCGGTCTATAATGGCGTCTTCTTCGGCTGAAAGACCTCCCATCATAATTCTGAAAAGACCGACCAGGTTTATGATTTGGGATCTCAAAACCGAGGCGGTGGATTCGTCTTCGGCCGGAATGGGAAGTTCAAATGGATTTATATGATGGTCGGAATTTAAAGAAATATTGAAGTATCGGCCGCCGACAGCTTCGGCCATGTATTCGTATTCGTTTTCCGGGTCGATCACTATCACTTCGGCATCGAACATAAGAGTTCTCAAAATTTCCAGCTTGGTGCAGAACGATTTGCCGGCGCCGGCTTTGGCAAAAATAACAGAATTATAGTTTTCCAATGAGTATCTATCAAAGAGAACAAGGCTTGAATTGTGGCGATTGATGCCGTAAAGAATGCCTTTATCCGAAGTAAGGTCAAAAGAAATGAAAGGAAAAATGGAGGAAAGAGGCGAAGAATTTATTTTGGAATGGACCATGAGCTGGTCTTCGGCCGTTGGCAAGATGCTGCGGAAACCTTGCTCCTGTTGAAAAAGGGCCGGTTTAATATAAATCATTTTTGACTCAAGGATTGATTTTATTTCAGACTCAACTTTGTCCAAATCTTCGCTGTTATCCGCATAAACCGAGATGTAAAGGCCGACCTCAAACATTTTTTCTTGGGCCTGCATAAGCTGGTCGCGCAAATTTTCCAAATCCCCATAAGCAGTGTCAAGCATCGGATCCCGCACTAGTCCCTTTTCCTCTCTTATTCTGATTTGGCTTTGGACTTCAGCCACCTTTTTTTGAAAGGTTCTTAAAATTTTTGCTGATTCAAGTGGATGAATGAAAATTGAAATATCAAACATTTTGTCCATGTTTATAATCGGCGAAAACCAATCTTCGGAAAGAAATCTCGGATATGAAATGACAAAAAAACTTCTAACCACTTTTTCTCCCAAGTTTATTTCCTTTGCGGTTACTTTTAGGGCGCTGGGTGCCAAAATATCCCGCAATTCCAGTTCAGAACTTTCGGTAATGGTCTTGGGTAATATGGAAATCGCCGTTAAGTTCTCTTTTTTTTCTTTTTTTTAAAAAAATCAAACATTTAATTTATTTTGATGGGTTTTTCCGATTCGCCCGGATTAAATATCTTATAAAACAATTCTATCACTTCATCGGTGCCGAGCTTGGCTACTCTTATTCCACAACGCGAGAGTCCTTGCTCCACCACTTCCATCCTTTGTTCCAGTTGGTTTTTCTTTTCTTCAAAATCTTCTTCTTTGGTTTCCTGACTCTTTTCCTTTCCAAGACCGAGTGAAAATTTGCTGCCGGTCTTTATTATAGCCGCGTCATATGGAATCACTATAAAAAAGTTTTTAGTCATGATGTTTGTGCTTTCTGTGAAGCTTTTGACGAAGGCTATATATTGTTCGATCTGTATTCTCATCAGGTCATTGGTTTGTTCTTTGTATCTGCCATCCAAGAGAGCGATATAAGGCCTGATATCAAGCCTTCTGGATTGGATGACGATCTGGACCGAGAAATCCAAAGAATTTAAAAAATCCTGAAATTGTAAAAGGATAGCTTGCCTCTCGTCATCTGATTTTAAGGCAAAATTTATGGAAGAGGCCATGAGTATTCCCCTCATACCGCCGTCTTTCATCATTACGATGCCATCTCTGACATCGTCTATCGGCACAAATTCTTGAGTTGCGTTTTTTACTCATGCTTTTATTCTAACCCAGTTGCCGACTGCTTGCTACTAGCTGCTAATGCTTCGTCCTCTCTTTTCTTCACATCCAGTTCCCAATTCATGTCTTTAAGTTTGTTGCCTGAAAGATTTGGCACTATAAGCGAACTATACTTCCCGCTTGAGGCTTGATCTTTGACCGACTCGCCTTCATCCGGTTCTTTTTTATTCCAGATATAAAGTTTATCTTTGATGGCATATTTGAAAGCTGACTCCAAGATATTTACAAAAGGCCGATTGTTTACTTTATAAAAAGCCAAAGCTGCAGCCAAAATAATGATTGGCAAGGAGACCAGCAAACCAAAAAATATGCCTAAAAATAAAACAGCTATCACTGCCGCAGATGCCCCTCCGGCCAAATAAATAAATTGCTTGAGCGTAAACGGCCCGAATATTTTATCCTCGACATCTATAAATTGTGGAATTTGAAATCTCATTCTTATAATTTTATCACAATATAAAATCCAGATAATTTTCATTGTTAATAATCTTGGTTTCAATCCCATAATTATCTTTGAAGTTTTTTGGTGTTTTTACTTTGTTTTTTCGCCACTTGAATTCAAAAGCAGACACTATGTTATTATCATCAATTTCAATCATATCTACTTCTGCCCCGGAATAATTTCTCCAAAAATATCTTCTTAAAACATTTCCCTCATACTCGATTTTTTTCATTCTTTCAACAATAAGAAAGTTTTCCCAAAGATAGCCGACATCCGCCCTAACAGAAATAGGCTGAAACTGTTCAATCAAAGCGTTTCTTATGCCTAGATCAAAAAAATAATATTTTTTATTTTTACTAACCTCATTTCTTAAATTAGTGGAATAAGCATCTAAATGAAAAATAACAAAACTCTTTTCCAATAGATCCAAATAACGGGAAACTGTTTTGACGCTAATACCTAGACTGTTGCTCAATTCATTCAACGAAACTTCATTGCCAATCTGATAAGCCAGTAAAATGGCTAATTTTTTGAATGATTCCGGATGTTCTAAGTTTTCTAGCATCAGAATATCTTTAAAAAGATAGTCCTCAACTATTTGTAACAAATATTTTTCTTTTTCTTTTTTTGTTCCCAGAGAATAAACAAAGGGATAACCACCGAAAATTAATTGGTCGTCAAGCAGGGCCGGAATTTTAAATTCCGGCAAGTCCTGTCCCAATTCCCTAGTGCTGAGAGGATATAGATTGTGGGAATAATTTCGGCCGGTTAAATTTTCCTTTGCGCCGGCCACAAGTTGAAGAGATGAAGAGCCGGTAATAATAATTTTTTTTAACGGAAATTTGTCAAGAATAATTTTTACCGCCAAAGTAATATTTGGTATTTTTTGCGCTTCGTCTATAAAAATGACATCGTAATTTTCAACCAAAGAAGATAACTTGATTTCTGAATTGGTATTGAGGGCGTCTATTGATTCTTGAGTGTCACCATTAAAAAATAGAATCCTTTCTTCTTTTAAAGATTGTTTTATCTGTTCTAAAATAACTGTCTTCCCGACCCTTCTGGCTCCATAAATTATAGTTGCAAACCCGTTCTTAAAATTGTTTACAATGTTATTTTTTAAGGTTCTTTGGAACATATTTTATAATTAATTAACAAGTACTAAAATACTATCAAATTTGTGGAGTTAAGTCAACAAATTATACTATAATCTGTGGATAACTACTCTATTGGTTCACGATACGGGTCATCCTCTTTAGTGTAATTATGTATGACTTTGGGTGTCTCTTCCGTTTTTTGTTCACTAGTTGGTAAATTATTTGGAACTTCGCTTGCCGGTCTCGCTGGCATCATAGCTTTTGTCTGATTTAAAATTATTTGTTCGAAACTTCCCCCCACGCCGCTTTCGCTATGCGGGGCAAGCCCCACGTTATTTTGTTGAGCGGTTTCTTTTGGTTCTTCTTCAATTTCCACTTCCCTCTCTTGTCCTGTTGCTTGCCACATTAAGTCAATTTCAATTGTAACCTTGCTGAAAATATTTTTATTTACATCTTCGGCAATCCACCCCGCCATATTGTTATCTATTTCCAATTCTCTTTTTATATTTTCTGCAAAATCAGTTTTGGGTTCAAAACACAAAAGAACGAGAAAGACCTCGTTTTCAAATGAAGCGTACTTTTCTTCATTTAAATTAAATTGCTTACCAATTTTCTCGGCTTCTCTTCTCCAGTTTTCATCTAAAACAAAAGCTCTCAACTCCGGAGATAATATATCCAACCTTTCTTTTATTGTTTCTTTATAATCCATACTATTTAAGTTGTTTTTTCCTCCTTCTTTTCCTCTTTTGATTCTTCCTCTTCTCTCCTCCGCCGCTCCTCTCTCTTTGTCCTCTGCTTCTTTCATTTCCTTCAATATATCAGCCGCTTTTTCGTTAGGTGATTTTCCTTTAGCTTGCTCTCTTACTTTTCTTGCAGCCTCTTTATAACCCTGATTCGGTTGAAAACGACCGAGCCATCTTGTTCCAGGCAATCCTTCGTCCAATCTTCCAGCATAAGATCTTTGTCTTTCTGCACCAGCATTTTTAACCTTTTCCCAGGCTTGTTTCCTGGTGTCTGCCTCTGTTTTTAGGGTTTTAGTGGCTTCACTGTAATCAGTTTCTTCAATTTTTGATTTTTCTTTTTCAATGGCCGAAGCGTGTGTTTTTTGTGTGGCTTCCATTTTTACTCTGGCCGCCTCAATGTCTTCTTTCTTGCCTGCGTATTCAAGTGTTGAAGTGCTCTTTACTTCGAATTCTTTTTTCGCTTTCTCCATTTCATCCTTTGCTCCTAGTGTCTTCGCTGTTCTTTCATTCCTGATCCTTGTTTCTTCTGATTTTCTTGCAATATCATATTCCTTGTCCTTGTTTTTGTATTCATTTTCAAGATTTCCAGCTTTTTCCTTTTCCGTCCCTGTCTGCCCATAAACTTCTTTGGCATATTTAGCTTTTGCTTTGGCCTTATCTTTCTAATGCCTGATTAAATCCTCCTTTGCCGCTAGTTTTGCCCGCTATTCCCATAACAGCACTGGCTCCGGTTGCTTTACCCAGTTTCGTCTCGGCCAGGCCACGCGCATCATAACTGGCTTTACCACCTTTATTTGCCAGCCAAAGCCCGGCTCTGCCAGCTGATGATTTTGGACCATTTCTCTCTTTGAGTTTCGGATATCAAACTGGATGCTCTGCCAATAGTATTTCTCCCCGCCAAAGCGCCGCCACCGATAGCGGCGGTGCCTATGCCTCCGCTCAATAGTTTTAAACCCGGCTGTTTTGCTTGCCATTTGTTTGGCGAAGATGAGAGCGGCGATGGAGAAACCTATAACTAGAACATAGTTTAAGACAAGAGCAGCGGCTGAAGTATCAAGCTTGGTTACTACCGAAGTGTAATCTGTGCCAGCCGCTGGTTTTAATGCTCCAAGAAAGTTAGGATTTGAAGCCAGTTTAAAAACTACCCAAGTTAAAGCAAAAAATATAGGAGCAAAAAATGATTGATCCACCAAAGCTTTCCACCATTTAGTGAAATTATCCTTTTGCCCCGGGATAATATAAGCAATCAGAGCTAAAGGAGAAAGAATCATCAAGAAAATTAAGATAATGAAACGAGCCAAAAACATTATGGCAGTTATAAGCAATATAACTGCGGTTACAAGTAAGAATACAGAACCCATAACCCCGACGATTAATATCTGAAAAGCTCCCATGTTTCCATTTGTTAAAATGTTTGGACTGTACCAACTTTGAAGACCTAAAAGATTCATATATCCGGCGGATATACCAGTATTAGTTGTGGAAACATTGGTACCACCCGCATTGGCCATACTGAGATTTGAAGTAGAAGTGATTGAGTTATAAAAACCCAGAGCTACAATATTTGAAGCGTCAATAACTATTTTTGAAAAAAACAAGCTGAAATTTATAAGCAGAGCCACTATTATTATATTTTTTATAGTAGTCTGGAAATTACCAAAGTTGGTGTCAAACATTGTTTTGAATGCGGCGTAAAGAAGCACAAATATAAAACACATATTGGCCACATCTCGCAGTGTCGCCCAGGGCATAGTAATACTTTCCTCCACTGGAGATACCACCAAGATTTTTGCCATTTCAATTATAGTAAATTTCACTATCCAATCAAAATCAACCCTGAAATAT
>CAWJAC010000002.1:0-18907 GCA_963840745.1 Candidatus Zambryskiibacteriota bacterium | reverse complement strand
TCCGGCCTTTGTCGTCTTTACCTTTATCTCCGTTATGATCCTAATGTTTACTGTTATAGTGCCTAAAATCGGCGCCATAATAAAAGATTCCGGTCAGGAAGTACCCCTATACACCAAAATTGTCTTTTGGATCAGCGATTTTTTTGTAAATAACTGGATAACTATGATTGTTTTGCTGATCGTTGTTGTCGGGGGCGGTATTTGGTATAGCGGGACCAAAGAGGGTAAAAGATGGATTTCAAACGCCAGACTCTATATTCCTTATGTCGGCAATCTCTATAGGAAACTGTATCTTTCCCGCTTCTCGGACAATATGAGTACCATGGTTTTATCCGGCATTCCGATGCTTAAAGCGATTGAAGTTACTTCTTCTATTATTGAGAATCAAATATATAAGGAGATTTTGGATGAAGCTTTAATTAAGGTCAAAGCCGGTCAAGCGCTCTCTAGCGCACTTAGCGACAGGAAAGAAATGCCAAACATTTTAATCCAAATGATCAGGGTGGGAGAAGAATCAGGAGAACTTGGAAATATATTGAAAACAATGTCCAAATTTTATCAAAGAGAAGTTATAAATGCGGTAGATACGCTGGTAAGCATGATTGAACCTGTAATGATAGTGGCTCTCGGTGTTGGTGTCGGTATCCTTCTGGCGTCAGTTCTTATGCCGATTTATAATATAGCTTCATCTACATCATAATTTGATTATTAAAATAAATAGTATGAAGAAAAATTTAGGATTTACGCTTATAGAATTACTCGTTGTTATAGCGATTATAGGCATTCTATCCACCATCGTTTTAAGCAGCCTTTCAAGTGCAAGAGCCAAAGGTTATGATGCAAAAACAAAAATGCAGCTTAGCGGTTTTCGCGCCGCAGCGGAAAATTATTTTACCGGCCAAAATCCAAACGGTTATGCTTCGGAAGGCGCCACGATCTCTGATTGCGGCTCGGGTATGTTTAACGATGTCGATCCCAAAGATGGCAGTCCGGAACTTTATATAGACTCTGGCAATCTTCCTAATAATACTCAAGTATATTGTGGCGCCACTCAATTTGAGTATGCTGTCAAAGCCACATTATATTCCGGCGATCAATATTGGTGTGTTGACAGCAAAGGGGCTTCCCGGGCAATTTCCGGCACACCGAACAGCGGCACTTTTTGCCCATAAAACCAGTTATCCACACATTATTTACCAAAAAATCAAACGTTGTTTATAATATAGAGAAGCTTGTAGGGTCGATCATCCAAGCTTCTCTCTCGAGAGAGTATTAATTAAGTTATTTAAAAATTATGTCTAAATCTAATAAAGGTTTTACACTTATTGAACTTCTTGTCGTTATCGCCATTATCGGTATTTTGTCTTCCGTTGTTTTGGCTTCTCTAAACTCTGCCAGAGGTAAAGGAAATGATGCCAAAGTAAAGGCTCAGTTGGCAGGCTTCCGAGCAGCCGCTGAAGTTTACTACGATACAGCTGGTCAAAAATATGCAACCAACGCTGCAGCCGGTACATGTGCTACAGCCAACACTGTGTTTGCTGACACTTACAATTCAGGAACGGCTGCAAACTCTGGAGCAGCCTCTTATACAAATACAGCCAACTATCCAAGCAATACTGTGTTAGTCTGCAATGTGGATTCAACCGGGTCTGCCTACGCTTTGCAAGGCAACTTGACTGGTGGTGGTTATTGGTGTGTTGATTCAAAGGGTACTTCAAAAGCAGTAACTACTGCATTGAGTACCAACACTGTTTGCCCAGCATCGTAATCAATTTGTAAGTTCTCTAATCAAAAGCACTCCAAACGGAGTGCTTTTGTGTTATTATTTAATAAATGCAATATTTAGGAGGATTTATAATATTTTTATTCGGCGCAGCTTTGGGCAGTTTTGTTGATGTTATTGCCAATAGATACAATACCGGCATGTCTTTTTTTAAGGGCAGGTCGGTTTGTTTTTCTTGTAACACGAAGCTTAAAGAAAAAGATTTGGTTCCTGTCTTTTCCTTTCTTTTTCTGCGGGGCAAGTGCTGTTATTGTGGAAGCAAAATTCCCAAAGAAACTATTATTGTCGAGGTTCTAATGGGCCTTCTCTCTGTTTTAGCTTTTTTCATAATTCATAATTCATATTTCATAATTCTTGTTTTAATCTTCGGTAATATTCTCCTTATTTCCATCTATGATCTGAAACACTTCATTATTCCCGATTCCTTCCTTTTTTCTTTTTTTATTTTGTCTCTTTTTTATACCTTACTACTGACTACTTACTACTATCTACTAATCAATTTTATTTCCGGCATTATTCTGGCTATTCCATTCCTTCTCATATTTTTAATCTCCAAAGGCACTTGGTTTGGCCTTGGCGATGTTAAATATATTGCTGTACTTGGGTTTTTCCTTGGATTTTAGTCAAGGTTTGTCGGCAATTGTTTTAGCTTTTTGGATAGGAGCCATTGTTTCTATAAGTTTGCTTCTTCTAAAAAATAATCTTACAATTAAGTCTGAGATTCCATTCGGACCGTTTCTTTCTCTTGGAATAATATTAAGTTTTTGTCTGAGTTTGGATCTTTTTCAAATACATGCGTTATTCAATTTTTTCTAAAAGAAGTAATGGGTTTACTTTGATTGAGCTTATGGTAGTTATGGCCATAGCTACCATAATAATGACTGCTCTTGTCGTCCAGCAAAGCCAGTGGAATGACTCCCTGATTGTCAGTACTCAGGCCTACGAGTTGGCTTTAATGATCCGTCAGGCCCAAATTTATAGTTTGGGGGTAAAGGAAGATACTGCTGGTACGGAAAGTGATAAATTTAATATAGGTTATGGAGTATATTTTAGTCAGGATAATTTGAATCAGTATATATATTTTGCAGATAGAGATGGTGATAAAAAATATGATCTCGGAGAAGCTATAGAAACCAAAACTTTTAACAGGGGAGTAACGATAAAAGACGTCTGTGGGACTGGGAACAACGGGTGTTTCCCGGGCAATGGACCCTTGGCAAGCGTAAGCATTTTATTTTTGAGACCAGATCCAAAGGCAAATATTAGTCTTTTGAATGCCGGAGGCAATTCAACTGGTAATCCTCCTGTCACAATTCGTTTACAATCACCGGGGGGCAAGTATTTTTATGTAAAAGTGGAGGCAAACGGCCAAGTATCTACCGGATCATCGCCATAATAATGAAAAAATTTAAAATTAAAAATAAAGGATTCACACTTGTAGAAATGCTCATTGCAGTATCTTTATTTATTATTGTAGCCACCATTTCTATCGGAGCTATTCTAAGTGTTTTTAATGCCAACAAAAAAGCTCAGTCGTCTAAAACGGTGGTGGACAATTTAAATCTTTCTATCGAAAATATGGCTAGAACGGTGCGTTTCGGAAGCAGTTATTACTGCGGCACCATTTTAAATCAAAATGATACCTTAAGCACAAATGATTGTTCTACTGGAAATAGTTCTATCTCCATTACATTTGCCGGCGCCAGGGTAATTTATAGATTAAACGGCACGGCTATCCAGAAATCTGATGATGGGCTAAATTATATCAACATTACTTCATCGGACACAACCATAGAATATTTAAAATTTTATGTTTTTGGCAGTACGATCTCCGATAACTTTCAGCCTTATATTATAGCTGTTATTGAAGGCCATGTGGGTAATAAACCAACAACTCAAACGACGTTTTCTATAGAAACTTTAATGTCCCAAAGAACTTTAGATATATGATAAGTAAATTTAAAAAACAAAAGGGTTTTACAGTACTTGAATCAATGGTGGCCATCATGGTTTTATCTCTCTCGGTCTCTGGAGCTTTTTCTGCAGTTACCCAAAGTCTTTCCCAAGCCATAATTGCCAAAGATGAGACACAGGCCTTTTACTTAGCTCAAGAGGCTATGGAGATAATAAGAAATAAAAGAGACGATAATCAGCTTGCTAAAATAAATAACGGATCAGGTGATTGGCTTGCCGGTATAGCTCAAAATGCCGCCGATCCCTGTTATTTTGGCAAGACTTGCAGAACTGACGCAATAAGTTTTGGTCTTGTTGATTGCGCCACTGATCTCGGTGGAATATGCCCTGTTTTAAAACAAGATCCGACAACATTTTTATATAGCTACACTTCGGGGGATACCACTAATTTCAAAAGAGAAATACAAATTGAATCAGTAAATGCCAATGAAATAGCTGTTACGGTAAAAGTTTCTTGGACTAAAGGTTTAACAAGCCAACAATTTAAAGTAAAAACTTATTTTTTTAATTGGATATGAAAAATAAAAACGGAATGACTTTATTTATAGCTGTCGTTATTATGAGCATTTTGCTCTTTATAAGTTTTGCTGTGATAAATATCGCTGTAAAAGGCAGCCTTTTTGCTTCTTCCGGCAGAAATTCCCAATTTGCTTTTTATGCTGCCGATTCCGGCGTGGAATGCGCTATATATTGGGATTCCAAACCGGTTACAGGAAGCGCTTTTGCCACTTCAACCAATGGTTCTCCTATAAGTTGTGCCGGCTATGATAACATTTCTACCGGTCAAGCGATTTCCGGTAGCAGCACAGCTATTACGCTTATAGGTAATGGCGGCAGTGCGAATCCGACCAGCGTGTTTGGTTTTGCTTTGGATAAAGGCGCCAACCCGGTAGATGGTTGCGCTATCGTGACAGTAAAGAAATATTATGATGGTAGTCCACTGGTTCTCAAAACTTATATAAAATCTCGCGGTTATAACACTTGCGATATCGGGAATCCTAGAAGAGTAGAAAGAGGTGTTGAAGTGACGTATTAAATTTGTGGTAGTATCTTAGGTATGAAAATACCGGATAAAATTAATAAAAGAGTAGAAAATCTACGTAAAACGATAGAGCGCCATAGTTATCTGTATTATGTAAAAGATGCGCCGGAAATAGAAGATACAGCTTATGATTCTCTGGTTCTAGAATTGCGCAAACTGGAGGAAGAATTTCCTTCTTTAAAAAATGAAAATAGCCCGACCCAAAGGGTAGGCGGGGAGCCGCTCAAAGAATTCAAAAAAGTGGTCCATCAAGTTCCCCAATGGTCTTTTAATGATGCTTTTTCAGAAGAAGATATGTTTGATTTTGACAAGAGGGTAAAAAATTTTCTTCGAAAAGAAGCGGGTAAAGAAATCTCTCCAAACTACACCTGCGAACTAAAAATAGATGGGCTCAAAGTGGTTTTTGAATATGAAAATGGTAATTTAAAAAGAGCCGCCACTCGCGGTGATGGTGTTACCGGCGAGGATGTTACCAGCAATATAAAAACTATTAGTTCAGTGCCGCTCCGGCTTTTCCAGCCAGTTGATATTATTGTGGAGGGGGAAGTCTGGCTGGGGAAGAGCAATCTTAATAAAATAAACAAAGAAAGAAAAAATAAAGGCGAGCCGCTATTCGCCAATCCTCGAAACGCCGCCGCCGGCACCATCCGTCAGCTTGATCCTAAAGTTGTAGCCGAAAGAAAATTAGATTCTTTCATTTATGATATTGCCAAACTTGTGTCAAGGGTGCCCCTTGGGGGCAAGGGTCTTCAAGGGGCACCCTTGACACAAGTAGCAGAATTGGAATATTTGCAAAAAATCGGTTTCAAAGTGAATAAAAATTTCAAATTATGTAAAAACATTAATGAGGTTGTAGATTATTGGAAATACTGGCAAAGTAAAAAAGACAAGCAGGATTATTTAATTGACGGAGTGGTTGTTAAAATAAATGAGACAAAATATCAAAATATATTGGGATTTACCGGCAAAGCGCCGCGTTTTGCCATTGCCTTCAAATTTCCAGCAGAGCAGGTGACGACAGTGGTGGAGGATATAGTTTTGCAGGTTGGCCGGACGGGAGTTTTAACTCCGGTGGCTCACTTACGTCCAGTTTTGGTCGCTGGTTCAACTGTCTCACGCGCCACGCTCCACAATGAAGACGAAATCAAGAGATTGGACGTCCGCATTGGAGACACTGTAATCTTGCAAAAGGCCGGAGATGTCATTCCTGATATCGTTTCGGTAATGAAAGAATTGCGCACAGCTAAGGAAAAAACTTTCACTTGGCCCGCACATGTGCAAGATTGCGGCGGAGCTGGAGAAATAGAAAGAATAGAAGGTCAAGCTGCATGGAAATGCAAAAATAAAAATTCTTTCATTCAAAAAAAACGCCGTCTCTACCATTTTACCGGGAAGGGTGCTTTTGATATTGACGGCTTGGGACCCAAAATTATTGACGCCCTTTTGTATGCCAATCTTATTTCCGCCTATGACGATATTTTTACGTTGAAAAAAGGTGATTTGCTGGCACTCCCCAGATTTGGCCAAAAATCGGTTGACAACCTGCTCTCCTCAATTGAAAAAGCAAAAAATGTGACATTAGCGCGGCTCATAATTTCTCTTTCAATACCAAATGTAGGGGAGGAAACTGCGTACCTGCTTTCAAAAGAATTTGAAAGCATTGAAAGATTGAAAGAAGCAAAAATTGAAAGATTGCAAAATATAAACGAAATCGGTCCGATCGTAGCGCAGTCTATAGTTGTTTGGTTCCAAGATAAAGAAAACAAAAAATTATTGGAAAAATTATTGCGCCATATAAAAGTCACTTTCGATTCAAAACTCGAGACTAGAAACTCGAAACTCGCCGATAAGATATTTGTCCTAACCGGCACACTTGAGAGTATGAGCCGTGATGAAGCCAAAGAAAAAATACGCGCTCTTGGCGGCAATATTTCAAGCTCCGTTTCCAAAGAGACTGATTATGTTGTGGCCGGTGAAAATACAGGCAGTAAATATAAAAAAGCCTCAAAATTAGGAGTGAAAATACTTAATGAAGAAGAGTTTCAGAATTTTTTAAATATATAAAAAAGTGTTATTATTGAACCATGATTTCCAAAGAAGAAATTAAAAAATTGGCTGATTTGGCGAGGATTGATCTTCCCAATGCCGAAATTGCCGAATTGGTAGAGGAGATAGATGCCATACTTGATTATGTCGGACAAATTAAATCTGTCACAAATGAAGGGGGTGCAGATTTTCCCTCTCCTGATCAAGGAGAGGGCCACACGATAGTGGGGGGTGAGGTCAATGTTATGCGAGACGATACCAATCCCACAGAATCCGAAACTTACAGCAAAGAATTGATAGCCGAATTTCCGAATGGTGAGAATAATTATTTGAAAGTTAAGAAAATATTGTAATGGAAATCTCGAACCTCACAATCAAAAAAGCGCGCGAACTTTTGGACAAGAAAGAAATTTCAACCAAGGAGCTTGCTGAAAGCTGCCTTAAAAATATTGAATCCAAAAACAAAGAATTGAATGTTTTTTTGGAAGTTTACGATGATGTGCTAGAACAGGCTAAAGCGGCTCAAAAAATGATTGATTCCGGTAACTCAAAAGGTCTGACCGGCATCCCTCTAGCCATCAAAGACAACATTTTAATAAAGGGCAGAATTGCCAGTGCCGCTTCTAAGATTTTACAAAATTACAGGGCCACTTATACCGCCACTGCCGCTCAAAAAATAATTGACCAAGGCGCTGTTATTTTGGGGAGGACCAATATGGACGAATTTGCCATGGGTGGTTCAACTGAAAATTCGGCCTTTGGGGTGACCAAAAACCCTTGTGATACAACGAGAGTTGCCGGAGGTTCATCTGGTGGTTCTGTGGCTGCTGTGGCCGCCGGAATGGCTTTGGGGGCACTTGGATCCGATACGGGTGGTTCAGTGCGCGAACCGGCGAGTTTCAACGGTGTAGTGGGACTTAAGCCTACTTATGGTGGTGTTTCTCGATATGGTCTCATGGCCATGGGCTCATCTTTAGATGTTATAGGTCCTATTGCCAAAAATGTTTCTGATACGGAAATTATTTTTAATGCAATCAAGGGGAAAGATAAAATGGATAGTACAAGTATTGAAGGAGATGTTAAAAGAAAGAAAAAAGGGAAAATCAAAGTGGGAGTTCCATATCATATTTTGGATATGGAGGGAATATCAAAAGAAGTCAGAGACAATTTGACTCAGTCTATCGATAAAATGAAAAATTTGGGATTTGAAATAAAAGATATTAAACTGCCCAATATAGATAAATCTTTAGCTGTTTATTATATTATTATGCCTGCCGAAGTTTCTTCTAACATGGCGAGGTACGATGGCATCAAATATGGTTTATCGGTAGATGGAGAAAATTTGCTGGATGTTTACAAAAAAACAAGAGGCGAAGGGTTCGGCAAGGAAGTCAGAAGAAGGATTATTTTGGGCACTTATGTTCTTTCTTCCGGCTATTATGACGCTTATTACGGCAAAGCTATGATGGCAAGGGAAATTATTCAAAATGAATTCAAAGAAGCTTTCAAAAATGTTGATGTCATACTTACTCCAACAGCGCCGTTTCCGGCATGGAAAATCGGAGAAAAAAAGAGTCCTCTAGAAAATTATTTAGCCGATATTTTTACTGTGACCGCAAATATCGTGGGTGTGCCAGCCATTTCTCTGCCGTCTGGTTTTGTGGATGTTGATGGCAAAAAACTTCCTCTCGGCATACAATTAATGTCACCACACATGTCTGAAGATATTTTATTTGAAATAGGCAAAACTTTTTTAAATGAAAATTGAAAATTTAATTTATGCCTCCCAAAGATAAAAAAGAAAAACCGGCAGGTTGGGATTTTGATCCGATAGAAGCTTTTATAATACTGTTTTTTTTAATGGCTATCGTTGGGTCAATTGTGCCTGCGATATGGAATTATCTTACTTCCGGCGAGCTTTCTTTTTATGGTTTCAAACTTTCGGGGATTATAAATTTTTTCAAATCAAACGTCTTGTTTTTTAAAGTCTTGGGTTTTGTTGCTGCCGGTGCTGCTGCCGTAAGCACTTTTATTTTTACCAAGAAGGCGGATGCAATCTGGCGTGAAGAAAAAGCCAAGTTCTATCCCAAAGATATTCCGGCAGTCTCTTCAAATCCAGAACCGGTAGAAAACTCGCAAACGGGCAGGTGGCAAAAAGTTGTTAAACTTTCAGAATCTGAAAATCAATCTGACTGGCGTTTGGCAGTAATTGAAGCCGATATCATTCTTGATGAACTTTTGGAAAAACTCCAATTGCCCGGGGATACAATGAGAGAAAAGCTGGAAGCGGTGGAAAAAAGCGATTTTACAACCATAGAAAGCGCTTGGGAAGCTCACAAAGCGCGCAATATGATAGCTCACGAAGGAAGCAATTTTATAATAAACCAACGCGAAATCCGCCGCATCATATCTCTCTACGAAGCAGTTTTCAAAGAATTTTATTTAATTTAGAAACGACTACGTGTTGCGGAGTTTGGATTTGCACCAAAATTTCAAGGTTATGAGCCTCGCGAGTTACTATTACTCTACCCCGCAATGCTTATATTATATACTCTTTTTGTTTTTTGGCAATTATGATAAAGTATAAAAATGTCGGCGTAGCTCAGTTAGTTAGAGCGTGGGACTCATAAGCCCAAGGTCAGAGGTGCAATTCCTCTCGCCGACACCCAATTTAAATTCCCAAAGTATTTACTTCGGTTGTGTAGTTGCTAAGGAAAGAGGGAATTACAAACATCAAACCGATGAGGGGCAATATAAAAAGCACCACTGTTATAATCATTGTCCAGAGAAAATATTTTCTGGTTTTTTCGACCGACGCATAAATCTCATCTATTTTCTTTTCCAACCCCGCCATTTTATTTTGTATTTCTTGGTCCATATTTTTCAAATTAAATTATATACCAAAATTGTAGCATTTTTTCCCAAAATCTGTTAAATTTCTATTATTGCGGGCGTAGTTCAACGGTGGAATACTCCCCTGTCACGGGAGAGGTCGTGGGGTCAGCACCCATCGCCCGCGCCATGAAAAAAAGCTTGAGAAATCGAGCTCTTTTTCTGTAGACAAACTGGACGTGGAACTGGAAACAAAAATTTTAAGATTGTTTTTCCACTGATTTTAATATATGGTAGTGCCAGAAAGGAGATCATTGAAATGGATATGCTGATTCTGTTGGACTATCGCTATCGGTTGCTATTCCTCCACTCTTTCTCATGGTGCCAGCCTTGATGTTTCAAGGCTCCGCACTGGATTTGAACAGGTGGGGTACAAAGTCTCAGTGAAGCAATTCGCAGAGATTAACCTGCGAACAGACAATTACAGAGGCGTAGTTGTTCTCTACCAATCGTCTGAGGATGTCGGACTGTCATACAAAGACTATATAAGAGGATATTCTTCTCGGTTTGTTTTGCAAGGAGCCGTACTGATTCCTGACTTGCCCTACTTTCGAGCACATCACAACAAAGTGTTCATGGAAGTATTGCGAAGTGTTCTTGGAAATTCAGAGAGTCAAAATCTCTCATCCCAATCTTTTGGGACGTACGAAGAATATCAACGATTTTTCGTTCCGACGAACTTTCCAATAGTCTTGAAACCAAGTGCTGGCTCAAAGAGTCATGACGTCGTGATCGCTCACAACAAAAAAGAAGCTGATCGATATGCTCTCAGATTATCTGCAACGCCGTCGTTCTTCAACTTAGCGTTATGGTGTCGAAACTTGTTTGACAGACGAGGATTTTCCCCTATATCAAACAATCGTCGTAAATTCACGATCCAACCATTCATTCCAAATCTGTTGGGAGACTATAAGATTGTGGTGTACGGCGACAAGTACTTCGTTCTCTTTCGTGAAAATCGTCCTCACGACTTTAGAGCAAGTGGAAGTGGAAGATTGAGTTTTCCAAAAGATGTCCCACAAGAAGTACTATCGTATACAAGACAAACTTTTGAAAACTTCAAGGTCCCTTTCATCTCGATTGATATCGGATACGATGGACAACAGTGTTACTTGTTTGAATTCCAGTTTGTCCTCTTTGGGCAGTATGCGGTGGAAAAATCACCGTGGTACTTTCACTGGAATGAAAATAGGTGGGCTAGAGTTGAAAAGAAAAGCGTAGTGGAAGACGAACTAGTTATCTCCACCCATTCATACATTCAGAAAAAGAAGAAAGGAGGTCGTGATGGCCCTTAAAAGCCTTTTACTCATTCGCCATGCAGAGTCACTGGAAGATGTTGATGCAACTCTACATGTTGCAGGAGACGAGCAAATTTCACTCACTGACAATGGTAGAACACAAGCAAGAAATCTCGGTGAGACGTGGAGGGTGCGATTTACCCCAGAGAACACCCTGACGGTTTATCTATCTACGTCACATAGAGCAAGAGAGACATGGGGCATCTTGTCACCCTACTTCCCACAACCCAAAAATGTGGAAGTAGATGACAGGATACGCAATCTGAATTGGGGTAGTACAACTCTGGAAAACCGAGCTCAGATTGAAGCTCTGCGCTACAAGGTAGGCGTGTTGAAGTACCAGTTTCCAGATGGAGACAACACCCCAGAGTATGTCCGCAACATAGGCGAATTCGTTGAGAAAGCCGTGAATCGTCGACAGGATGAATCCTTCCCTGAGTACATTGTGATTGTCACACACGGTTTTGCTCTACGAATAATCGCACGTTTCCTACTTCATATCTCAGATGTGGACTTCAGGTGGCTACGAAACCCACACAACGGTTATTGTTTGGAAATCACTCACAATACCGAGGAGGACAGTTTCGTGGCAACAACTCCACTACTCCGAATGAAGCCAATCTAGTAGTTCAAACGATTCAAGCAACATGTCGCCCTCCTTTGCGGGGGCGACTTTTTTGTGTCAATATAATCCCATGGAATACATAATAACAATTTCTGATAAAGATATTTTCCCAAACAAAGAGATTACTACGATAACGGAATGGGCTTTACGAAAAACAGTAAAAATTATAATACAAAATAATGAAGGTAAGATTGCACTGGTAACTAACCCGATACATAACTGTTTCCTGCTTACCAGGTGGAGGAATTGATGGAGAAGAAGATATACTTACTGCGGCAGATAGAGAAAGCAGAGAAGAAGCTCTGTGCTCAATTATTAAACCTGAGATATTGGGAGCCATAGAAGAATATAGAGCTCGTGACGTAAAAAGATATGAAACTTACGGAGTTTTTGCTCTTATGGGAGAAGCTATAAAAGAAGACTTACGAACTGAAAGTGAAAAGAAAAACGGCTTAAATGTCGTTTGGTGTACGCCAGAGGAAGCGGAAGAGAAATTTAAACAAGAAGAAATTTTATTACATGAAGGAAAGATCGATTTTTATAATACTGGATTTAATATAGTTCGAGATCATATTTTGTTCAAGACTGCACAAGAGAAAGGATTATTTTAAATCCGCTATGAAAATATAACCAATATGCTCCTTTATTTCGGTTCTCACTTCGTCCACAAGTCGCGCAAAAATTGGTAAACAAAAGAGCAGAGGGAAAACAAACCCTCTGCTCAGCCGGAATGTGAAAAGCGCGGCCTTTCTTTGACGGTGATTTCCACTGTGTATTCATTGTCTGAATACTGTTCTGAAAGTCTTTCGTCTAGCTTGTTCTTCCCTAGGAAATCCATAATCAAACGCAAAGTAATACGAGCATCCAAACTCTTTTTTATTAAAAAGCTGTTTCTCTTGAGTAGCGCCCTAACCTCCGGGTCAATCTTGATTGATCTGAGCCGGTAGCCTTCTTTGTTGTGTGAACAAACAAGGCGAATGATCCGTTTGTGATTGAACTCTTGCATTTTCACACTCCTTTCCAAAAAGAACGACGGCTCAATATAACACATTTTTTGGTTTTGTAGTATTGTTAAATAAATGAAAAAGTTTTTGTCATACATCTTTCTTTTGGCTCTGATCGGAGCGTCAGCCTATTTCATATATGAAAAAAATCTCAGTCCTTGCGATAGACCCATAGAGTACAGCATAGGCAGATTTGACACCCAGTTTGGGGTATCAGAAGAAGATTTTAAATCTTACATTACTGAGGCTGGTTCGGTTTGGGAGAAGGCTCTAAACAGAAAAATTTTTGTTTATAATCCCAATGCCGCTTTCAAAATAAATTTAGTTTATGATCAAAGACAGTTGGATACTGTTCAAAAGCAAAAAACCGAGTTTGGTCTCTCAACAGTAGAAGACGCTTTCAAAAAACTTGATGCTGATTTTAAAGTTTTCAAAAATGAATATGACCAAAAAGTTTCCGTTTATGAACAGAACTTAGCTTTATATAAAGCGGGAAAATATTCAAATACTCAAATAGAACAGCTAAACACTGAAGCTTCTGATTTAAATAATATGACCAAACAATTGAATGCTCTTTTAGCGGAACGCAATGCCAAAGCGGCCGAATACAATCAAATAGCCACAGACTATAATAAAAAATACAACAGCGGCATGGAGTTTAATCAGGCCGAATATATAAGTCCATCTACCGGCAAAGCGGGGGAGATAAATGTTTATCAATTTGGCAATAAAAATGATTTGATTCTCGCCCTTGCTCACGAACTCGGCCATGCTCTCGGCATGAATCATGTGGAGAATCCCAAATCCATAATGTACTATATTACCGGAGTCAACACCGAGACGGATCTCACTCCATCAGCCGAAGATTTAGCTGAATTAAACAAAGTGTGTAAGATATGATATAAAATATAAAACGCTGGGGTAGTTCAGTGGTAGAACATTCCCTTGGTAAGGGAAAGGTCGAGAGTCCAATTCTCTCTCCCAGCTCAATGAAAAGCAGATGCCACCCTAGCTCAGTTGGTAGAGCACTACTTTCGTAAAGTAGGGGTCCCGAGTCCGATTCTCGGGGGTGGCTCATGACAGACGAAAAAGAGCAAAAAATAAGAGAACTGGAGGAGGCAATGACAGAGCCCAATTTTTGGAGTGATAAAGAAAAGGCGCAGGCGACTATTAAAGAAATCCAAAAATTGAAAGATGAACTCTTAGGAGTAGGGCAATATGATAAGGGGGATGCTGTAATGACTATATTTTCTGGCGCTGGCGGCGATGATGCCGAGGATTTTTCGGCCAGCTTGCTCAAAATGTATTTTAAATATTTTGAAAACAAAAGATGGGGCTACTCGGTTTTGCATGAAAATAAAAATGATAACGGCGGCTATAGAAATATTACAGTTGAGATAAATGGGAAAGGTGCTTATGGAACTTTGAAAAACGAATCGGGAGTACATCGCTTGGTCAGGATTTCTCCATTTAATGCCAATGCCAAAAGGCACACCTCATTTTCAATGGTTGAAATTATTCCAAAATTCGAAAAACAAAACGAAAAAGATATTGAGTTGGATGAAAAAGATCTGAGGGTGGAACTCTCGCGCTCTTCTGGTCCTGGCGGTCAAAATGTAAACAAAAGGGAGACGGCCGTGCGTATTGTTCACATTCCAACAAATCTTTCGGCTCAAGCCGATGGGCAAAGAAGTCAGGCCCAAAATAAAGAGAAGGCCATGGCAATACTCAAAGGCAAAATTTACAAAGCGCTGGAGGAAAAGAGGATATCCAAAGAAGAGGGAATGTACATAAGCAAAACTATGGAAATTGAATGGGGCAGCCAAATCCGCTCCTATGTCCTCCACCCATACAAGAAGGTCCGCGATCACCGCACAGATGTTGAAACCAGCAATGTCGAAGCTGTTCTTGAGCAAGGCCAATTGGACGAATTTATAGAAGCGGAAAAAAGTTTGTAAAAAATTCTCAGGGGGTTATAATGAGGAAGTGATAGTTTTTGATAATGTTTCAAAAAAATATGATAACGACTATGTCGCTTTGGACAAAGTTTCTTTCGTTATAAAACCCAACGAGTTTGTTTCTGTCGTCGGGCCATCTGGTGCCGGCAAAACGACATTACTCAAGATGCTCTTGGCTGAAGAAAAGCCGACCGAAGGCAGAATTATGCTGCAGGACGTAGACATCCATACTCTTTCCGGCAAAGACATGAATTTTGTCAGACGCAAAATTGGGGCGGTCTTTCAGGATTTCAGGCTTTTACCGCACAAAAATGTTTATGAAAACATCGCTTTTGCTATGGAGGCGGCCGGCCGTCCGGATGAAGAAATAGAATCAGATGTGCCTCACGTGCTTGAACTGGTGGATTTGGGCACTAAAATTTGGAATTTTCCGCATGAGCTTTCCGGCGGAGAAAAACAGAGGGTGGCTATCGCTAGGGCAATAGTCAATCAACCTGATATAATTATTGCAGACGAACCGACTGGCAACCTTGATCCGTCCAACACTTACGATATTGTTCAAATTTTTAAAAAGATAAATGATCTCGGTACGACCGTAGTGCTTACTACTCATAACAAAGGAGTGATAGATTCAATCGGCAGACGGGTGATCACAATGCAAGACGGCAAAGTGGTTAGAGATGACCCAACAGGCAAATATATTTTATAGTTCAATAAATTCACTATAAATAAAATGGAAAAAACAGAATTTAAAACAAAATTAAAAAGAGTTACTAAAGGCGGTTTTTTTAATTTTTGGCGTAGCGGTTACGTTTCGCTGGCTTCGATCTTGGTGATGATCACAGCGCTTTCCGTTATTGGCTCGGTTATTTTCATCGGCGCTGTGCTCAATATCACTATGACTGAATTGCGCAACAAAGTTGATATAAATGTATATTTTGTTACTACTGCGGCCGAATCGGATATCCTTTCTTTAAAAACAAAAATAGAAGCCTTGCCCGAAGTTGAAAGCGTGCAATATATAAGCAGAGATCAGGCACTCAGCAATTTCAGGCTGAAGCACGAAAATGACCAGATTACTATCCAAGCGCTTGATGAATTGGGAGACAATCCGCTGGGAGCAGTACTCAACATAAAAGCCAAAGAACCGTCTCAATATGAAGGCATTGCCAATTTTCTCAACCAGGAAAATATTCTCTCTCCCGACGGCACAAAAATAATAGATAAAATCAACTATTTTGAAAACCGCACCGCTATCGAGAAGCTCTCTGGCATCATAAATTCAGTTGAACGATTGGGTTTGGTTGTCTCCTTGTCTTTGGTTGTAGTTTCTATCGTCATAACTTTCAATACCATTCGGCTGGCCATATATATTTCCAGGGAAGAAATTTCAGTGATGCAGCTTGTGGGGGCCAGTAAAAATTATATTAGAGGGCCGTTTGTGGTCACCGGTGTTTTAGTTGGCCTTATTTCGGGGTTAATTACAATGATCATATTCTTTCCTATTTCCTACTGGCTCGGCAACACCACTCAAAACTTTTTTATAGGTTTCAATATCTTTGATTACTATGTAAGCAATTTCTTTGAAATTCTTTTCATTGTTGTTGGCTCGGGCATCTGTATAGGAGCACTGTCAAGTTTCTTAGCAGTTCGTAAATATTTGAAGTTATAGTATGCTGATGGGGTAGGCAAAACCAGTATGAAAAAGAAAAACCACAAATACATTTTTGTAGTAGGAGGTGTTATGTCGGGAGTCGGAAAGGGTATAGCATCGTCGTCAATAGGCAAAATATTGCAGTCCAAAGGTTTTAAGGTCAACCCGGTCAAGGTTGATCCTTATTTAAATGTGGATGCCGGCAATATGAACCCGACCGAACACGGCGAAGTTTTTGTTCTTGACTCGGGGCTCGAGACCGATCAGGATATGGGCAATTATGAGAGGTTTCTAGAGACCGATTTAAATTCAGAAGATTATATGACTTCAGGCATGGTTTACCAACATGTCATTGAAAAGGAGCGTAACTTGGGCTATCGAGGCAAGTGCGTAGAAGCTATACCACATATTACAGACGAAATCCTCAGAAGGTGGAAAAAGTCGGCCGATAGCCACGAATCGGACATTTCGCTTATTGAAATTGGCGGTACCATCGGCGATTATCAAAATATTCTTTTTATTGAAGCTGCTCGCACTCTCAAAATAAAATATCCTCAAGATGTCATATTTGTGATAGTTTCTTACTTGCCGATACCGGGCTCTCTCGGCGAGATGAAAACTCGTCCGACTCAAAATGCAGTCAGGCAGCTCAACTCTTACGGTGTCCAGCCTGACATTATTATTGCTCGCGGCGCTCAGCCTCTTGATTACAAACGCAAAGAAAAAATTGCCATGGCTTGCGCTATCGCTACCGAAAATGTTATTTCCGCTCCGGATATTGAAAGCATATATGATGTGCCTTTAAATTTTGAAAAAGATAAAATAGGCAGTCTTATATTGAAAATTTTCCACCTGCGTTCCAAGACCAACGGCAACAGCATGAAGGACTGGAAAGATTTTGTTTATAAAAGGAATCATGCCAAGAAGCATTTAAATATAGCAGTGGTTGGTAAATATTTTGACACCGGCGATTTCGTCCTCTCCGACGCTTATGTTTCGGTTATTGAAGCCGTTAAATTTTCATCATTTTGGAAGGATACTAAAACCTGTTTGACTTGGATAAATTCAAAAGAATACGAGGCCGATCCAAAAAAGGTTTCAGAGCTAAAAAATTATGATGGCATTATAGTTCCGGGCGGCTTCGGCGAATCGGGGATTGAAGGAGTAATCATGGCCATAAAGTATGCTCGCGAAAATAAAATTCCATACTTAGGCCTCTGCTACGGCATGCAACTTGCTGTTATAGAATTTTGCCGAAATGTCATTGGCTGGAAGGACGCCCATACGGCTGAAATAAATCCAAATTCATCTCATGTGGTTATAGACATTATGCCAGAGCAAAAGAAACTTTTGGAAGAAGAAAAATACGGAGCGACCATGCGCCTCGGCGCCTACCCGGCTGTTCTAAAAGAGGGGACGATGGCCCGCGATGCCTATGGCGTTGCCGAAATTGCCGAGCGCCACAGGCATCGCTACGAAGTCAGTCCTCAATATATTTCCGAAATTGAAAAAGAAGGAATGATTTTTTCAGGCATCTCTCCCGACGGCCGGCTTATGGAAATTGCCGAACTGCCCAAAAGCACACATCCCTTTTTCCTCGGCACCCAATTTCACCCCGAACTCAAAGCCCGCCCTCTCCATCCTCATCCTCTATTTTCAGCTTTCATAGACGCTTGTCTCAAAAATAAATAAATATCCTTAGTTGCCGGCCCTTATTTTTTACTCTTCTCTCTCAACACCGCCTGCGCTCCTGCAAGTCTAGCGATAGGCACGCGGAAGGGGGAGCAGGAGACATAGTTAAATCCTTCGCGGTGGCAGAACTCTACAGTTTTGGGTTCGCCGCCATGCTCGCCGCAGATGCCGATTTTCAAATCTTTTTTAACACTACGTCCTTTCTTCACGGCGATGCGGATGAGCTCGCCTATGCCTTCCTGGTCCAAAACTTCAAACGGATCGTACTCGTAAATATTTTGCTGGACATATTCTTTGAGGAATTTTCCGGCATCGTCTCGAGAAAGCCCTGCACCCATTTGGGTCAAATCATTAGTCCCAAAAGAAAAGAATTCTGCGCCGGCCCCCACTATTTTATCAGCCACCAGCGCCGCTCTCGGTACTTCAATCATTGTGCCTATCTTGTAATTTATTTTTATTTTTGCTGCCTTGAGTTTGCTTTCAACAATATTTACAATTCTTTCTTTGATGGATGAAAATTCTTTGGTAGTAGCCACGAGTGGAATCATTATTTCAGGTTCAACTTTAATTTTTTTAGGGCCTCTGGAAACTTCGATGGCTGCTTCTATAATGGCCGTTACCTGCATATCGTAAATTTCAGGGAATGTGATAGCAAGTCTGCAACCTCGGTGTCCGAGCATAGGGTTGAATTCATGCAAATCCTCAATTTTAGCCAAGAGAGTCGCTACCGGAACTTTCATTTCTTTACTTAACTCTTCTATATCCTTTTTTTCTTTAGGCAAGAATTCATGAAGTGGCGGATCAAGCAAGCGGACAGTTACAGGAAATCCTTCCATAGTGCGGAAGAGTTTTATGAAGTCATTTTTTTGATATGGCAGAAGTTTTTTGAGAGCTTTTTCTCGGCTTGGCAAATCGTTTGACAAAATCATTTCGCGGACG
>CAWJAC010000001.1:0-15874 GCA_963840745.1 Candidatus Zambryskiibacteriota bacterium | reverse complement strand
TATGTAATAAAGGTTTTCGTTTTGGCGAATAATCCAAAAATTCTCTCTCCAAATATTCATCCGGAATTTCCAAAATGAATTCTGAAGGAATATTTACTCCTCTGCTGCCAAAAATGGTGCGGGTTTGGGCGTAAGAGAGAAAGAGTTTTTTCTTGGCGCGAGTAACAGCTACATAAAAAAGTCTTCTCTCTTCTTCCGCTTCCTCCTCACTCACATTTTCGTCACTGTCTCTGTCGTGCGGGAAGAGTCCTTCTTCAAGGCCGGTAATAAAAATATAAGAAAACTCTAGACCTTTTGAAGCGTGCACCGTCATTAACCTTACCCCATCTTTTTCTTCTTTGTCACTGTCTTGATCTGAGACTAGCGAAGTGTCTTCCAATAATTTTTCAATTCCATCCTCCCAATTTTTTCCTTGCTCGCCTTCTGTAAACATTTTGTCATATCTTCCAGCCAAGGCGGCCAGCTCTTTTATGTTCTCTATTCTTTCCTGCCCTTCTTCCATTTTTTCTAAGTTTTGACTTAAACCGACTTCTTGGGCTATAAATAAAATGGTTTTTGATGGAGAATTTTGCAGAGCAAAATTTTTAATCTGTCTGAGCAAATTTCTAAAATTTATCATTTTTATTTTCATAGCCGGAGGCAACGATTCTTCTTTTTCCTCAACTATTTTCAAAAGAGTAATTTTACCTATACCTCGCGGCGGCACGTTTATAATTCTTTTTAGATCGGATATGCTCTCAGGATTTAAACAAAATCTCAGGAATGCCAAAATATCTTTTATTTCTTTCCTCTCAAAAAATCTGGTGCCGAGCACTTGGTAAGGCACATCTTTAGCTAAAAATTCTTCCTCTAGAACGCGGGATTGGAAATTTGCTCTGTAAAGAACGGCAACTTCAGACAGCGGGACGCCCATTTTTTGCAATTCTTTAACTTTTTCAACCACAAACTGAGCCTCGTGATTTTCGGTCAGAGCTTCAAAGGTGCCCACCTTCTCCCCCACTGCGTTTTTGGTCACTAAAATTTTCTTTTTCCTGAATTTATTTTTTTCTATAATTCTGTTAGCCACTGCCAAAATGGTTTTGGTCGAACGGTAATTTTCTTCCAGAACCACCAACTTCGCATTTTTATAATCTTTTTCGAAATTCAAAATATTTTTAATGTTGGCTCCGCGCCAGCTGTAAATATTTTGGTCAATGTCGCCAACAGCGCATATGTTTTGGTGGTCGCGGGCGATGGCCTCGGCTATCTGGTACTGTACTTTGTTTGTGTCCTGATATTCGTCTATGTGGACGTATTTCCATTTTTCTGCGTAAACTTTCCTTATCTCCTCTTTTTGCAAAAGTTTGCCGGCCACAAGCAAAAGATCATCAAAGTCCAAAGCATTTTCTTTCTTCAAGCTTATCTCGTAATCCTGCCAGACTTTGGCTACAATACCTCCAAAATACTCACTTCCGGCTGCGCCAAAATAATCTTCTGCCGTCACGAAGTTGCCTTTTTCGCGGGAAATAATGGAAAGTATTTTGCCCGGCTCGAATTGTTTGGGGTCGTAGCCATTTTTTTGGAGTGCTTCTTTAATGGCTCTTTTTGAATCTTCCCTATCATAAATGCTGAAATGTTTTTTGACCCCCGCTTCCCTAAAATTTTCTTTTATAATAAAAGCACCCAATCCGTGAAAGGTGGAGACAAATGGTTTTCTTTCCATCGAAACCGGTCTATTCATTTCCTTATTTTCATCGAGCAATTTAGAAATTCTCTCTCCCATCTCCTTGGCTGCTTTGTTGGTGAAAGTGACTGCTAAAATATTTTCAGGCGCCACGCCCTTTTGTATCAAATTTAAAATTCTATAAGTGATGGTCTTAGTCTTGCCTGCTCCCGCTCCTGCCAATACCAAAAGCGGTCCCTCGGTTGTATCCACCGCCCTCCTCTGTGCTTCATTTAATTCTGAAAAATAATTTTTTTCGTTCACCCATCTATCTTAACAGAAATTTTTTAATCCACACCTAAACACACAAATTAGTTGATTAGCTGTAATATTTTGATACAATTGTTAGCATGTTTGAAGGTTGTCGGATGTTTGAAATATGGCTCAACTAAGCCATTTTTTGCTGAAAGGACTGAATTATCATTAATCAAAGGCTTATTTTAGAAACTCCTCATGACCCCGATTCAAAAAAGCGTTATTTCTTAAGCAGAATCGGACGATATAAAAATTTTTTGCATTCTCTCGGTTCTCGAAGAGCAATTTTGCTTTTCCTTATTTTACTATTGCCAATCTCTGTTTCGGCTGGTGCAGTGGGAGATTTTTTAAGTGGCATTTTTAAAAATTCAAACGGAGAAAATTTACTGGTAAGCAAAAACGTACAAAACATGTCCCTTTTGGTTGCAATAGTCACTCCGCTTTCCAACGATCAAAATTCTTACGCTCCGATAGTTGAGAATAATGCTCTGGTTTCAAATATTAGTCCTTCTGGAGCGGCTCCGGGAGCTTTGGTTAACAAACCTTCCAGCGACCAAATTAGCGTTTATGTGGTGAGACAAGGAGATACTCTTTCTCAAATAGCCGAAATGTTTGATGTGACCGTTAATACCATAAAATGGGGCAATGACCTTTCGTCAAATACTCTTAAAGAAGGTCAAACCTTAGTCATTTTGCCTATTTCCGGAGTGCAGCATACAGTTGCCAAAGGAGATACTCTTGTTTCTGTTGCTAAAAAATATAAGGGTGATATAGATGAAATTGCAGCTTATAATGACCTCAACAAAGGAGACCCATTGGCAGTTGGTTCAACTATTATAATTCCTGACGGAGAAGTGGCCGCTCCTACTTATTCTGTATCTTCCTCCGGCTCATCAGGATCTTCTTCTCTTAAGGAATATAGTGATTATTACCTGCGACCGCTTGCTGTATGCGTAAAGACCCAAGGCATTCACGGCCACAATGCCGTTGACTTAGCTGCCCCAATCGGCACTCCTATACTAGCTTCTGCAGATGGACAAGTGATTATAGCCAGGACTGGCGGCTGGAACGGGGGCTATGGAAATTATATTGTCATAAGACATTCTAATGGAACCCAAACTCTCTATGCCCATTCAAGTAAAATTATTGTTTCAGCTGGAGATGTTGTAAAGCAGGGTGATGTCATAGGATTGGTTGGTTCTACCGGCGAGTCTACCGGTCCTCATCTTCACTTCGAAATCCGCGGCGCAAGAATCCATTTTAAGTTAAAGAAACAAAACATACTGTTCCTGCGTTAGGTCATAAAGATAAGGCTCTTGGAACAGTAGTTTTGTTTCTTTCTTCTCCCCTCTCCTGCATCTAGGAGAGGGGTTGGGGGTGAGGTTTTTATATGCTATACTAAATATATTAAGAATAATTTATAATTTTTGGCAATAAAACACAGAGTTAACAATTTTATTAGGGCGGAAAATGTGCGCCTTATTGGTCCTAAAGGAGAAAATTTTGGTGTTGTAGAAACTAAAAATGCCATTTCAAAAGCGGAAGAATTTGGCCTTGATCTGGTTGAAATATCGCCAAACGCTAATCCGCCTATTGCTAAAATTGTAGATTACGGGAAGTTTTTATATTCTGAAAACAAAAAACAGAAGAATATAAAATCCAAAACCCATACGGCAGAGGTCAAAAGCCTCCAAATAAAAGTAGGTACCGGCGACCATGATTTAAACCTTAAAGCCAAAAAAGCTTCGGAATGGCTTAAGGAGGGCCATCGAGTGAAAATAGACTTATTTCTGCCGGGCAGAGCTAAATATATGAATGAAGCCTTTCTGAAAGAGAGGATGGAGAGAGTATTTAAATTGATTCCGGAAAACTTTAGAATAGCTGAAGAACCCAAAAAAAGCTTAAAAGGCTTGACAGCAATGATAGAACGTGCAAAATAGAGAAGCGATGAAAACAAACAAATCTTATTTGAAACGCATCAGAGTGACTAAGAATGGCAAATTAGTAACCAGAAAGATTGGTCAAAATCATTTTAATGCTAAAAATAGAACAAACACAACGCTTAAAAAGCGTCGTCCTGTTGTCTTTAATATGACAAATAAAAATAGGGGTAGATATTTAAATAACGCTTAAAATTATGTCACGAGTAAAAAAAGGAGTTAATGCGCTCAAAACACGCAGAAATATACTAAGTCAGGTCAAAGGCTATCGCTTTGGTAGGTCAAAAAAGGAAAGGCAGGCTTATGAAGCTATTGCTCATGCCGGTACTTATGCTTTTGCTCATCGCAGGGACAAAAAAGGCGATTTCCGCCGACTTTGGAATGTAAGATTGAATTCAGTCTTGCATCAAAGCGGTCTTTCCTACAGCAAATTTATAGGTTCTCTTAAAAAATCAAACATTTCACTCAACAGAAAAATGCTTTCAGAAATAGCTGCCTCAAAACCGGAGACTTTCAAAAAAATTTTGTTAAAAATTTCCTAGTTTCTATTTTAAATTTTGCCAATTGGCAAAATTTGGCCTATCCACAGCTTTATAGTCAAGGTATTGCCAAAAAAGCTTTTAAATATATACTTATCTTGTGGAGTAAAAATAGTGGGGGTCGAGAAATTATAAAAATTTTAATTTTTTAAAAAAAATGAATAAAGCAGATTTAGCCGATACCGTTCATGCCAAGCTTGGCGGAACAAAGGTTCAGGCCGAAGAAGTGGTTGAGACTATCATAAATGAAATTGTTGGTGCTCTCAAGAAAGGAGATGAAGTTTCAATTGCTGGTTTGGGTATATTTTCAACCAAACAAAGAGCGGCCAGAGTGGCTCGCAATCCTAGGACTGGCGCTTCAGTCAATGTGGCTGCCATGAGAGTTCCTAAATTCCGCGCCGCTAAGGCTTTGAAAGATGCTGTCAAATAGCAAATAGAGCTCTATTTGTTCTCACTTACAGAAAACTCCGCAAACGTGGGGTTTTTTGTTTAGGTTTTTATGTTAAAATGGCTTTATTGCGGGATTAGTTTATCGGTAAAATAACAGTTTTCCAAACTGTGGTGGGGAGTTCGACTCTCCCATCCCGCACTTGAACATTGCCGCCGTAGTTAAATGGATTATAACAGTCCCGTCCTAAGGGATAGTTGAGGGTTCGATTCCCCCCGGTGGCACAGAAATTCTCACTACTTCTTCAAAATCGTCCTCTTTTGAAGTTTTGTTTTTTTGCTCCTTGCCGCATTTGAGGCATTTGTGGGTGAGAGACCACTCTCCCCCACTCTCTTCTACCGAAATAGGCTTCATTAAGCCGCCGCAGTTTTCCGCCCGGTCACCGGGAAATATATCAACATGTTTTGAATACAAACATTTGGGACAATGGTTTGTAAAACCATCCCCTTTTATTTCCGTACCGCAATTCCCGCAGACAAAATCCTCTTTTTTCTTTTTGAATTTTGAAGACATTTTTAATTGATTTGATCTTACTTCACGACTGTTCTTTTTAGATGTTGAGGAATATGGATAAGGATTTCATACGATATGGTATTGATTGCTTTAGAAATATTTAAAGCGGAATTTTTGTCAGCAGCACTGTCGCTTATCAATATAACCTTGTCTCCTTCTTTAACATCTGGTACAGAGGTTATATCTATTAAAGTTATGTTCATACAGACCCGGCCGATTATAGGGCAAAAGTTATTTTCAATTTTAAAAAATCCGCAATTGGATAATCTTTTGTCTATCCCCTCGAAATACCCAGCCGGCACGGTGGCAATTTTGGTCTCTCTTTCTGTTTGATACATCAAATTGTATCCGATGTATTCTCCTTTGGGAATTACTTTGATTAAACTTACCACACTTTGCATTTTTAGGGCTGGTCTAAGTTTCAAATTAATCTCGTCAACTGCTCCATAAAGGCCGATTCCCAAACGCGCGACATTAGCCTCAATTTCTTTTGAATATTTTGTTCCGGCAGTAGCGGATAAATGGAAATACTTTATGCCGTCAAAATTTTCCTTAAAAATTTTGACGGCCCTGTTCCACTCGCCAATCTGCTTTCTGGTAAACGATTTATCTGAATTGCCAGCGTCGGCAAGGTGGGAGCAGACTCCTTCCAGAATCATATTTTTAGAGCTTTTTATTATTTTTATAGCTTCATTTATTTGGCTAGGCAAAATTCCGTGGCGGTGCATACCGGTATCAATTTTCAAATGGATTTTTATTTCCTTGCCGCAGATTTTTGAAATTTCCTTAAGTTGATCAAACCCCACAATGGTGAAAGAGACGCCTGAAATTTTATTTGCAATGATATTTTTAGGACTAACATATCCGATTATTAATATATCAGATCTTATATCATTATTTCTCATGACTCTGGCTTCAAAAAGAGAATCTACCACGAAAAACGGCTTCTCTTCCTCATCCAAAATTTTGGCGACAGGAACCAAACCGTGTCCGTAAGCATTACTCTTCAAAACTGGAGCAAAGGAAAGTTTCGGGTAATTATTTTTATATTCATTTAAATTGCCAATCAAATTACCTTTTGAAATCAGAACTTCTATTAGAAGATCGTAATTGTAGAATGACTTTTTAACACCCTTCAGAAAGTTTATTATTCTCATCTTCGTTCGGAGTGCCGAGAATCGAACTCGGACCTAATGCTCCCAAAGCATTTATACTACCACTATACTACACTCCGCCTTCGCTAAAGCTACGGCGGACAAGTCCGTTTTCGCTTTGTCATATCCTATCACAAAATCAAATTTTCTATAAATTTCACTTTGGCCACTCGTTTTTCTTGATCCAAAAATATGCAAGCCAAATCAAACTGCCAATCAGGGTCTTTTGTCTTATATTTTTCCAAAAGATAAGTTTGAAGAGCTCGGCGCAGTCTTTTTAATTTCCAAGGATGCATATTATCTTCCGGTCTATAATTGTTTATTTCCTGCTCAAAATGGCCGCCGAAGCTCGTCCGACTTACGGTTTTGACTTCCACAAAGTGAACAAGGCCGTCTTTTTGGGCTACAATGTCCAATTCGCCCCATTTTTTTCTATAATTTCTGTCTATTACAAAAAAACCTTTCTTTTCAAGATATTTTACCGCGACATTCTCCCCTATCGCTCCAGTTTCATTATGTTTTGCCATTTTTGTTTGTCAGTTGATGAATTGACTTATACACACTGTCCCCTACTTTATCCACAGTTTTGTTGAAAACTAACATCAACTACACCACAAAGACATTTTAACAGAATTTTTGTTTTATTAAAGTCTTTATGCTAAATTAATAGTGTTGCGGGCGTAGTTTAGCGGTAGAACATTTGGTTGCCAATCAAATAGTGGGAGTCCGACTCTCCCCGCCCGCACCATAAATTCCCTAGGTTTTTTGTGTTATTATTTATTTCTGCGCCCGTAGTGAAACGGATATCACAACGATCTTCGGAATCGTTATTCCGGGTTCGAGTCCTGGCGGGCGCGCAATGAATTTAATTTATGTGTAACTGTGATATAATTGGAACATTGTTTATTATTAGCAACATAACATTTAAACAAACAATATGAAAAAAACATTTTGGAAAATAAGTATATTTTCTGTAGTATTTTTTATATCGGCTAGCTTTGCTTTGTCAGCTCAAGCAGCCGTGAGTTCTTCATTGTCATTTGGATTACAAAATGACCAAGTGCGAGAACTTCAGCAATCAATGACAGACATAGGAGTATATAATGGTCCGATCACAGGATATTTTGGTGATCTTACAAAAGCTGCAGTCGTAGCTTTTCAAGAAAAATATGCCAGTGAAATTTTGGCTCCAGTCGGATTAACTCAAGGAAGTGGTTTTGTTGGGCTATACACTATAACAAAGTTAAATCAGCTAACAGTTCAACCAACATCAGTTTCATCTGTTGGTGGCAGCACGAGTAGTGGTGTCGGTAGTGCTGGAGGTGTAGCTTGCCCGAATTTTGCAATACGTTGTTCTGATGGCAGTTACGTAAGCCCGACTGGCCCCAATTGCCAACTTCCGGCATGTCCCACAACCGGTAGCACTGGTGCAGTAGTATGCCCGACATTTGCTATACACTGTCCCGATGGTAGCTATGTTAGCCCAACAGGTCCAAACTGTCAGCTTCCGGCTTGTCCGACTGCTGTAATAAATAACACCACGATTAATCCCTCTATTCCGGTAATCTCCCTGATCACTCCCACTTCTGGCCCAGTCGGTACTCAAGTTGTTATAACCGGTACTGGATTTAGCCCGACCGGTAACAAGATAAAATTTGGTAGTCTGGGAAGCGAAAACGATCCAAACTACAATCTTAACTCTTCTGACGGCAAAACCGTTGTGTTTACGGTTCCTTCAAGTAATTATCTTGCTTGTTGGTATTCTAAACCGGCTTGCTCGGCTCCTACTATGTTGACCCAGCCCGGCTCTTATTTGGTCTCAGTGATTAACACTAATGGGGCGAGCAATGTTTTAAATTTCACGGTAACTGCTGGCATGATTTATGGTGGTGACACTAAATCTGTTTCATCAAACAATTCATCTTTGAATAGTCAATCATCCTCAGCTTCCGGTACTAATACCGGCACTACTGGCACTGGCACTGGTACAGGAACGGTAATGTGTCCAACGTTTGCAATAGCTTGTCCTGATGGTAGCTACGTTCATCCAACTGGTCCAAATTGCCAACTTCCGGCCTGTCCGACTATGACAGATGTCACCCATACTGTAAATCAATGCCCAACAGGAACTATTCAAACCGGACAAACCAATAGCATACCGCCAAATCCTATATGTTCGCCTGCAGTGTCTGCCCCGTTACCACCAGTAGCCTGCCCTACATTTGCAATACTTTGTCCAGATGGTAGCCATGTTAGTCCAACTGGTCCTAATTGCCAGCTTCCGGCTTGTCCAATACATTAAAAACAATAAATAAACTAAATATATAAAAAAGGTTTCCAATTGTCAGTGGAAACCTTTTTTGAATAGTTTTTTCTGATATAATCAGATTGAATATAAAAAATGTCTAATAAAGCCAAAATAGAAAAATTCAATATACCCCAAGAGGTTGCACATGTAACTAAAGCACTCAAGGATGCTGGTTTTGAAGCGTATTTGGTTGGCGGTTGTGTCAGAGACCTTTTCATGGGTAGAAAACCGAGGGATTGGGATATTACTACCAACGCTACTCCAGAGGAGATTATTCCCCTATTTACCAAAACTTTTTATGAAAACGAATACGGAACGGTCGGAGTAGTTCAAGAAGATGTTACAGATGAAACACTTAAAATTATAGAAATCACCCCATACCGTCTTGAAAGCTCATATTCTGACCATAGAAGGCCTGATAGTGTTAAATTCAGTAAAAGTATACTGGACGACCTAAAGAGGCGTGATTTCACCATTAACGCCATTGCTTATGATACAGAGACCGCTGAAATAATTGACCCATTCTCTGGTGTAGCCGATTTAGCCAGAGGAATTATTAAAACTGTCGGAGAAGCCAAAGAAAGATTCTTTGAAGATGGTTTAAGAATAATAAGAGCCGTTCGGTTCCACGTGGAACTTGGTTTCCCTTTGGACCACGAGGTCGAAAAGTCTATTGTAGAGAACAAAGACATACTAAAAGAAGTTTCCCGTGAAAGGATAAGAGATGAGTTTGTTAAGATAATCATGTCTGACAATCCAAGTGGCGGGCTTATGATTTTAAATAAGCTTGGGCTTTTGACATATATTATTCCAGAGTTGGAGGAAAGTATAGGTGTTGAACAGAACAAGGCTCATACCTATGATGTCTGGAATCACCTTTTGAAAACAGTTCAACATTCGGCTGATAAGAAATATTCATTAGAGGTCAGATTTGGGGCACTTCTTCACGATATAGCTAAACCAAAGGCTAGAAGGTGGGATGACGAGACAAAACAGTGGACATTCTATGGTCACGAGGTTTTGGGTTCACATGTAACTAAGAAAGTACTTGGAGATTTAAGATTTTCACGTGAAACAATAGACAAGGTGACCAAACTTGTGAGATGGCATATGTTCTTTTCCGATACCGAAAAGATTACACTTTCAGCCGTTAGACGACTTATAATCAACGTCGGAAAGGAAAATGTTTGGGATTTAATAGACATGAGAGGCTGCGACCGCATAGGTACAGGGAGACCCAAGGAAAATCCGTACAGGTTAAGGAAATATAAAGCCATGGTTGAAGAAGCCATGAGAGATCCAATATCTGTAGGTATGCTCAAAATTGATGGCAAAAAAATTATGGAAATACTTGGCATTACCCCTGGACCAAAAATAGGGAATATACTAAACGCTTTGCTCGAAGAAGTTTTGGAAGATCCAAGTTTAAATAATGAAGAGTATTTAAATAAAAAGACATTGGAATTATCAAAAATGTCTGATATGAGAACTGAAGGAATTGGGGAAAAAAGGTAAGGAAAAAAAGGATAAAGAAGAAGAAAAGAAAATAAAGGAAATAAGAGATAAACACTTCGTGGAATGAACTTATCCACATTATGTCCTTTACATTAATTGTAAAGGACATATAATCTATTTCAGACGGCTGATATTTTTTAAAGTAAACACATAAAATACAATCGGCCAATTAGTTCTTCATGAGTAATTGCTTTTAAAGGAGATCTGGTTGAGTCTAAAAATTAGTTACATATACTCTCACTCGTATTTATTTTTAAGTTGAGTATCGTAAGTTTTTAGATACAACGTTTCTTGACTGGATTTCTCTTTATACTGTTCTTTTTTGGCAAGCCACCATTGTTTTGCGAAGCCTCCACCGCATCTTTGGTGGTTTTGTTGTTGTCTTAATGGGGGCAATTAATGCAATACCCTGGATAATCCACGGGTTCGTTTATATGAGGACGGCAAGATCCTTCAATGCAATAATACACAGCACTGTCAATCCCAAAATTATTAGCCCAAGATTCATCTGGAAATCTGCACGCGCTAAGAGGTCCTCCCATTGGGCAAAATCTCACGCTTATTTGAATTATCGGCATACCGGTATTCGGATCTGTCCAATTATCCCAATCATAAACACTGCCCGGCCACGGGGCGTTTGGCCAGTTGCCGGTTGATAAATAAGCCTCAAGCCCCGGCGGTAAGTTGCGGTCTACATCAGCAGGATACACTCCACCATGATCTTCCATGTATAACTCTATAGCAGTAGTCAAGCTTCTGAACTCTAATTTGGTTCTGGCCAAAGCGGCCGAACTGCGAGCTTGGTTAAGTGATACTAAAACAATAGAAGATAAAATGCCTAAAATGGCTATAACGACAAGCAACTCTATTAAAGTAAAACCTTTTTTCATTATTTAATCTTTCAATTCTAAAATGATAGGGCAGTGGTCTGAACCGAGGACGTTAGGAAGTATTTTTGAATCTTTGATTTTTAGCATAAACTCTTTATTTACAAAGAAATAATCTATTCTCCAGCCAATATTTCTGGCACGAGCATTAGCCCAATGAGACCACCAAGTGTAATGGCCATTGCCTTTTGTAAAATGGCGAAAAGTATCAACAAATCCAGCCTCAATAATTTTATCTATTCCTTCACGTTCTTCTTTTGTAAATCCATGTTCGCCTTCATTTTGTTTGGGATTGGCTAAATCATCTTCATTATGAGCGACATTCAAATCTCCGCAAAATATAACATTTTTTGCTTGCCCTGAGCTTGTCGAATGGGTTAAATTTTTGACATATTCCAAAAAAGCCGGATCCCATTTTTTATGACGCAGACTGAGACGGCTCAAGTCTGGCTTAGAATTTGGAGTATAGGAATTAACAATAAAAAAGTCTTTAAATTCAGCCCCTATTACACGCCCTTCTTTGTTGGGATTACCGTATTGGTCTTTTTCTAAATCATACTTTTCCAAAATTTCAGTAGGGAAACCAAGCATTACATTCACGGGCTTTTGTTTGCAAAATATGGCTGTGCCGGCATAGCCGGCTTTATCTGCCGGATTCCATATCTCTTCATAATCTTTCAAATCAAGCTCATTCTGCTCTTTTTTTGATTTAATTTCCTGTAAACAAATAATATCTGGCTTGTATTCATCAACAAAAGGCAAAAGGAACCCCTTTTTATGCACCGCCCTCAGCCCGTTTACATTCCAAGCTAATTATTCTCATTGTTTTTATTATGGAATTTTTTGTGTATGTCACGCAAGTGTTTGTCGGTGACATGGGTGTAAATTTGGGTTGTACCTATGTTGGCGTGGCCAAGCAGAGCTTGGACGGAACGCAAATCGGCGCCGTTTGAAAGGAGGTCAGTGGCGAAAAGGTGGCGCATAGTGTGAGGTGTCACTCTTTTGGAAATGCCAGCCTTAATCGCACATTGTTTTACGATTCTTTCTATGGAACGACGAGTGAGGCCCAAACTTTTACCCCTTTTTTCTTGTGATTTGCCGTTTTTTGAAAGTTGGACAAAGAGCGCATCATCCAGATCTTTTCTTTTGGCCAAGTATTCCTTTAAAACTTTTTTAGCGTAATCGGAGATGAAAACTACACGCACTTTTTTGCCTTTGCCTATGACTGATAATTCATCGGTAGTGAGGTCTATATCGCGTGATAGGGAACAAAGCTCGCTAGACACGCAGGCCGGTTGAGAACAAAAGTTCCAATATTGCTTTGTCGCGAAAATCATTTAAATACTAACATCTTCCTCTTCGGTGTTTTTTTGCAGCCTGAAGTAATCTTTGTAATTCTGTTCTGTTATCAAATCCAAAGATCTTTCAGGAGTTTTGGCCAATTCAATCCTCTCCGAAGGCATAGATTTTACTTCCTGTCTGGCTAAGTATTTCAAAAAAGCGCGTATGGCGATCAGATAATAATTTTGTGTCTTCCGAGACAAGGTCTCCCCGGTTTTACGATTATTTCCGGTCACTTGCCTGTTAAGCCACAGTCTAAACTCTCTCACCATATTATCGTTAATATCACCTGGTTTTTTAACTCCAGTTTGTTCCAAAAAAACCGAAAGATAGTGGTTGTAATTCTCAACAGTTTTAAGCGCTCTGCCTCTTTCAATCTCCACATATTCCAAAAACTGCCTTTTTAGTTGTTCTAAGTCTTTCATATCACCTCCCAACCCCCTCTTATCTTAAGAGGGGGAGGAAAACAAATTATATCATTATTCAAAAACAAACGTCGCAAAATATTTTTGACGAGATGTTGCGTAAATTTTTGTTTTATGCTACGCTTTTAGCATGCTTAACAAGAACAAAAAGCAAAGAATTATAAAGGAAGTTAAAATACACGATACTGACACTGGCAGCCCGGAAGTGCAGATCGCGGTACTTTCGCGTCGCATTGATGATTTGGCGGCTCATTTGAAGAAAAACAAAAAAGATAAACATTCCCGCCGAGGCCTTTTGGGTTTGGTGGCTGACCGAAAAGCTCATATGAAATATTTGGAGAAAAAAGATATAAAAAGGTATAATGCTCTTATTAAGAAGCTCGATCTCAAAAAAACTTCTTAATTTTTAATAATTCTAATTTAATATTATGGCAGTTATAAAACACAAAAACCAGAGAGTTGGTATTTTTATTGATACGCAAAATCTTTATCACAGCGCCAAAAATATTTATGGAGCCAAAGTGAATTTTGACCAAGTGGTCAAAGAAGGTCTCTCTGGCCGGTCGCTCACCAGAGCGGTGGCTTATGTTATCACCACCGAATCGGGTGAAGAAAAAGGCTTTTTTGACGCATTGGAAAAAATTGGCATTGAAACTAAAACCAAAAATCTGCAAATTTTTGCCGGTGGCGCCAAAAAAGGGGACTGGGATGTCGGACTGGCGGTGGATGCTATCAAACTAGCACCCAAACTAGATGCGGTTATTTTGGTAACCGGTGACGGTGATTTCGTGCCGCTTGTGGAATTTCTAAAAAATGTTGGCTGCCAGGTAGAAGTAGCTTCATTCGGCAAATCAACTTCTGCCCGTCTTATTGAAGCGGCAGACGACTTCATTGATTTAGATAAAAATCCAAGAAAATATTTGATTGCCGGAATGAGAAACAGATCTAGAAATATTTCATAACTCAACAAAAAACAAAACATATTGTTTCCGCGTTAGGTCATTAAGGATAAGGCTCTTGAAACAATAGTTTTGTTTTTTGTTTTTTGTTATAATTAATTTTTACTATGCACGTAGAAGATTCACAAATAAAAGATTTCATTATCGATGCCGGGCTCATTTCCAAATCGGAAGTTGAGGAAGTGGAGAAAGAGGCCAAATCGAAAAAAAAGCCGCTAAGCGATATTCTCGTATCAAAAGGCAAATTTTCCGATGATGATTTGCGCCGGGTTCAGGCTTATATTCTCGGTATTCCTTTCATAAATCTAAAAGGTCAAACTTTAAATCATGATGTACTGACCCTTATTCCTGAGCCGGTAGCCAGAAAACACAACGTTATCGCTTTTGCAAAAAAAGATGATTCTCTCGAGGTGGCCATGCTTGATACTGATGACTTGCAGGCTCTCAATTCGATAAGAAAAAAGGTGGGACTGAAGATCTTGCCGCGGCTGACCGACTCGGAGTCAATGCGTGGAGCTTTGATTCAATATCAAAAAAATCTTAAGGACGAATTTGGCGATATTATAAAAAGTGATTCGGATGAAATAAAAACTATTACCGAAAAATTGCCGCAAGAGAGCGCTTCCGAAGGTGATTTGAAAAAATTGGCCGAGGAATTGCCGGTAGTGCGGATTGTAGATACACTACTAAAACACGCTATTATTCAAAATGCTTCCGATATTCATATTGAACCTCTGGAGGATCAGATTTTGGTGAGATACAGGATTGATGGCTTGTTGCATGATGCCATGATTTTGCCAAAGCATATCGGTTATTCTCTGGTGGCTCGCATCAAAGTGCTTTCTAGTTTGAAACTTGACGAGAAAAGATTGCCCCAAGACGGCCGATTTAAAATCAATATGAACGGAGAAAAAGTTTCTTTTCGCGTATCTACTTTGCCAGTCTATTATGGCGAAAAAGTGGTGATGCGGCTTTTGCGCGAATCTGTGTCCGGCTTTACTTTGGAATCATTGGGTTTTCATGGAGAAGCATTGGAGCTTTTGCACAAAGTGCTGCAGCATACGACCGGTATGATACTGACCACCGGCCCGACCGGTAGCGGCAAATCAACCACTCTTTATACAATGCTCGATATTTTAAATACTCCCGACGTCAACATTTCCACCGTTGAAGATCCTATTGAGTATCAAATGAAGAGGATCAATCAAACCCAAGTTAAGCCGGAAATAGGGCTCTCATTTGCCTCTGGTTTACGCACTTTGGTGCGCCAAGACCCGGATATAATAATGGTCGGTGAAATTCGCGATAACGAAACAGCCTCTCTAGCTATCAATGCTTCGCTCACCGGGCATTTGGTGCTCTCAACTCTGCACACCAACTCTGCTGCTGGCGCGGTGCCTCGTCTTATAGATATGAAAGTAGAGCCTTTCCTCATTGTCTCTACCATTGACGCCATCATTGCCCAAAGGCTCGTCCGAAAACTTTCCGATAAGAAAGAAAAATATTATCTTTCTAAAGCGGAAACAGAATCGATTTCTAAAGTAGTTGACTTAAAACATGTTTTGGATGTCTTACAGGAAGAAAAGATAGTCGGTAAAAAAGATAGTTGGGAAAATATACCTTTCTTTAGGCCGGAAAAAAAGGCTGGGGAAGAGGCCTTTAAGGGCCGCATTGGCATATACGAAGTACTCAATGTTTCGACTGCCATTAAAGATTTAATAATAAAAGGAGCAACTACCGAAGACATTGAATTGCAAGCCAAAAAAGAAGGCATGCTCACCATGCTCGAAGACGGCATATTCAAAGCCGCTCAAGGCCTGACCACCATTGAAGAAGTTTTGCGAGTGGTTTCGGAATAACTCACTCCCAACCCTCTCTCTTACAACAA